>NZ_CAIP01000140.1 GCF_000297435.1 Microcystis sp. T1-4 | reverse complement strand
GGAATCCACAAATTCTCAGAAAGCTTTTAATTATTTTTTAATGTCAACTTTTCCCAAAAGGCTATATAATCATATTTTCGTTGGTCGGCAAGGGTCTAATCAGGTTTTCTCGATGCCGGTGGCGGGGAAGACTAGGGTAGAAAATTTATTATTTTTTATCTTGGAAGCACTGAAACTTAAAATCTTTCTATACTTCATCTAGCGATCAATAAAAGCTGATTAGCATATATAGTGATTCTCTACAGGCTAATCAATTCTCGGATTGTTTTTTCTTGATCGTGCCTAAGCTTATCGCAGCTGCAAAGGAGTTTTTTTCATGACAAAAGTAAGAGTCGCCATCAACGGATTCGGTCGTATCGGTCGCCTCGTTTTTAGGGCGGGTATCCAAAATCCTGATTTCGAGTTTGTTGGTATAAATGATCTGGTTCCCTCCGATAATATTGCCTATCTGCTCAAATACGACTCCACCCACGGACGTTTTCAGGGTACGGTAGAAGCGAAAGAAGATGGCATCGTCGTGGATGGTAAGTTTATCCCCTGTTACTCGATTAAAGACCCTGCTCAACTGCCCTGGGGTGCAACCGGGGCCGATTATGTGGTCGAGTCCACCGGTTTATTTACCACCGCCGAAGGAGCAGGAAAACACCTAGAAGCAGGGGCCAAACGGGTGGTTATCTCCGCACCCACCAAAGATCCCGACAAGATTCGTACCATTGTACTAGGCGTTAACGATAATGAGTACGATCCCGCTAAAGATCTGATCGTCTCTAACGCTAGTTGTACCACCAATTGTTTAGCCCCGATCACCAAAGTTATTAACGATAACTTCGGACTAGCGGAAGGATTAATGACCACGGTACACTCGATGACCGCCACTCAACCCACCGTCGATGGTCCATCGAAAAAAGATTGGCGCGGTGGTCGCGGTGCTGGTCAAAATATTATCCCCTCCTCCACGGGAGCAGCCAAAGCAGTAACCCTAGTTATTCCTTCCCTAAAAGGCAAATTAACCGGTATGGCCTTCCGTGTACCAACTCCCAACGTTTCGGCGGTGGATTTAACCTTTAAAACCGAAAAAGCCACCAGTTACGAGGAAATCTGCGCCGCTATGAAAGCCGCCAGCGAAGGACCGATGAAAGGTATCCTCGGTTATACCGATGAGGAAGTGGTATCGAGTGACTTTATCACTGACCCCCGTTCCAGTATCTTTGATGCTAAAGCAGGCATTCAACTTAATGCCAATTTCTTTAAGGTCGTCTCTTGGTACGATAACGAGTGGGGTTACTCCTGCCGGATGTTAGACCTGATGAAAATGATGGCAGCTAAGGAAGCAACCCTAGTAACAGCTTAAATCAGTTATCAGTTATCAGTAAACAGTAACCAGTGATCAGTAAACAGTAAACAGTAAACAGTGAAAAGACAGCACTGTTCATGCCGTTATCACTTAAGTAGGTGGGTGGAATTAAATATAAAATAAACGTAGGTTGGGTTGAAGCATGAAACCCAACGCCCGCATGGGTTACGCTACCGCTAACCCATCCTACAAATAATTGTGCCTACCTACTTAATCCTCAAATCTGATAACTGCCTTTATCACTTAATCCTCAAATCTGATAACTGATAACTGATAACTGATCACTGATAAGATGAATCCAAAATTTAAAGATATTACCGCTTGGGAACAGGCACAATTATTAATGCAGCCGGCATTTATTCGGGTGCTGGATAATCTGCGTAAACAGTTAGAAAATTCCCTCTGGAAAGGAACTTATACAGAAATTCAAGATCCCTATCCCAGTTATCTGCTCTGTTTGACTTATCTCGATCGCTCCGTTACTGTAAATATTTGGGAACTTTGTTTTCAAGTCTGTTTTCTCGATTATCCCACCGATGAAGGAGAGAGCGTCACCATCGATACCAGTCTCCTCGATCCCACCGGTGAACTAGATTGGCAGAGTTTGGAAACGAAAACCGAGCGCATTATTAACCGATTATTCGCTAATTTACCCCAATGAAAGCAGATTTAGAAACGATCAAGGCAGAGTATGCCGCTAATTTTCTCAAAGATTACCACAATGATCCCCAAAGTTTAGCATCCCAAACAATTTTAATCGATCGCTCCGATTGGGGTTTATTAGAATTAAAAGGCCAGGACCGACTGCGTTTTCTCCACAATCAAACCAGTAACGCGATCGATCGCCTGAAACCGGGTCAGGGTTGTGAGACAATTTTCCTTAACTCTACCGGTCGTACCCTCGATTTTGTCACAGTTTACGCCGGCGATGATTCCCTCCTCATCCTCGTTTCTCCCCAACGTCGTCAATTTTTACTGGAATTGATCGATCGCTATATTTTCCCCTTCGATAAAGTGGAAATTAGCGACTTAACCGATAATTTTGGCATTTTCAGCCTAATCGGTACTGAAAGCGGGCAATACCTGCAAAAAATCGCCATTCCAGAGCATATTTTAACGGGGGTGCAGCATAGTCATTATCTCCTTTCTGACCCCCCCCTGAGAGTAGCCGTCGGCACCGGCTTAGACCTACCCGGATATACTTTAATCGTTGCCGCCGCCGAAGCCGGTCCCCTCTGGGAAAATTTAATTAAAAATGGCGTTACTCCCGCAGATGAGCAGGTGTGGGAATACCTGAGAATCCATCAGGGCCGACCGGCAGTCGATCGAGAATTAACCGAAGATTATAACCCTTTAGAGGCCGGTTTATGGCGAGCGATTGTCTTTGATAAGGGTTGTTATATTGGTCAAGAAACTATCGCCCGTCTTAACACCTATAAAGGCGTAAAACAAAGACTTTGGGGCATAAAACTCAGCCAACCCGTCCCCAGCAATACCCCGATTATTTTAGAAGCGCAAAAAGTCGGTTTACTCACCAGTGTGCTGGAGGATTTTGGCTTGGGTTATGTGAAAACAAAAGCGGGAGGAGAGGGTTTAAAAGTACAAATCGGCGAGGCAACAGGAGAATTAATCCCCTTACCCTTCCTCTCTCACGAATACCCCTTTCAGTGAACAGTAATCAGTAAACAGTGATCAGTAATCAGAACGTAGGTTGGGTTGAAGTATGAAACCCAACGCCCGCCTGGGTTAGTGATAACTCACATCTGATATAGTCATTTCAGATAATTCTGATCCACTCTAGACCGATGAAAACCTTATGAACTCTGGCATTTATATTCTCAATCTTAATTGAAATGACTATAACTAATAACTAATAACTAATAACTAATAACTGATAACTGATAACTGATAACTGATAACTGATAACTGATAACTGATAACTGATAACTGATAACTGATAACTGATAACTGATAACTGATAACTGATAACTGAAAAACCCCTCTAACCCCAGCGACTAGCGATAGGCATTCGCCAACCAGTGCCAAAAGCGCGATCGCTAATTTTTAGGACCGGGGGAGCTTGTTTGCGCTTAAATTCGGCATTTTTAACTAATTTAATCACTTTCTGCACAATTTCAGGCTCAAAACCGGCGGCGATAATTTGTTCGGCGGATTGATGGCGATCGATTAATAGTGCTAAAATAGCATCTAAAATCTCGTAGGGAGGTAAAGAATCTTGATCCTTCTGATTGGGTTTTAATTCAGCACTAGGAGCTTTATTAATCACATTGAGGGGAATAATTTCCCCGTGCCGATTTAACCAGCGACAGAGGGAATAAACGCGGGTTTTCGGCACATCGGCAATCACTGCTAAACCACCATTCATATCACCGTAAAGGGTGCAATATCCCACCGCCATTTCTGATTTATTGCCAGTGGATAATAGTAAATGACCGAATTTATTAGAGAGAGCCATCAATAAATTACCGCGAATGCGTGACTGAAGATTTTCTTCAGCAATACCGAAATCAGTCCCCGCGAAAAGACCATCTAAAAGTTGATCATAAGCGGTCATAATTTCTTGAATTGCTAACTTCTCACTTTTGATACCTAAATTATTAACTAAAGCCACTGCATCGCTAATGGAATGGTCGGAACTATAGGGAGAAGGCATCATCACAGCGAGAACATTTTCTTTACCTAATGCGTCGCTGGCAATAGCGGCAACTAAACTGGAATCAATGCCACCACTCAAGCCGAAAATTACCCGTTTAAAACCGCATTTCTGCACATAATCTCGCACTCCTAAGACTAAAGCTCGATAAATTTCCTCATCTTCATCGACGGGTAAAGGATGAATAACTGCGGGTAACAAATCCTGATTAAACTCGATCAACTCTAGGCTAGAAGTAAATGCTTGGGCGCGATAAATCACTTCTCCTTGTCGGTTAAAAGCAACGCTATCACCATCAAAAATTAAATCATCATTACCTCCCACTTGATTGACATAAACTATAGGTAAATTATATCTAGTGGCACTATGGGATAATAAAGATTCTCGCAATTTTTGCTTACCGACACTGTAGGGAGAAGCGGAAAGATTAACGATTAAATCCACTCCTAAATTAGCTAAATCGGCGATGGGATTAACTGCGTATTGACGTTGACCCCAAAATTGTTCATCATTCCAAACATCTTCACAGATAGTTACACCGATTTTTACATTATTTTCTGTTAGTTGAAAATATTGACTTTCTTTCCCAGAAGCAAAGTAACGATCCTCATCAAAAACATCGTAGGTAGGCAATAAACGTTTAGTAAAAATTTGTTTAATCTCTTGACTTTTTAACAAAGCTATGCTATTAAATAACGGCTTTTCTCCTCTGACCGTTGCCGAGGGATTTTTTTCGACAAAACCGACTAAGACGGCTAATTTTTCTGGTAATTGTTGGGACAATAATTGCAATTGTTGAGACATTTTCTCCACAAAACCCAGATTTAATAATAAGTCTCTGGGAGGATAACCACAGAGGGATAATTCCGGAGTTAAAAGTAATTCTGCTCCCTGATTAAATGCCGTTTGAGCGGCCTCTAAAATTCTTTGGGCATTTCCTTCGATATCTCCAACAATGGGATTTAATTGAGCGATAGCAATTCTCATATTTTTTCCTATTTAAACAAAAACTAACGGTTGCTCTTTAAAGGGACCAAAAGCTTTTTCATCAAAGCGATATAAACTAGCAGGACGACCGGCACCACGAGAGACTTTTAAACCCATATCCTTGAGAAATCCTAATTTCAATAGCCGATTTCTGAAGTTAGAATAATCACTAAAATTTTTACCTAAAATTGTCTCATAAAATTGATAAAGATCATTTAAAGTAAATAATTCTGGTAAAACCTCAAAAGCGACGGGACTATACTCTACTTTATTGCGTAATCTTTGCCAGCCATATTCCAAAATTTGACCGTGATTAAAGGCTAAATCTGGCACTTTATCAATCATATACCAAGTGATATTATAATCCCGTTCAGTGATTAACTTTGCTTCTTCAAACCGCACTAAAGCGAAGTAACTCACCGATAGATAACGTTTCCCAAAACTCGCGGATGCTGCCGGGGAATCTACCTCTGGACTGCCAAAAGTATATAACTGTTCTAGATAGAGATTATTGACGCTAATTTTCTCGGCTAAAATTCGATAGGCTGCCGTTTCCAGTGATTCCCCATTTCTAACTAAAGTTCCGGGTAAACTCCAGTAATTACTAAAGGGTTCTTCCCGTCGTTTAATCAGAAGCACCAGCAGCCGATTTAATTGGGTATCAACGGAAAAGATCACGTTATCAACTCCCACTTTAAAATCAGCTAGAGATTTATTAGCTAGGGTATTTTGCGGTTTCATGCGTAAAGTTTTTGACCTTCGATATAATCTTTAATCGGTGCAGGAACAGCCTGTTTATCGCCTTTTTCTCGATAATCTGTTGAGGATACAGCCGGAGCAAATACATCGGCAATCAGACAATCACCCCCTAATGTTTGCAGTTGTTCAATATCATCTTGATTAATAGGATAACCGGGACGAGGAATCACGAGAATTTTGACTTTTTCTAGTAATTCTTGGCTGCGATACCAGTGCCTAATTTGTCCAGCTAAATCGGAACCAATGACTAGGGTATATTCCTCCTGTTCTCCCCAAATTGTTTGCGCTTTTTCCACACTAATTAAGCTACGTCGATCGCTTAATTCTCGTCGCAGTTGTATATTATCCCTTGGGGGTTGAATATCCCGGATGAGCAAATTTAACATCCTCAGACGATGTTCGAGACTGGTTTGATGATTTTTAAAGGGATTATCGGCAGCCCAAACTGCAACAATATCGTACTGTTCCGATAACCATTTTAGTATGGCTTGATGACCGGCAGTAGGAGGATCGGCACTGGTTCCAAAAAGGGCAATTTTAAGCATAGGATTCAATTGCTTGCTCACTGAGGGATTGGTTTAAGTCTGCTCAAGCTTGGCAAAGATTAACTTCTCCCCATTATAGTTGATTTTACCAAAATAGGGCAAGAGGATCAGTGATCAGTAATCAGTGATCAGTAATCAGTGATCAGTGAAGTTTTGCGACGAGTGGGCTGCTATTAACTTAACAGAAAATTCCCTAACACTTGGCCGTTCTGAATAGGGGAGATTGCGTCTAATTGCAAAAATATACTTATTCTTGAATAAGAGCATAATCATAATGCTCCAAAATTTCACCTAAACAGGATGAATTATCATCGTATAAATTACCTAAGTTGTCTTCTTGCAAATGGTTTCTAACCCGATCAAAAAGCCCAACGGAATAGACACTATCATCATGACGAGAACGGTATCTAATCCCATCTACTGCTTGGGGATGTTCCCAAATTGCCTGCCCCCAAGTCCGACAATATTCATAATCACCGGAAGAAATGC
The DNA here is from genome assembly GCF_000297435.1 of Microcystis sp. T1-4. Taxonomy (GTDB): domain Bacteria; phylum Cyanobacteriota; class Cyanobacteriia; order Cyanobacteriales; family Microcystaceae; genus Microcystis. The sequence continues at coordinate 18,162 of NZ_CAIP01000140.1, read as the reverse complement.
GGGCATCTATTCCTATGCGAACAAGGGCCGGCCCCGTTAAGTCGGCCAACACTAAAGTGCGATCACTTCTAATTCTAAAAAGATTTCTATGCCGCGCTATGACTCCCGTAGCACTTAGCGGCCAAAACCACTGGCTCGATTTCTCCCTTTTGGAGTTTTTCTAGCGGGGTTGCTCCCTCTAAACGAATATCACCCGTAAGCAGAAAGAGCATTTGTGTCCAAGCACCATCTTCTTTTAGGACGGCTAACACTTGGTCTAAACCTGACAAAACTTTGCCATCAATAAATTGCCAAGCAGGATAAACTAATTCCTCGTTGACAGATAAACCTAAGACCTGATGATTGAGCCTCATAGTTTCTAATTCCAAAGAACTACAGGCTAAAACACTACAAACCTCAGCGCTGGTTAAGGTTCCGCCTTGCTTAGATAGGAACCGCTTCTTCGCTTCTTCGCCTCGTTTAATGGCAGCTGCCAACGCAGGGGCCAAAGCTAAAGGAGATTGTGTTTTTTGTATAGATTCTAACATTTTTAAGCTAATAAGAAATAATAATTTTGGCAAGACCTTAATCAGACGATCCTTTCCTTATATCGCCAATTCTCGGCAAGGAATTCTATGCTCCAGAATCATCGCAGCCATCTCATAGGTAAAAATATCTAAGTATCCCCCTTCAGGAGCGTTAAAACAAAACTCTTCGCCCACCTCAACGACTCGCTCCCGCCATTGTCCCATAAAGTCAATTTTGAGAATAGCCGTTTTTTCTGTGCGGTTTACATATACACAGTTGATAATTGCTTGATTAACAGTTGCCTTCGACATAACACTTCCCTCCATTTCAGCAATATGGATTTGTTTTTGCCTAGTAGTGTTTTGCTCCTCGTGTCAGGAATCCCTAACATTATTAGCTTGACTCAATCTGCCCTCATGGGCCACTATGGGGGGATGATAATGATGAGTAAAGAGCCAGCACCCGCAAGGGTACTGGCCTTCTCCTAGCTTCGCATCATCGGGATTAACCTTCTCAATTAGCCCACCAGGAGACTTAAAAACCTTATTAGTGGACTAAGAAGCCAGGAGGTCAATCAATGAAGAACTTACTCTCTATCATTCTCCTAAGCTCCCTTGCTTACGGCGTAGCTGTCGGGAAGATTCATCCCTATGACTACGTTTTTATCTACACCATCAACGAACTAGCAAAACGTCAGGGTGGAGATAATCAAGACGGGAAGCGATAGGTAGAGCCAAGAACGTTTACCTAATTCAAGCTGGGCAGTGCGCCAACACTCGATCCAGCTTTTTTGTACTGTTTTTTACTATCGCTCTATTTTCTTCAATGGTACCCACAATAGTAATCACTTACTGTAAGGATATCAACCAATAAATATTGCCCATTTAAACCAACAAATATTGCCCATTTAAACCAACAATTGTTGCTATCATTAAACAATAATTGTTGGTACTCCATTTCAAAATATGCTAACTAGCTCGAAAATACAGCCATGAAGACGCTCTCGTCAATGCCCCAAAACCTATCCGAAATGCCCCAAAACCTATCCGATGCCGAAAGGCAGGCAAGAAACTGTAATACAGCCATGAAGACGCTCTCGTCAATGCCCCCATCACTGTGTGATGCCCAAAAGCAGGCAAGAAACTGTGGTTTGGATATACCCAAACTAGAAGCTTTATTGGCAGAAATCGAACCCCTATCTGAAAAATACGAAATTCTTTTCTATCTGGCGGCTACAGGACTTTATTCCGCCGATGATTTGGCTGAAATGTTCAATCATAGCAGCGGCAAAAATCTAAACGCAGATTTCAACAAAAATCTAGGATCCCATCTTAAACTTTATCTTGATTTAGATGACAGTGATCGTCTGGGAATTACTTCCCTAAGAAGGATTCTCTTTAAAAAGGGCTATCTTCTTGACATTAATGACGATGAATTAGTGAGAGTTTTGCCAACACGCTACGCTGAAAATTCTCAAACAGAGCAGTCTTTTACTGTCAGACAAAATTAGTGCGGATGAGAAGACCACCAATCAAGGAGATTGATTTAAAAATGGAAAACACAGAGTTATTGTGCGAGATACCAACATCGGTCACTAATGGTTTGTTAGCTCAACTAGAAAAGGAACAGGATAGCGATATCCGTGCTGAAATCATAAGAAAATTAGGAGAATATCCTGAGCCTCAAGTGATTAAAAAACTTTGGGATTTGAGAAATAATCTCGAAAGTGAATCTGATGATTTTGTGCAGTACGAAATCAAGCTTAGTTTGCGTAAAGTGACTAATCATCCTAGTATAAATATTGATTTTTTTCTGGGTAACTTAGAAGTATTCCAATTAAAAGACAACAATTCTCAAGCTCCAAAAGTCTTAATTGACGCTGCTCTGATTGAAGAGTTTTTATTACGAAATCAGACGACTCTTAACATTGAAGCTACTAGGGTTATGGGACTTGTTTTAGAGGGAAAAATTAATCCTTACATTGAGGAACTGGGATTAATACAAATTTGGCATAATATCAAAAATCTGAAATCTCAAGAATATGCCAATCGTTTGATCATTGAACTTATGAGTAAGATTAACGTCGGTCAAGTTAACTTGAAAGAAATTGACCTAGAAAAATATCCCAACGTTAACTTAAAAACGGCAATTCAAGTTGAGATTGCCAGAAAGTATAGCCTAGCAGGTATTATCACCATCAGAGATCGAGAATTCATTGCCAGTGGGTATCCTTTTGTGGGTTCTCCTTCCCTATTCTTACAGTCTTTAGGGAAAGATACCTCGCCGGCATCTATCAAAAGAACTCTCAAAAATCTCGATAAAGCGGCAATGGAACATGAAAAAGTAAAACTCAATCAGCTTTTAGAAAACGAGCCTCAACAAAACTTATTCTTTGAAGATAATCTTTTCCTTTTTCAAGGCTGGAAAATTGAGAACTTTGAAATTCTTTGTGCTAATAACAATTTAACTGCTGCGACAGTTATCCTATGTAATACAAAAACTCAAAAACGTTACACTGAATCGGCCTTTAAAAAAGGTTCAGTAGATGCACTTTTTACTGCTTTTAATGAGGCTCTAGCTCATTTAGTTGAGGTTAAACATACCCTTAAATCTATCTATGTGGCTAACTTGACACCGGGTCAACAAGGAGCCAGAACTGTCAAGGTGGTGGTTGAGTATGATGGGAAAGAAGTGATTACCATCCACACCCATGAAAATATTCTCAAGGCTTATTTTTTCGCCTACGTCAAAGCGATGATTGCCGTTTATGCACCCGATGAATATCACCCCGATATTCATAGCACACAAGAATTGACATATTTGCACAAAATTGGCGAACGAGATTTTCGGGGACTGAATTTCAGCCAAGTCAATTTAATGGATGGTGAGGCCAATCTTTCCGATGCAAAATTGATGGGATGTAACTTCAGTCAGGCTAATCTTTCGGGGGTTAATTTAACTAATGCTGATTTAACAGGAGCCGATTTAAGTCATGCCAATTTGAGCAAAGCTAATTTAACGGGAGCTAACTTGACCGATGTTAAATTAGATGAAAATAATCTAACCCTCCTTGATTGCACAATTTTGACTAACACAATTATGCCTGAAATTAACATTGAAATTAGCGGCGAATCCCGTTTAGAAAAGGTTGGTCAACTACTCAAACACATTGATCCTCAAAGTCAATCTCGAATCTTGGCTGTTCACTCCATGACAGATTCCATCTGGTGGGATAATCCCCTTGGTCAAAAATTCTGGGAAGTTAACGAAGAACTAATCAAAAGGGAGATTTCTATTCAACGAGTCTTTATTCTTCCTGAAGTTCCGACTCCAAAGCATTTACAGGTGATTCAGGAACAACTTAACTCTGGCATAGAAGTTGCTTGGATTTGTCAGGAAAAAGCCAAAGATGTTGAAGAAGGCTATTGTTGGGATGATACCAACCTATTGATTAGCGAAAACTTATCTGTTCCAAGAAATTCTTTTACAGCGAGAAGAACTATGAATGGTCAAACAGAATCAGGTTATATTTCCTATCAAACAAGAGTTGTCGAGACAGATAAAAGTATCTTCAAGGATCTATGGGAAAAATCCGAAAAACTCTCTACTCAAGCTAATATTCAGGAACAATTAGCAAACCTAAGCACCTGACCCCGAATTTTATTGTTTTATTAACTGATGCTCACAATGCGATCGCTTTTTCTATTTTGTTTTCATAAAAAGCGATCGCTAAAAAGTGAGTTCTCGGTCGTTTGTCACACAATCCTGAAGATATAAATCAATTAGTTCCTGATAAGAAATTCCTTTTTCTTTTGCTTTTTTTTCAAAGAAATCAATGACATCAATCCTTAAAGGTAAAGTGACCTGCCGCTTGAGTTGTTGAGCAAAAGGATTAGGACGACTTTTCATATTAGCGAGATCATACTCTGATTTCATAAACAATAACCTCGATGAGGACAGTATAGTATTTTGTTTAAATTTAACGACTCAATTATAGTACATACAATCAAATTAACGATAGTTTGCTCTTAAAAAGTTTTTCTCTCTCACCTCAGAAAAACTGCGATCGCCGTTCTAATTCTATTTTGATAAAAAGCGATCGCTTCCCCACAATCCCTAAAAAATAACCATAAAATTAATTAATAGAATATCGGAGAAAGACAAAGATGATTATCGCTCAAGAAAAACCAACTATTGCGACAGTCACCAAAACCCCTGTCACTTTGGAAGCATATCGGGCGATCGCTGAAACTTCTCAGGAACGTTATGAATATTGCCATGGAGAAATGATTCTTATGCCTGGAGGAACCGCAACCCACAGCGCGATCGCGATCAATATCTCGGTTTTTTTGGGATTTTTATTGAGAGATAGGGATTTTCGTCTGTATAACAGCGATCTGCGGCTGTGGATTCCTGAATATAATTGTGGAACCTATACCGATCTCATGATCGTTAACCATGAACCGGAATTTAACGGCGATCGCAAAGACGAAATTCTTAATCCTTTATTTATTGTAGAGGTGCTTTCCCCCGCCACGGAAGCCTATGATCGAGGTGATAAATTTAGAAAATATCGTTCCCTGCCAAGTTTTTGTGAATATCTGCTCGTTAGTCAAACTGAACCCTACATTGAGCAATATTTTAGACTCGCACAGAGCGATCGCTGGCAACTACAAACCTACGATCAACTTAGTCAAATAATCCCTCTGGAGAGTTTAAACGTTGAACTTCCCTTGCTAGAAATTTATCGTCGTGTTAGTTTTGCCGCAGCCTCATAAATCCCTTAATCCGATTAATAACCTTTCTATTTTGTTTACATAAAAAGCGATCGCTCCACAGTTTAAACTCAAAAAACCGCCATCGACAAAGAAGCGGTGATAAGTAGTTCATTAGAACTATTCAGGATAGTTAGGCAGAGAATGATATTGAAAAATGCCAAAGATACTGCCGACACTGCCAATACTAAGAATACTGCCAACACTGCCAATACTAAGAATACTGCCGACGCTGCCAATACTGAGCATACTGCCGATACTAACCAGACTTAAAATGCTGCTGGCACTAGCGAGACTTAAAATACTGCCGGCACTGCCTAAACTCAAGATACAGCGATAACTAGCTTTGCTCAGATAATTAAGACCAGAAATCATTTTAAATCGGGGAAAGATTGGGGAATAGTTAGGGAAGTATTTTGCCAAACCTGTTGTAAACGCATAGCCGGCATAGTTAGATAAAGAATATCACCTTGGTCGAGAGTAATTTCTAGTAATTGCCAACCGTGGATAGTTTGACCCTGTTTTTCTAGGTAAAGTGGCACAAAATCGGCATTCATCGCCGCTTCCTTGATAATTTGCCCCATAAAAGGATGATTAGGTGTGATTAATGTAGCCAAAGCAACCCAGAGGAGATCATCGGTCATGCCATTACCGAGAATTCTACCGCCCAAAGCGGCCGCGGCGAAGGAATAGGTAGCCAGATCCCGGGGACATAATACCGTATCAAAATCAAAAACCTCTTGAATCGATCGCCCGAATTGTTCCTGAGAGCAGCGTAAAACTAGATTAATTTTAGGAGCGATCGCTTTGGCAGTGAGGGCAATCTCCACATTAATCATATCCTCGTAAGTAACCACGATCAAAGATTCAGCGTTGTTAATATTAGCGGTTTCTAGGGTAGCCACTAGACGCGCATCCTCGATGATAACGGGGATTCCCCAGGAGCGCACGGAATGCAAAAATCGGTTATTGGGGTCCGATTCAATCACCACCACTTCACAGCCTTGCTCGTGTAATTGTCGCACGATCCGGGTGCCGATACCTCCTAAACCACAGATAATGTGATGATTGCGGACGGGAATGCGGGTAGCATCCCAAAACTGCTTAAAGCGACTACCGAGAATAAAATCGTTGAGGAGAGCATAACAGATACCGATAACCCCCGCACCGACAATCATCATGACCACGGTAAAAATTTTGATACTATCGGGGGTAGATTCGGCCACTTTTTCGTTACCTCCGGCACCAGTAATCATCCCGACGGAAAAATAGAGGGAATCGACGAGGGAAATTTTTTGATTAACGCTGAGATAGGTAATGGTAGCAAGGGAAATCATCCCCAAGAGGGAAAGGGTGACAAGAATTACTGGTTGGACATAGTGCTGATAGGGACGAAGATTGAGCAGATTTCTCAGCCACTTTTGCAGTTTAAAACGCTGTTTTGCCTTAATTGTCGGTTTATTGCCGATAATCAGATGATCGCCAGTTTGGAGTTTTTTGCCCGAAAGAACTGCTGAAACCAGATCAATTTCGTCGTGAGCGGGGAGATAATAGATTAACATCCGGGCCGGATCGTCCCAAAGCTCGTAGAGGGGTAATCCCCACCAAGGATGATTTTCCTCGATAATTATCTCTTGAATCGGCCAAAGGCGATCGAATAGCTGTAATTGACCGATAGCTTTATTACCAAGGGCAGCAAAGGAAAAGATCGGAGCCGCTAGGGAAGCAACGCTCATGCTAACGTGAGCAGGGAGGGTTTGATCGAGTCTTTCTCCTAAAGTTTCGTTAAATAGTCGGTTAACTATCCGAATTTTCGGGTTAATTATCCTTGCACGGGTGAGAATTTCCAGATTGAGTGCGTCGTTATCGATGGCCAAAACTAGGGTTTCTGCATCCGGGAGACCAGCTTGCAGGAGAGTTTTAGGAGAGCAGGGATCGCCGATAATAATATCAGACTGGTATTCACAGACCATTTGGCGATCGCTAATCGCTACTACTGCCGCAGATTGTTGTTTGAGTAAACAAAAGATTTTATAACCGGTGCGACCTAATCCACAGACGATGATTTGCGGTTTCATTCGTCGAGCGCGTTTTTTGCTGATTAACCTTTCAGTTCTAGCGCAAAAACTAGGAAAAATCTGTAACTAAAGCTGCAATGCTGCTAATTTTCCTAATCAGGCTTTTAAAATGATAAAATAACTATCATCATTGATTTAATCACCTAAGCCTTGACTCGCTTTCTTTGGGACAAATTTAGTAAAGATTACCTCGAAACTTTTCTTGCTTCTTGCGGTGACGTGAAAACTAGCCTTGATGTGACGGCAGAAACTCAAGAAATCGATGTGTATTTTCGACCGACTTCTCCCAAAATACCGCCCGAATTAGGCCTATTGGGCAAATTAGCTCAAACCCCTTGTCTATTGGAACCCTATCGCAATCCTGTCATGATTGAGGGAATTCTCGCTTGTTTATCTAAACTGTTTACTGTGCGGGAACAATTACAAAGAGAAGCTCACCGTCATCAACAACCCTTATTAGCAGAAAATATTCCTAGACTATGGATACTAACTCCTACGGCCAGTCAAAGAATTATAACTGCTTTTTCCGCTCTCAATCATCCAGATTGGGGAGAAGGAATTTATTTTTTAGCTCCAGCATTAAGTAGGTGGGTGGAATTAAATATAAAATGAACGTAGGTTGGGTTGAAGCATGAAACCCAACGCCCGCATGGGTTACGCTACCGCTAACCCATCCTACAAATAATTGTGCCTACCTACTTAAATACATCCCTTATTATCCTGCATCAATTACCCGAAACCCCTGAAACCCTTTGGTTAAGATTATTAGGTAGAGGAGGAACCAGAAGCAGAGCGATTGATGAATTAGAGGCCTTGTCTCCTAGTCATCCTTTTAAATCAGCTTCCTTAAAATTATTATACAATTTGAGTAGGAACTTGCAAGCCTTACCCAAAAGAACCCAGGAGGAAAGGAAATTTATTATGCGTTTAGCCCCTTTATACGAACAAGATAGAGAAAAAGCTATTCAACAAGGAGAAGCTATCGGACTTCAACAAGGAGAAGCCAATCTAGTGCTACGTCAACTAAAGCGACGTTTTGGTGAACTACCCCCGCATATTACTGAAACTATCCAAAAACTCTCAGTAGAAAAATTAGAAGACTTAGGAGAAGCCTTACTATACTTTGAGACTCAAGCTGACTTAATTAATTGGCTAAACCGCTCCACAGACTTTTAAAATGATAAAATAATCATCATTGATTTAATCACTTCAGCCTTGACTCGCTTTTTTTGGGATAAATTTAGTGAAAGACTACCTCGAAACCTTTCTCTCTTCTTCCGGTGACGTGAAAACTAGCCTTGATGTGACGGCAAAAACTCAAGAAATCGATGTGTATTTTCGACCGACTTCCCCAGAAATGCCGCCCGAATTAGGTTTATTGGGCAAATTAGCTCAAACCCCTTGTTTATTGGAACCCTATCGCAATCCGGTCACGATTGAGGGAATTCTCGCTTGTTTATCTAAACTGTTTACTGTGCGGGAACAATTACAAAGAGAAGCTCACCGCAATCAACAACCCTTATTAGCAGAAAATATCCCTAGACTATGGATACTAACTCCTACGGCCAGTCAAAGAATTATAACTGCTTTTTCCGCTCTCAATCATCCAGATTGGGGAGAAGGAATTTATTTTTTACCTCCAGCATTAACCACAGCCATTATTGTCCTGCATCAATTACCTGAAACCCCTGAAACCCTTTGGTTAAGATTATTAGGTAGAGGAGGAACCAGAAGCAGAGCGATTGATGAATTAGAGGCATTATCTTCTAATCATCCTTTCAAATCAGCTTCCTTGAAATTATTGTACAATTTGAGTAGAAACTTGCAAGCCTTACCAAAAAGAACCCAGGAGGAGAGGAAATTTATTATGCGTTTAGCCCCTTTATACGAACAAGATAGAGAAGCCGCGATTCAACAAGGAGAAACCAAGGTAGTGCTACGTCAACTAAAGCGACGTTTTGGTGAACTTCCCACGCATATCACCGAAACTATCCAAAAACTAACCGTAGAACAATTAGAAGACTTAGGAGAAGCATTACTAGACTTTAAGAGTCAAGCTGACTTAATCAATTGGCTTAATCAAGCCTAGAATATTCGGGAAATGTCATTTAAAACTCCTATATTTTTTTCTTAATTGTTCGGAAAATTGAGAGCTTTATTGAATAGGGCAAGGTCTTAGAAATTAATCACGCCATCTCCAAGAAAATCTGGATTTGCTGATTTGAATTCTGATCTTCTTGGGTGAGATTTTCACAACCTAGACCAAAACTAACTTTTGGATAGGACACACATTTGGGATTCATAGCTTGATTCAGCAACGCCGAATAATCTTATACTACTCCTAATCACTTCTTATCTCTTGACAATGACCTTAGAAACCGATCACGGTAAAAGCCATCCCGTCGGTGCGACTGTCTTGGCCGATGGTGTCAACTTCTCACTATTTTCTAAGTATGCCACTGCGATCGAATTATTATTATTTGATGATACTAATTCTCCCGTACCTAGCCGGACTATTCTCCTCACCCCGCAAACAAACCGCACCTTTTTCTATTGGCATATTTTCGTTCACGGGATTGGAGTCGGTCAAGTGTATGCTTATCGAGTCTATGGTCCGGATAATCCGGCCCAGGGTCATCGCTTCGATCCTGATAAAGTAGTTCTCGATCCCTATGCGAAAGCGATTGTCGGTGCGGAAATTTATGATCGACAAGCTGCCAGCGAAAAAGGCGATAATTGTCATCGAGCTTTGCGGGGTCTGGTAGTGGATCCGGGCCGCTACGATTGGGAAGATGACAAACCGCTACGCACTCCCTACTCTGCCAGTTTTATCTACGAAATGCACGTCGGTGGTTTTACTCGTAACCCGAATTCTGGCGTTAGCGAGGAAAAAAGAGGTACTTTTGCGGGATTAATCGAAAAAATACCCTATTTGAAAAACCTAGGCATTACTGCCGTGGAATTGTTACCGATTCATTACTTTGATCCCGCTGCCGCTATGCCGGGGTTAACTAACTATTGGGGTTATAGCACGATCGGCTTTTTTGCGCCCCATGCTGGTTACAGTAGCGATCGCTCACCCCTGGGTCCTTTGAATGAATTTCGCGATCTGGTGAAAGCGTTACACAAAGCGGGGATTGAAGTGATTCTCGATGTAGTTTTCAATCATACCGCCGAGGGGGACGAAATCGGGCCGACTCTTTCCTTGAAAGGTATCGATAATCGCACCTACTACATCCTCGATGCGGTCGATAAAAGCCTCTATAGCAACTATACCGGCTGTGGTAACACCCTCAAGGGCAGTCATCCCATTGTTGGCAAAATGATTCTCGATTGTTTGCGCTATTGGGTGTCGGAAATGCACGTCGATGGTTTTCGCTTTGACCTAGCGGCCGTATTATCGCGCAATGTGGACGGGGAACCGATCCTGCAAAAAGGTTATAACATGATCTGGGCGATCGAATCGGATCCAGTCTTAGCCGGGACAAAATTAATCGCCGAAGCTTGGGACGCGGCAGGATTGTATAGTGTCGGTCAATTTGTCGAATTTGCCGATTGGTTTTCCGAGTGGAATGGTCCTTTTCGCGATGATGTGCGCGCTTTTGTCCGGGGAGATACCGGCATAGTCACGAAATTAGCGGCGCGGATTTTAGGAAGCCCCGACATATACCACAGACCTGACAACGATGTCAATAGAAGTATAAATTTTGTTACCTGTCATGATGGCTTTACCCTTAACGATCTAGTGTCCTACGACCGGAAACACAACGAGGCTAACGGCGAGAAGAATCGGGACGGTTGCAACGATAATTTTAGCTGGAATTGTGGAATAGAAGGGGAAACCAATAATGAGGCGATTAAAACCCTGCGACTGCAACAAATAAAAAATCTCTTAACGATCCTGTTCATTTCCCAAGGAACACCTATGCTGTTGATGGGGGACGAAGTGCGACGCACCCAAAAGGGCAACAATAACGCCTATTGTCAGGATAACCAGTTAAGTTGGTTCGATTGGAGTGCGGTAGAGCAAGAGTTCGATCTTTGGTGTTTCGTAAGGAGACTGATCGATTTTAATAAAAAATTAGCTCTTTTCCGTCAGGAAAAATTGCTAGAAGTCACCTATACCAGTCTTGAACCCCATCTCAGTTGGCATGGCGTACAGTTGAGTAAACCCGATTGGTCGGAAGATTCCCGCAGTTTAGCTTTTTCCCTGCGTCATCCTAAGGCAAACGAGTATTTACACATTATGCTTAACGCTTACTGGGAATCTCTCAACTTCCAGTTACCCCCCCTATTCCCAGAGGAAAAATGGCATCGCGTCATCGATACTGCTGGGCAATTGTCCGAGGCAGCCTGTGATTTAGATGCCGCCGCTGCTATTGAATCGGAAACCTATCGGGTGCAAGCGCGTTCGGCGGTAGTTTTAATCGTTAAACCAGTATAACAAGGGGAGAGATATTACCCGATCGAGCGATCTTGAATGCTTTAACTAATGAACAATGGCATCAATTCAATCGTCAAGTGAAAAAACGTTATTTATTTGCGGAGCAATAGCTGAAATGATGCGGCTTTCATTAGCGAAACGGGTATCGATTCTCTCTTTGTGTTTAATTGGTTTTTCCCTGCCTTGGACCGCGTTCAGCGTTTCACCGGTACAGGCGAACCTAGAACCGACTGCGATCGCTATTGGTGATCCCGTCCGAGAAGAAAAGCAAGCTCGGCAGTTAGTAGAATGGTTGGGAACTAAACAATACGGTAAAGTTATTGCAGCTTTGTCACCCCAACTAAAACCCCTCTGGACTGCCGAAAAACTACAAAAGGTCTGGGAAAGCCAAGTAACTGACCATACTGGACCGTTTAAGCGCATTGTCAAAAGCAAGCTACTCGATGCTATCAATGCCAATCTGGTGATTGTCACCGTTGAATTTGAGAAAGTTACCGAAGATGTGACAGTTACCTTTAACCGGGCTGGTCAGATAGTTGCCGCCGATTTTCCCGAATTTCGCAGTATTTCTGAGATTGGCGATGCTTTTGTCAAGGCTTTGGCCAATAAAGACTACGGCCTGGCCAGAGGTTATCTACACCCTTTTCTCAAAGCTGAGGTTTTCCCCACCAGAGTGCAAGGCGCTTGGGAAAATTTACTTAAGCGTACCGGCCCCGTGCGTCGGGTTGTGGGAACTCAGGTCAGAAAAGGTTCGGATACGGACGGCGTGGATTTGGTGTTGGTGACGATTCAATTTGAAAAACTGACGGATACTTTAATCCTCGTTTTTGATGATCAAAAGCAGATTGTCAACGTGGATTTCCCTTTAGGCAATTAGTAATCGGCCGAAATTACCCCGTAAATTGAGTTGGAGACGATAAGTTATGTTAGATAAAATCGAAGTTCCCATCGAAGCGATCGCAGCTAGGGAGATTCTAGATTCCCGCGGCCGTCCCACGATCGAAGCGGAAGTGCTGTTAGAATCGGGGGCGATGGGTTTGGCCCAGGTCCCCAGTGGCGCTTCTACGGGCAGTTTTGAAGCCCACGAATTGCGCGATGATGATCCCCAGCGTTACGGTGGCAAGGGTGTCCTGAAAGCGGTTCGCAATGTCCACGAAAAAATTGTCCCGGTTTTGCAGGGGATGAATGCTTTCGACCAAGCTAGTGTCGATTTAGCTATGATTGATCGCGATGGCACGGCCAATAAACGAGAATTAGGGGCTAATGCTATCCTGGCCGTCTCTCTGGCTACGGCCAAAGCGGCGGCGGCGGATCTGGGCTTGCCTCTCTATCGTTATCTCGCAGGTCCGATGGCCAATGTGCTACCCGTCCCGATGATGAACGTGATTAATGGTGGTTCTCACGCCGATAATAACGTCGATTTTCAGGAGTTTATGATCTTCCCCATCGGGGCCGATTCTTTTAAGGAGGGTTTGCGTTGGGGGGCGGAAGTATTCGCCGCTTTGGGTAAGGCCTTGCACGAACGCAAATTACTGACCGGTGTGGGCGATGAGGGCGGTTATGCTCCTAATTTGGCTTCAAATCAGGAAGCTTTGGATATTTTGATTGAATCGATCGAACGTGCTGGTTATAAACCGGGGTCGCAGGTGGCTTTGGCTATGGATGTGGCCGCCAGTGAATTCTATAAGGATGGTCAATACATCTACGATGGTTCGGCCCATTCTCCCGCCGAAATGGTGGACTTTTTGGCCAGTTTAGTTGATCGCTATCCGATTATTTCTATTGAAGACGGTTTACACGAGGAGGATTGGGATAACTGGAAATTATTGACCGATAAACTGGGGGCGCGGATTCAGTTGGTGGGCGATGATTTGATGGTGACTAATCCCATCCGTCTGCAAAGAGCGATCGATCTGGGTATTGCTAACTCGATCCTGATTAAACTCAATCAGATCGGTTCTTTGACGGAAACCCTACAAACGATCGCCCTGGCTACCCGTCACGGTTATCGTTCTGTTATCAGTCATCGTTCCGGAGAAACGGAAGACACCACGATCGCCGATCTGGCGGTAGCTACTAATGCCGGACAGATTAAAACTGGTTCTCTCAGTCGCAGTGAACGAGTGGCTAAGTATAATCGCTTATTACGCATCGAAGAAGAATTGGGCGATCGGGCGGTGTACGCGCCGAAAGTCGGCCTCGGTCCAAAATTCTCGGCCTAAAATTTGAAAAAAGTTTGCAGTGATCGAAAAAGGGTGTTATACTAAAATCACTGATAACTGATAACTGGTCACTGACTATTGTGGTACTTCGCTGAAACCCTTTTCAGCGAAGTATTTATTTTTGGCCTTTTTTCTGCACGAAGGTATGATTTTTGGATCAAAGGTGTTATACTAAAATCACTGATAACTGATAACTGGTCACTGACTATTGTGGTACTTCGCTGAAACCCTTTTCAGCGAAGTGTTTATTTGGGAGGGTGTTGACCAGAGCAAGGACGATGGGCGCACCGATAAAAGCCACTAAACCCTTAACTGGGAATCCTGGGACGAGAATCGAGGCTAACCAGAAACAAAAGCCCTAGAATCGGTTTAACCAGTGCGTTGACTCAACCAATAACTGCCCCCGCAACCATGGCCACAATAATCGCCACTATTTTATACCAACTTCAAGGGGAGCAAGCTTAATATAGAATTAAGGTTCACTAAACTCTTTTTGAGGTATGGACAATGTTTCTCCGCTTAGTTTGTGCGTTTTTTTTGCCACCCCTAGCCGTATTTTTGACCAGAGGACTGAGTTTAGCCTTTGTTATTAACATTATCTTAACTTTAATCGGTTATGTCCCCGGCATTATCCACGCTTTCTGGATTCTCTCCAAAGAAGCCGAGAATTCCTAGTTAGCATCCCGGAAGATGCCAGTTTTTCCGGTCGCTGCATTGGACATCTCCAATAGTTAGAGTTTGCTGACAAAGTTTTTCCTGAAGTTAGGGGGTCAGGTGTGGGGTTTTAGCCATTTTCAGGGAAAAAGCACCTAAATTTTCCCCCTGATCACTCCAAAAGTCTAAAAGTCTTATCCAACAAAGTTTTTAGCTTTACTCAGCCAGCCCTATCTAGATACTGAAAGACCAATTGAGGATAAAATACCTAGTTTCAAAGGAGAGAGTTAAACGGCTCTCTCCTTAATTATTGCTATTCGTCGTCCTCGCTGGCGCCAACTTGCTTGAGATGAATATGTTTTCTCCCCAAAGTAATTTCAAATTCATCTCCCGGTTTAAGTCCCATTTTTTTGGTGTAGGCCGAACCGATCAGGAGATTATTATTTGATTGGACACTGATCCGGTAGCTGGCCGAGCGGCCACCCCGTCCCTGGCCATTGGCACTGCTATCTAAGTCAATTCCCTCGGCATCGATTAAAGCATTGAGAAACTTCATCATATTAACGCGTTCGATACCATTTTTTGTCATGGTATAGTAGCCGCATTCCCGGGCTTTTTCCTCTTTGCTGAGGTTGCCTAGCTGTTTAACTTTCTCAATTAGTTCGAGGCCAGTCAGGGGTTCTGGATTAGTAGTTTTGTTCATTTAAGTTCGCGGCAGATAAGTAAAGGTTAGGGTCATCAAGGCCAGTCGAGGAGAATTGCTTCCCCTGACCAGAAACAATCGGGTTACGATTGATCTCTACACTTATCTTACACGGTATAAACTAAAAATTATCACTTGCTTGGGGAAATTGATTGTAATCGATTACACTCTATCTCTCGATAAAAATCTTAACAGAATTGATCAATGTTGATCGAGATGCTGGGCTAGGGGAGGTTAGCCTTTCTGTCATCAATGAGAGCAGGAGGTAGGATAGAGATAAAGAGGGAAAAATGAGGGATAATGAAGCTAACAACTAGGGGTCACTATAGTGTTAAAGCCTTGCTGGATCTTAGTTTACAACCTAGGGGAACTCCCGTATCGGTAAAATCGATCGCTCTGCGTCAAGATATCCCGGCCGCTTATCTAGAGAAATTGCTGATAGAAATGCGACGAGCGGGGTTAGTTCGTTCCTTTCGGGGAGCGCAAGGGGGTTATCAGTTAGCCAGGCCGGCAAATCGGATCTCGTTGGGGCAAATTTTAGAGGCGGTGGGAGAGACGATCGAGCCATTATCAGGTTATCATCCCAGGGACGAACAGGCAGAAGATTGGGTGACATTTACTATCTGGAAACACCTCCACGAGAAATTAAAAGAGGCCCTGGGGAAGATTACCTTAGCCGATTTATACTACGATGCGCGTAGCTGGATCGCCGCTAGGGGAGAGGAAACCAGCTTTATCGTTTAGTAGTTTAGAAGTTATGACAGCAACAAAACAAGCAAAGATTTATGGGGGAGGTTGTCACTGTGGAGCGATCCGTTTTCAAGTGGCGATCAAGCATGATCAAGCTCTAGACTGTAATTGTTCGATTTGTCAGAAAAAAGGTTTTCTGCATCTGATTGTTCCTTCAGCACAATTTACCCTCCTAAGCGGTGAAGATTTTTTAAGTACCTACACATTTAATACCCACACAGCCCAACATTATTTTTGTCGTGTTTGTGGTATTCATCCTTTCTATCGTCCCCGCTCCCATCCTGACGCTATAGATATAAACCTGCGCTGTTTGGAGGGTAATGTCTTAGGGGATTTTCAGCTCCAGTTCTTTGATGGGGCTAACTGGGAAGACAATATCGAGAAAATTCGGGATATCGATGGGAAAAGGGAGTAATTGTGAAGGAAGCGGCAACGGCGATCATTTTAGTATTAGGGGCGGTTTTAGATTATCTGATCGGCGATCCCTGGGGATGGATTCATCCAGTGCAGGTGATGGGGGCGATTATTGCCGTGGCCACAAAAGTTATCCTTAATTGGACGCAGGAAAAAATTCGCCAACGTTTAGGGGGCATAATTCTGGGACTAGGTTTAATTATCTTGGCTGGGGTCTTAACTTGGCTAGGAATCCAATGGTTAGGTCAGGTCAATTTGCTGCTGAGTTGCCTAGTACAAGTGATTCTCTTGGCTAGTTGTTTAGCTGGTAGAAGTTTACGCCGGGCTGCTGAAACAGTCATCGCAGCTTTACAAGCGGAAAATATCACCTTAGCTCGTTGCCAACTAAGTTTATACGTTGGTCGCGACACAGATAATCTCGGCCAAGAAGAAATCCTTCGCGCCCTATTAGAAACTGTCAGTGAAAATGGTGTCGATGGAGTTACCGCGCCGCTTTTTTATGCCCTTCTCGGTGCTTTTCTGGGGGTGGGACCAGTGCCCCTCGCTTGCGCTTATAAAGCCGCTAGTACCCTCGATTCGATGATTGGCTATCGTCGGCCACCCTACACCCATATGGGCTGGTTTAGTGCCAAAAGCGAGGATGTTTTGACATGGCTACCCTGTCGTTTAACGGTCTTAACTCTCGCCCTAATTTCGGGCCAGCCGGGGCGGGTTTTAAGCATTTGTTGGCGCGATGCCCGTCGGGATCCTAGTCCTAATTCCGGTTGGAGTGAATGCGTCTATGGGGCAATTTTGGGGGTGCAATTGGGGGGGAAAAATCAATACCGAGGCCAGATTGTCGAAAAACCTTTATTGGGGGATAACCTCAACCCGATTACTGTCAAAACCGTCGAACAGGCTTTGCATTTAACTCGTACTTGTGTATTACTTTGGTTGGCGATCGCTGTTAGCTGCCTAATTGCTAGAGATTTTGCTCAATTTTAGCGACCACAGGCGACGGCGTTGACGGGATTGACGCTGCCAGTAACGGATAATTAGGGAGAAGGTCAAGAATAGGGATTGCAGTATCTGTATCTGTCCCCAGAGACGTTGATAGTTTTGTCGGAGATAATGGGTTTTTGCCCCAGCGATGATAATATATTCTGGAGCGGGGTAAAAAATATGGTGTAAACGTCGTTCCACCCGGTTTAAAATTTTGGTCACTCGCCCTAAAATCCGCCGCAATTGCCACAATTTCCAGACTAGAAAGCAATTAAACAAAGTTAAGCCTAGATTGAAGCCGAGGACAAAAAAGAACATGGTCGAGGCGATGGTCGAGTTATGCCAATTTTAACCCACATTCCCCACTTCAAAGTGTCGGGGAAAGAAATCCCATCAGCTGCCCGGGTATTTAGGGTTTGCTTAATAAATCTAAAAACCTTGTTGGATAAGCTGTTCGTAATTTAAATTGCTTGTTGAGATCACGCGGTCGGCAGGAGTCAGTATTCAGGAGATAGGAGACAGGTTTTGGAGGTTGGGGTTTTGGGGTTTTAGTTCAATTTCCCCACTTCCCCACCCCCCCAATTCATAATTCATAATTCATAATTCCCACTCCCCCTATACCCCACACCCCGGG
>NZ_CAIP01000141.1 GCF_000297435.1 Microcystis sp. T1-4 | reverse complement strand
TTATATTATCATTTTTTCTGTAAAAATGGGAATTTGCGATCGCATTTGGCAGAATATTGGAAGTGTGATCGCTTTTCTTGTCGGGTGCATTAACAAAGTATAATGCACTTTATTTGTTGTCTATTGATAAAATGATCCAAAGACGTTAATTTAAAAGATTGAGGTAAGGCAGTTTGTTGGGTTGGTCTTGTGTTAAAATTGGGTTAGAGCTAGTCTGAATCATTTATCCTGTATCATTTAACGGTGGAGAAAACTATGCTAAAAACCTTTAAAGCAATTTTGAAAAATAATACCCTTCAATGGCTTGATGAAACCCCTAAAATTAACTCCGAATATCCTGTTAATGTTTATAAGTACCTAAGCAAAATTAATTACACATATCTAACCACCTCTTGCCTCCTGCTTTTTGCCTCTTGCCTATCTTCACTAGGAAATTAATTTTGCACGACTACTTATTACCTTACTAGAAGAAAATATCATTGGTGAAAATCGATCTAACGGTCAAAAAATGGCCAATGCTTTGAAAAAAAATGCTAATAATAATACTTTTACTGATGTTGATACCCAACAGTGGCAACAACAAAATTGGTGCGATCGCTCTCTTCCTGATCGGGATTAAATCATGTTATTAGATAGCAATATTATTATCTATGCCGCTCAATTAGAAAATGAGTTTCTCCAGGAGTTTATTGCAGAAAATTATCCTTATGTATCTGCTTTATCCTATCTGGAAGTTTTAGGCTACCATCGGTTAAATCATCAGGATAAAGTCTATTTTGAAGAATTTTTTAATGTTTCTCAAATCTTACCCATCTCTCAACCTGTAATTAACCAAGCAGTAACTTTAAAACAAATCAGAAAGATGTCCTTAGGAGATGCCATTATTGCGGGAACAGCTTTCGTTTATAATTTAACAATTGTAACTCGCAATATTGATGATTTTAATTGGCTTAGTAAATTAAATATATTTAGGTGGAATAGGCAGATGAAATTTATCGGTAAACTAATAAATTATCATCACCTAAACCACTTTCTAGCCTAATTAATAGGGCCATTTCCAGTTAGTAATCTCGTCTTTATCGATACCATTGGTAAAAGCATAATCGAGATTATCGATAATAGCATTTTTCATCCGTTCCTTCACATGACCGGCAGCAGAACCTAATTTTGGCACGCGATCGATGACATCAATTACTAAATGAAAACGATCCACTTGGTTACGAATCGCTAATTCTAGGGGAGTATTAATATTCCCTTCTTCTTTGTAACCGCGCACATGAATACGTTCCTGATTACTGCGACGGTAGGTAAGTTTATGAATCAGCCAAGGATAACCGTGGAAATTAAAAATAATTGGCTTATCAGGGGTAAATAAACTATCAAAATCCCGTTCCGATAAACCATGAGGGTGTTCACTTTCAGACTGTAATTTAAACAGATCAACCACATTGATAAAGCGAACTTTTAAGTAAGGGAATTCCTCCCGTAGAATTGCCGTTGCTGCCAAAGATTCTTTAGTGATAATATCCCCACAGCAAGCCATAATTACATCTGGTTCATCGGGATTAGTTCCATCATCATCGTTACTTGCCCAATCCCAAATACCGATACCTTTGGTGCAGTGTTTAATTGCTTCCTCGATAGTCAAGTATTGCAGGTGTTTCTGTTTATCAGCAACGATAATATTAGTGTAATCCTTGCTCTTGAGACAGTGGTTAGCCACACTTAATAAACAATTCCCATCGGGGGGAAGATAAACCCGCACCACGTCGGCACTTTTATTAGTTACTAAATCGATAAAACCGGGGTCTTGGTGACTAAAACCATTGTGATCCTGCCGCCAAACCACCGAGGATAACAACAGATTCCAAGAGGAAACAGAAGCGCGCCAAGGCACATGATTTTTGCAGATATCGAGCCATTTAGCGTGTTGGTTGAACATGGAATCAATAACATGAGCAAAAGCCTCGTAGGAGTGAAATAAACCGTGACGACCAGATAATAAATACCCCTCTAACCAACCGACTAAAGTATGTTCACTCAGCATCTCCATCACACGACCATCGGGAGATAATTGACTACCATCTAAATCCTCTGGATAGGTATCAGCTAACCAAGCTTTTTTAGTCACTTCATAGAGAGCCGCTAAACGATTAGAAGCGGTTTCATCCGGACCAAAAACGCGAAAATTAGTCATATTATTTCGCATTACATCCCGCAAAAATACCCCCATCACTCCCGTGTTTTCCGCTTCCACCTGGCCCGGGTGGGTGATATCTACGGCATATTGACGAAAATCGGGCATTTTTAGGTCTTTCCGCAGCAATCCGCCATTAGCGTGGGGATTAGCACTCATGCGACGATGACCAATAGGAGCGAGTTCTTTAAATTCCGGCTTAAATTTACCCGTGGTATAGTCAAATAATTCCTCCGGGTTATAGCTTTTCATCCACTCCTCTAATTTTCTCAAGTGGTCGGGGTTTTCCTGCATAGCACCCATGGGGACTTGGTGAGCGCGCCAGAATCCTTCCACTTTATGACCATCAACGTTTTTCGGACCTGTCCAACCCTTGGGGGACCGGAGGATAATCATCGGCCAGGGGTAACGTTTAGCCACTCCTGTGCTGCGAGCTTCCTGTTGATAGGAGCGAATCTGATTGATACAGTGTTCTAGGGTAGCGGCCATTTTTTGATGGCAGTGCATGAGGTCTTCATCCTCCTTACATTCGACGATGTAGGGAGTGTAACCGTAACCGACAAAGAGACTTTCTAACTCGTGGGTCGAAATACGGGAGAGAATGGTGGGATTAGCGATTTTATAGCCGTTTAAGTTTAAAATTGGCAGTACCGCACCATCGCGAATCGGGTTAAGGAATTTATTCGAGTGCCACGCGGTAGCAAGGGGACCGGTTTCTGCTTCCCCATCACCCACCACCACGGCCGTAATAAGGTCGGGATTGTCAAAAACAGAACCGTAGGCATGGGAAACACTATAACCCAGTTCGCCGCCCTCATGGATAGAACCGGGGGTTTCGGGGGTGACGTGACTGCCGATGTGACCGGGAAAAGAAAATTGTTTAAAGAATTTTTGTAATCCTTCCTCGTCTTCACTTTTATCGGGGTAAATTTCCGAATAGGTTCCTTCTAGATAAACCGGACCGAGTACCCCCGGCGCTCCATGGCCAGGACCTGCCATAAAAATCACATCGAGGTCGTATTTTTTGATTAAACGGTTGAGGTGAACGTAGGTAAAACTTAAGGCCGGACTTGCTCCCCAGTGACCAAGTAAACGATACTTAACGTGTTCGGGTTTAAGATGTTCTTTAAGCAGGGGATTATCGCGCAGATAAATCATACCTACAGCTAAATAGTTACAAGCGCGCCAATAGGCATGGGTTTTGTAGAGTTCATCTTGAGAAAGGGGATTTTGTTCTGTTAAGGGTCTTTCTGGTGCGGATACCATGAATATTTCTCCAATATCTATGAACGATGAGATTAAGAGAGTTGATAGACAATTTCTCCAGATTATCGAGAGGGTTAACCCTCGGTCAGTTTTCAAACTGTAATCAAGAGTCTAACCTTTTGGGGCGCAAAAAACTATTAAAATAAGCTATATTTTGCCAATCCGGCTAGGGGAATTTATGTCAGTCGGGCGGGGTTTTTAAATCGCTTTTAAAGGCATATTAATATGTTCTTAACTTAGGAATCCA
>NZ_CAIP01000142.1 GCF_000297435.1 Microcystis sp. T1-4 | reverse complement strand
ATTTTCTCCCGATCACCTTGAACGCATTTATAGATAAGTTTAATCGTGTCGTGAGCCGGACGGTAGTGATTAACCGATGGCTGATTAAGACAGGCCTTAAAAAGATGGAAGACCTCTTGAGAGAGGAGTCCAAAATTTTGTCGGGCCTGATCACTTCGATTGATCGCTTCTTTCGCGTCGTTAATGGCTTTATTGAAGGCGAAACTAGGTATTTTATATTCGAGGAGCGCGTCTAGGGATGCGTTACTTTCCCCCAAAAATTCTTTAACTGCCTCGATCGGGCCAATTCATCCAGTAAATTTTCTTGCGGTTTCGTGGGGTCGAGACTAAGATGGTTTTCCCTGCGTCCCTGATCGGAAATTTGGGCGAGATGGGCGAGAGCTTGGCGGAGATTTCTGAGGATTCCGCAGTAATCCACGATTAAACCGTTGGTTTTGCCCTCGTTAACCCGGTTAGCACGAGCGATCGCTTGCATAAGTGTATGAGCTTTCAGGGGTGCCGGTAAAACCGATAAAACCAGCACCCGGAAGTGCAGCCCGGAGGTTGCTGGCTAGGGTTCCGTACTGGGTTCGGTGGGCTTCGTCGCTGATAATGATAATATCGTTTCGGGAGTTGTAGGGTTGGTCGGGATTGACGGTTTGGTTGAATTTCTGGATGAGGGTGAAAATATAGGCTTTATGCTCTCCCAGAAGACTCTGTAAGTGTTCGTTACTGGAAGCTCGGCAGAGTTCTTGCTCGTTATTGGTCAATCCGGAACCGGCAAAGGTATCAAGTATTCGGGGGGGTAGGTAAAAGTGCCAGTTGGTATCCTTACGAGGAGTTATTTTTTAAACACTTACAGTGATAAGCTGTTCGTAATTTAAATTGCTTGTTGCGACGAGGCACTCTTGCAAGAGGCAACCCCCCCGACGTCGGTAGGGGGGGGAGTTCGGCTAATCTAAGAATAAGCGGTTTAAATACGTCTTAGCTTAGTACAATGATAATACAAAGTAGTTTACCAACTTTAGCTAGTTTTGGTCAAAGAGGGACAGAAAAGACTAGCTTATCCAATACTCTTTTTGGACTAAATTGGTGTACGGATTATGCTGTGGCTTGTACTCAAGTTGTAACTCGCCATGAAGGTAAGATTTTATCTGAAATTAATAAGGGTGAGGACTGGAGGGAGCATCTCACTTACGCGATAAGTAATTATACTTAGCCTAAAAGCCACTCTTAATCGTGTCTTGGAACGAAATAGAGGCTTTTAAAGACTGCGTACATGGAGAATTAAAACAAGAATTACCCTCGAAAAGCCTATTTTTCCACTAAGTATTTATGCTCATTGCAAAGGTGAGATGCTCCCGGACTGGACTTGGCAACTTTGCGACACTCCGGGAGTTGGCGAAAGTGAATATGCTGACGAAGAACATTTTGCACAAGTATATGAAACATTTCACTCTGCCGATGTAATTTTATGGGTTATTCAAGCTGACACTCGCGCTTTTGCTGAGGATCAAAAAGCACTTTTAAAACTTACGGACAATGGTAAAAATCGAACTCAAGCACATTATGTCATTGCACTTAATCAAATTGATCGGGTTTATCCAGAAAATTGGGATTCTATGAAAAACTGTCCTTCTCCCGAACAATCATCTTTTATTCCTGAAAAAATAGATATCGTATATGAACGATTTTCTCTGTATATTCCCATTAGAAAAACTAACATCGTACCTTGCTCAGTTCTTTTAAGTTATGGACTTGAGAATCTCGTAAACGTCATTAATGAGTTTGAACCAAAAGGAGTATCTTGCAATGAGTTTATTTAATAAAAAAGTTTCCTCAGAATAACAAAAGATTGTTGATAACTTGCGTAAAGTACTAGGTGATCAAGACTTTAACTTATTAGAAAGTTTAATTGAAGAAGAACTTAAAAATCCTCCTAAAGTAGCTGTTATCGGCAAAGCAGGGGTAGGTAAAAGCACCACAATCAATGCCCTATTTAATTTAGATGAAAAAGTAAGTCATACTACTCATGGTACAACAGAAGCAAGCAAGAAAATTGTTGAATTACCCAAAGGTGTTAAGCTGGCAATAATTGATATGCCCGGCATGGGAGAAGATTTGGAACTGGATCAAGAGTATGCCAAAATTTATGAAAAAATTTTACCAGAAGCCGATGTAGTCCTGTATGTCATTCAAGCGAATTTGAAAGCATTGCGAGAAGATATAGTTATCCTCAGAGACATCGTTCAAAATGTTATGGGTAATTTGAAAGGTCGCCTTGTTATTGGTCTAAATCAAGTTGATAAAATTGGTCCCGGTACTTGGAATACTAAATTTAATTATCCTTCTCCTGAGCAGGAAGACAACATTAATTAATCGTCGTTGCCGAGCAATTCAGAAAGAATTAAGTTCAGTGCTTTCTATTAAGGTCGAGCAAGTCGAGTATTATTCGGCGGAAAAGCGTTAGAGACTCTATAATGTGCTGTCTGCTATTATCAAAGCGGCAGGAAAAACTGGCTGGAAGTTGGCTATTAATCCTGCCGATCCAATTGAGTTAGCAGCTCCTGCTGTCCAAGATTTACTAAGACGTGAATTGGAGGATTAAACGATGCTTCAGTTTGAAAATAAAACCTCTATGCCAGTTTATTTGTCTATTGCTCATTATGACTCTTCTGAAGGTATGTTTATGACAGAGGATTGGTGGTGCATTCATTCAAATGAGACAATCACGCCCTATGCCAAGCAACTTGATAATCGATACTACTATTTCTATGCTCATAGCAGTGGAAATAATTTTGAGTGGGCTGGAGATACAGAACTAAATGTTTTTCATCAGCCGTTTAAACTTAAAGAACCATCTCACTGCGTTACATCTCACAGTACTAAAAAATTTAAGAAACTAGATGTTGGTAATAGTAAAAGCTATCTTGTCAGATTAACTCATCACTCCAGCTCTCCTTTAAGTGAAGAAGATCAAATTTTTATAAAAATATTTAGGGATGCAAAACAACTTAAATAGAAAATTTTTATGAATTAAAATCACGAAAATGTTAAATATTTATATTTAACACAAGAAACACTATTGATGTGCCTAAGTAGGTAGGCGTTAAAAGTTGTCAGATACCCCCCTTATCAAG
>NZ_CAIP01000143.1 GCF_000297435.1 Microcystis sp. T1-4 | reverse complement strand
TGTGGGTTATAAGTAGTCGTGCAAAATTAATTTCCTAGTGAAGATAGGCAAGAGGCAAGAGGCAAGAGGCAAGAGGTGGTTAGATATGTGTAATTAATTTTGCTTATATCATTTTTCAAAAGTGATGACAGACTTAGTTGATTATTCCAAAGCGCAATTCCGCTCTCGGACAGGAATTGCGCTTTTAGATGTTAGTCACGACTATTGAAAATTGGTATTACACTTCAGATTTTTATGGAAGAGTTCGTTTGATTAGAAAACTAAAACACTTGCTATATCTAGCTTTCAGGGATCGCTGAGGAGTTGCTTGAGATTTTTATGAGGGCTAAAGAAAAAACAGATTTAGGATGGATAAGATTCTTGTCGGTTTTAGCTTTCCCCTGGTTTTGTTGGTTGCCCATTGTATTTGGTTTTACTTCCTTTGCCCTGTATCATCGCCTATCTTGGGAATGGCAATCAATATCCCTATTTTGGCTAGTTATCTTCGGATTTTGTACTGTCCTTTGGGTGCGAGGTAAAAAATTAGAAGAAAAAGCCCGCAACCCCCTCACAGGTATTTTAGAGGGCTACCTAAAACCTCAACCTAGCGGGTTGAGGTTTTCTGTCTTACTCCACTCGATTAAAGCGCTAGTCAATCCTTCTAGGGTATATTCTCGCGCCTCGATATCAACACGACCAAATAACTCTTGACAGGTTTTTGAAGTTTGCGGACCGATAGAAGCCAGACAAACTTTTTCTAATAGGGAATTAACCGATAATTCTGCCGTTTCTTGCAGCAATAACCGATAAAAATTCTGGACGGTTTTGGAACTGGCAAAGGTGACTATATCGACTTTCCCATCTCGAAACGCTTCCCAGATGCCACTATCCATGCGTGCCGGACATCCGGAATAATATGCGGCCACTTCCGTCACCTGACCAGCTTTGGCCGTTAATTCCTTAACTAATATGTCTCTGCCTCCCGTTTCCACGCGAGGAAAGAGGAATTTTTGCCCCTTAATCGGGTCGGGAAACTCGTTTACCAAAGCATCGGCGACAAAATCCCCCGGGATAAAATCCGCTTTTAATCCCCGTGAGTGCAAAACTTGGCTGGTTTTTTTGCCCACCACGGCGATTTTTACAGTCGCTAAAGCCCTAGCATCTTTTCCCCAAAATGTCAAGCGATCAAAGAAAAAATTAACAGCATTGGCAGAAGTTAAAATCAGCCAATCAAACTCTTGTAACTGAGCGATGGCATCGTCTAAACCTTGCCAACGGTCGGGGGGACGAATCTCTAAAGCGGGCATTTCTAGGACTTCTGCGCCTTGATTTTGCAAAATTTCGCTAAATTGACTCGTTTGCTCGGCGGCACGGGTAATAACAATAGTTTTACCGCCTAGGGGTGGGGGAGAGGACATAATCGCCAGATCCACAACTTGACCAATGACCATAATAGAGGGTGAGAGGGACACCCCGGCGGTTTGAGCGAGAATATTTTCTAAAGTGCCGCGCCAAATTTGTTGATCCTTGCGTCCCGCCTGACGGATAATAGCGATCGAGTCGTGAATATTCCGCCCATTTTGGTATAGTTTCTCGATAATTTGCCCTAAGGACTGACCGGCCATCAATAGCACAAGTGTATCAATTTTAGCTAAAGCTGACCAATCGAGAGACTCGGGATCGTGAGCGCTCAAGACCGCAAAACAGCGACTAATATCCTTTTCCGTCAGGGGAATTCCAGCCAATAAAGGAGCGGCTAAAGCGGAGGAAATACCGGTTATCAGTTCAAAATCACAGCCTGCCTGCTTTAAGGCCAACATTTCAGGATATACTCGCCCAAAAACCCCCGGATCACCACTTTTAAGCCGAATAACTCGTTTTCCCTCTTGACAATAATTAACCAGTATCCGATTAATCTGATTCTGCTCGGCCCCGGGTTGTCCTCCCCGTTTGCCGACATCGACTAAAACACAGGTTTTCGGCACTAGGGAGAAGATTTGACTATCTACTAGGGCATCATACAGCAAAACCTCGGCCGTGGCTAAAATTGCTCGCGCTTGCAGGGTGAGAAAACTGCTCTGACCGATTCCCGCACCGAGAAGATAAACTTTACCCCGGGGATGGACGACTGCTGACATAATCGCAAATTTGGGTTTAATCTTTAATTTAGCACTGGAGAAGATGCAAATTACTAACGCAACAAGGGCAGCAGTAAAGTGACGAAATAATATACTAGGGGAGCGGTGAACACATAACTATCGGTGCGATCGAGTATACCACCGTGACCGGGGATTAACTGTCCGGAATCCTTGACCCCGGCATCGCGTTTCATCATCGATTCGGTCAAATCGCCCAATAAACTGACAATACCAATTAATAGGCCCAAAATTAGGCCCGTCAGCTGCCAATAGGGCCAATCTAAATACCAAGCACCCACCTCGGCCACCGCTATACTGCCTAAAATGCCAAAAAAGGAACCTTCCACGGTTTTTTTGGGACTAATCAGCGATAAACTGGTTTTTCCTAACCATTTTCCCATGATATAGGCTCCGATATCGGCGGCCCAAATGCAACCGAAGGCCAGAAAAGTCACCGTCAAAGCGGCCGGGAATAATTTCGGTTCCATCCACGATTCCGGCCAATATCCCATCAGGGGTAAGTTACTGGCCATGGCCACGGGACTACTTTCCGGGGAAAAACCGACCCGTAAACGAATCCAATAACTGGGTAAGTAACCACCGTAAAACAGACCGAGAATTGAGGTGGAAATGTCGGCAATTGTCGCCATTTTTGGCTGAAAGAGCAGATAAAAACAAATTAACGCCCCGGCCAGGGGAAACATGGCATCGGTGAGGGGGGCTGCCATAGTTGCCGTCAGCAGTAGTAATTGTGAAACTACGAGAGTGGTTTTAGCGGCCGGTTCAATGCCTTTGGCGCGAACTAAGCGAAAATACTCTAATTGTCCCAAAAAGACGATAACACCGATGCCGAGGGTGAAATACCAACCCCCAACGATAATAATTCCCAGTGCGAAGGCAATAGCAAAAATAGCGCTGACAATGCGTGGCCAAGGCATGGTTAATCCAGAAAAGTTAGGCGGCATTGTTTTAATTATATAGATTAAGAAAACTTTATGGAAGGTTATCCACAATTAAAGTTTATCGCCGCTCAGGATAAACATGGGATCAACGGCGGCAAAAATTTGGTGAATACCCCTAGTTTCTAGGCGATTTACTGCCGCTTGGACAATCTCGATATTACGCGCCTGTAAATTAGAAAAGCCTTCGGAAAATTGATAGAGGGTTTCTAAGTTATTGGCCGTGGCCACGATGCGGCCGTTGGGTTTCAGGTATTGCCACACTTCTTGCAGGACCGATTTAATCGGTTTGCCGCCCTCGATACAGACGCGATCGGGTGCTAGGGATATATTGGGCAGACAATCCGGGGCGCTGCCTTCAAAAACCGTAACATTTTTTACCCCGAAGCGATCGCAATTACGGCGGATTAAACTGGCCACTTCTTCATCCCTTTCAATGGCAATAATCGGACTATTGGGGCATAATAAGCCAATTTCAACGGGAATAGTGCCGGTTCCTGCGCCGATATCCCAGAAAACCCCCCCATCACCTAACCGCAAAGCGGAAATCATCAATAATCTCACCTCGCGTTTACTCAAGGGAATCCCGGGCAAACGTTCAAACAGTTCATCGGGAATACCGGGGGTTTTATATAACCAAGTCATGGGGGGTCAATTATTGAGAAGCTTCACTACCAAGCATTATTATATAAATTTGTCCAATTTTCTTTATTAAGTAAACGGGGACTTTTCTAGGGATAAAACCCTGATTATAGAGACTTCCTACCGCATCACAGTTATCCTCAACTACCCAGAGGTGATGTTTTTCAGCAAAAGCCATCACCGCTTCTAAATTAAACCGATTTCCCAGGGTAAGCTAAGACGCATTTAAAGCACTTATTCTTAAGATTAGCCGAATCTCCCCCAATCCCTTTACTGTTGCCTCTTGCCTCTTGCCTCGTCTCAACAAGCAATTTAAATGCTTAACAGCTTATGAGCGATCATAATCGCTTTAGTCTTCTCTGACAAGGCCGGTTCTAGCTGCTCGATGTCGAGGTCATAACCGGGTAATTTAACGTCTAAAAAGACGGGAATTAGCTGATTTTAAAAGTGGGATTAACTGTGGTCGGGAAACCGGCGGCGACGGTAATGACTTCATACCCCAGTTTAAGTTGTTTTTCCCCTAGTTTAGGGGAAGTTAAGGCACTTAAGGCCACTAAATTGGCCGAAGAGCAAGAATTGTGTGCAATAGACCTCTTGCAAAAATCAAAAATCTTCCGTTAGGTGAGGAGTCAGGCGCCAGTAGTCAGGAGTCAGGAGAATTAAGAATGAGCATTAATCAATTAAATGCTCTATTTAGAGATTTTATGCAATTTTATGTCTATTTTTCTCATTTTTGCACTCTCGAAAATTAATTATGCAAGAACTCTAATATCTGTCTAAAAAAATTTTGTCAAGCGAGTCTATCCAGTTTATTGCTAAACAGTCTCTTAAATCTTATGGCAGTTATCTTCATGGTGAGGTAGAAAGTTTCCGTTTTGGGGAGTCGGTCGTCCGTAGTCAGCAATAAGCTGTACTGCCTTAAAACCGCGCACGGGAAATTTTAGTACAAATGCTACCCACCTCTCCTTGTTCATAGACAGTCTTAACAAGTGTTTTAGATAGTCAACAGCTTACTGCTAATGATTACCTCACCTTGGCGGTGTATTATTGACAATATTGAGCGCATAAAGGCGAAAACGCTCTAGATCGGCTTGCAGGGTTGATTCTACCACTCGACCGAGGAAAAGATTATCCATCAATTTTCCTAACCAACCAGGTATAGCATAGGCTGCTGTCAGTCGCACAATACTCCTACCATGACGGTCATAAAAACGAATTGCCCCGCGGTTAGGCAACCCGTCCACGGATTCCCATTGAATCATCTGATGGGGGACAATTTTCAGTATCCGTGACAACCAAGTAAATTCTAAACCACCACTGGCTAACTTCCAACGGGAAAGCTCTGGCTCCTCCTCGAGAATTTTCACCGATTCGATCCATTTCATCCAGTGGGGCATTTGTTCTAAATCTGACCAGAGCTCCCAAACCAGATCGATCGGCGCGTCCACTTCTACTTGTACACTATGTTCTAACCAAGTCATTCGTTAATTCTGGCGATGCTGAATATTTCTATGATAACGGCTATTAGTCTTTAGTCTTTAACTCAATGATAAAATAAAAACAATCTTCGAGGTCTAATTTTACTATGTTAATCAGAAAACTGCTCGAATGTGAGGAATTCATCGCCGGTGATCATACCCGATTACGGGAGTTATTGCATCCCGATAAACAGCCGTTAAATCTACGTTATAGTTTAGCCCATGCCCAGGTAGATGTGGGGGAAACTTCTACTCCCCACGCTTTAAAAACTGCGGAGGTTTATTATATTCTGCAAGGACAAGGGGAAATGCACATCGATGAGGAAGTGCAATTAGTGACCGTCGGTGCTGCCATTTATATACCTCCTCTGGCTAAACAATATATTCATAATTGTGGGGAGGAACCCTTAGTTTTTTTGTGCATTGTTGATCCCGCTTGGCGAGTGGAAGACGAAATTATCTTTGAGTAAAACTAATGAATATTGGCATTATCGGACTGGGCTTAATCGGTGGTTCCTTGGGGTTAGATTTTCGATCACAAGCTTATAAGGTTTTGGGAGTTTCCCGTCAACAATCCACCTGTGATATCGCCGTAGAAAAAGGAGTGGTAGACGAATCCAGCACCAGTTTAGAATTATTGGCTACTGCCGATTTAATCTTTATCTGTACTCCCATACATTTAATTGTGCCAACTTTGCACAAATTAACTCCCTATTTAAAACCCCAAGCCATTGTCACCGATGTGGGATCGGTTAAAGGGGCAATCGTCGCCAATTGTAGTCAATTGTGGCCCAATTTTGTCGGTAGTCATCCTATGGCCGGGAAAACCGAACAGGGAATTAATGCAGCACAATTGGGTTTATTTGTCAATACCCCCTATCTGATTACTCCCCTTGAATCTACCCCTAACTTTGCCCTAGAAATCCTAACTAAAATAGTACACAAGTTAGGCTGTAAAATTTACTATTCCTCCCCCGAAGAACACGATCGAGCCGTGGCCTGGATTTCCCATCTGCCAGTAATGATTAGTACCAGTTTAATCCAAGCTTGCGCGCAAGAACAAGACCCGAATATTCGCGAATTAGCGGAAAATTTAGCTAGTTCTGGTTTTCGCGATACCAGTCGCGTCGGTGGTGGCAATCCCGAATTAGGTTTAATGATGGCTCAATACAATCGTCAAGCTTTATTGATAACCTTGGCAAATTATCGGCAAAATCTTGATCAAATTATTGACTATATTGCAGGAGAACAATGGCAGGAACTAGAGAAAATTCTCATTTCTAGTCAGCAATATAGAGACGATTTGATTCAACAAAAATAACATTTTGCCCAGTTACGGCTCTCCCAGCTTTGGTGGGTAAAATGTATTTTAAGATACATTTATCCTAGCGAGGGGGTGGAACGAACCACAAAGACACAAAGGACACAAAGATCGATCGATCCTATGTCAATTAAACTTATCACACAGAACCTAGAAGAGCCCAGTTACTAAACCGATAAAATTATATGACCACCTTTTTTGAATTTGAGTCCGAATTTGTTGACTCCTTACGTTGTATCCCGATGACCGTAAGAATGAAACTAGATACCTGTGGAGTTAAATTAAAATTATCCCATTGGATGCAGTTAACTCAACCAGAAAGAATGGTATTAGTTAATATGGCTTGTACGACGGCAGCAGAAGCCAAAATCTATCGAGATTTTCTGCAAAAATTAATCACCGAAAAAACTGGCACTCCCCCGGGAGAACTAGCGATAGATCCCCATCCCCCTTGGCTAGATGATAGCCAGATTCCCGATACAGTCCTAGAAAAAGCCCGAGAATTCCAGATCGAAATTAGTTTAGAACAATGGCAAAAATTGCCACCCTCCCAACGGTTTGCCCTGATTAAACTCAGTCGTCCTAGCCACGAAAATCTTAACTTTTATCCGGCCCTAAAAGAGTTCCATATAGTCGATGACTAATTTCTTCCTATCTTACTGTCATGACAAGCAAAAAGGCGATCAAGTGGATAAATTATTATGTTAGACCAGATAAATCTCGAATTAAAACGGGGGGAATAGCGGATGATAGCCAGTTTAATTAGTGCCAGCAAAGGTGAGGTTTTCGGCTATGGTAAACCTTAACGCGACTTAATCCAGGGGGATAAAATTAAATAAATTGCCGCTCTGGGGATTGGTCAGTTCTCTTAATAAAAATGATAATTAACGAACTATTATTGGAAAATAATTAGACAGTTTCCATCCAGTCAAAAACTTGATTCAATTGCGACAAATCGATTAACCCGTACTGCCATAAAACCATCGGTAATGAACCCACCGATGCTTCACAGAGACGCAGGGCCATATCGAGGGAACGGGGGGAAATTGCTAATTTTTCCAAGAGAAAAAGGCGGAGTTGTTTTTGTTGATGAGCTTCCATGATTAAGTATCATTTGTAACGATAATCGGATTATTGAATAACTTATCCTCTATTAAAAAGAGATACTTCCCTCACGGGGATCACCCAATTGGGTGATTTTGTCTAGCAATTAGAATAATTTAAGGATTTATCCATAATATGTCCTACTATCCCGAAATTGCGAGTGGGGATATCAACACTTCCTCGACGTAGAAAAATGAGAAAGGGGAACTTTTGGGATAAGCTATTGATAACCTAGTTTTTGCCCGAGTGGGAGAGAATTGCCCCCAATGAGTCATGCTCCTCAAGTTTCCGTAATTATTCCTTGCTATAATCAAGGTTCCTATCTCGATGATGCGATCGCATCTATTTTGGTACAAACATACCAAGATTTTGAAATCCTTGTCATTGATGATGGCTCCACAGAACCGGAAACCATCGAGATTTTACAAGATTATCAACAGCCAAAAACCCGGATCATCCGCACAGAAAATCAAGGGGTTGCCACAGCGAGAAATCTAGGAATTGCCCAAGGACAAGGAACCTATATTCTTCCCCTTGATGCCGATGATAAAATTGCCGATTCCTATCTAGAAAAAGCGGTTACTTTGCTAGAAGGTAATCAGCAATTAGGGATAGTTTATTGCGAAGCGGAGTATTTTGGGGATAAACAAGGAACTTGGCCGCTGCCTGAGTATAAATTTCCCGATATATTAGTAGATAATATGATATTTTGCTCCGGTTTGTTTCGGAAATCTGATTGGGAAACTGTGGGGGGCTATAATACTAATTTAATTTATGGTTGGGAAGATCACGATTTTTGGTTATCTCTGATCGAATTAGGTCGAGAAGTCTATCGTATCCCGGAAGTGTTATTTTTCTATCGGCAAAAAGCTGCTTCTATGAGTCGCTCAATGACCGCAGAACAATATATTTATTCCTATACCCAACTTTTTGATAATCATCCCCAACTTTACTCCCAAAATATCCAAGCCATTTTTGCTGCTTTGGTCACCTTAAGAGTCGATATATTCGCTCAGTTGGAACGGGCCAGAGAACGAATTAAACAATTAGAAATTAATGAGCAAGAATTGCAACAAGAATTGCAAAAAACCCAATTGGATTATCGAGAAGCTGACAGTAAAATAGCCGCCATGGAAAAAAGTAAATTCTGGCAAATGAGAAGAGCTTGGATTAAAATGCAAAAATTGCTAGGATTGCTGGAAAAAGACCCTATTTATTCTTAATGGGACTTAAACGATCAACAAGGGCCGATAATTTTCGGCTCTTTTGGATTTGGTGGGTAAAATGTATTCTGAGATACAGTCCTGCTGGCGAGGGAGTGGAGGGAACCACAGAGACACAGAGGACACAAAGATCGATCCTATGTAAGTTAAACTTATCACACAGAACCTAGAAGAGCCTAATTTTCTGGAAACATAGTCTTTAAAGCCTTGTCTGGCAAGACTCCTAAGAATGATCAGCACTGATTATCACACAAAGTCGAGGAGAGCCCAAATATTTAGGAACGGTGGTGATTATTAGAGCTAAAATCAGCAACTTCGGAAAAGCGAAATATGGACAGTCCAGAATCTAGGCAGCCGCACTGTAATAAGGCGAAGGCAGACTCGGATAAACTCGCCGGATGTGGCGGAAGACTTCTTCCGTTTTTTCTTCCACTTCTTCTTCCGTGTAGAGATCGACGGGTAAACCAGTATTATCGCTGTATAAAAAGTTGTGAATAGTAGTTTTAACCTCCGCCCGACTGGATTCTTTATCTGGCCAACGATCGATCTTTAGTTTCTCTTGTTTTAGGGTTTTCAAAAGCTGCGTGGGGATCTGTTTAATTTTTTCAATGTCTTGCGGTGATAGATTCTCTTTGGTTAAAAGGTCGAACAGGGCCAGGGATTCCTCGTCTAATCCCTCGCTAACCGCCCGTTGGGACTCTTGATCGAGTTCCTGAATGAATTCTAATAAGGCCTCGAAGGTCTGTTTGATCGCCACCCGCTCCTTCTCGAAATTATAATCAGCGATGATCCGCTCGTAATGCTCTTGAAAGTTCGTCCGTTGCAGATTCTGCTCGAGCATTGTTCGGAGACGATTTTCGATGGCGTTTTTGAGAGTTTGGACGGTGGTATTCTTGCGATCGCTATTAGCGAATTCCTGTTTCAGACGCTCGAAGTTGATTTTACTGATGTCGTACAGTGGGGTATCATCGGCCCTCGCTTCGGTGGTTACATCGATCGCCCCGTCGATTACCGATCGCATTTCCAAGAGAATTTCCCCAATGTCTATTAAACCTCTTGCATAATTAATTTTTGAGGGTTCAAAAACGGTAAGAATAAGGATTAAATTGCATAAAATCCTTAAATAGACCATTTAATTGATTATTGTTCATTCCTAATTCTCCTGACTCCTGACTCCTGACTCCTGACTCCTAACAACAATTTTTGATTTTTACAAGAGGTCTATTTTCT
>NZ_CAIP01000144.1 GCF_000297435.1 Microcystis sp. T1-4 | reverse complement strand
AATACCATTTTTCTTTATTAGACTTCTTGCAGAAGTCAGGCAACAGGCAAAAGGCAACAGGCAACAGAAACAAGAATAGATGCTTTCAGCATCAGGATTGATTACTTTTTGACTTTTGCAAGAGGTTTATTTGCGTCACAACGAATGCAGGCTTGGCAAGCATTCGAGCGTGGGTGTCTGTCATGGATTGAGAAATTTGGTATAACTATACTATAAGATGACTGCTATCATCGGAAACAATACTTAAACAAAACGGCAATGCTTGAGCAGAGCGCTTTCCAGTCGGTGATGATATTCCTTTTCGGAGATAGTATAGGCCCCAAATCTAGCCAGATGGGGATTTTGCATTTGGGCATCAAATAGACAGAAATCCCGTTCTCTGAGGTGTTCAACTAACTTGACCATGGCTACCTTAGAACCATCGGGAATTTTATAAAACATCGATTCCCCGATAAAAACCCCGCGAATTGCTAAACCTAAAATCCCCCCCGCTAATTGATCCCCTTGCCAAGTCTCGAAACTGTAGGCCCAACCTGCTTGGTGTAATTGCTGATAGATTTGCATTAACTCCGGGGAAATCCAAGTCAGCGAGCGATCGGCACAACCGGCACAAACCCCA
Organism: Microcystis sp. T1-4; assembly: GCF_000297435.1. Classification (GTDB taxonomy): domain Bacteria; phylum Cyanobacteriota; class Cyanobacteriia; order Cyanobacteriales; family Microcystaceae; genus Microcystis. Next base: position 33,772 of record NZ_CAIP01000144.1, on the reverse strand, counting down.
GCAAAATCGCGGTTAATAGCCACGCTAAAGCGATTTTGATTCAAAACTCGTTTTAGGGACTTGGGATACCTAAAACGCTGATTGAGAGGGATAAGAGCGCGATTTATACTAGAATACCAATCCAATCGCCCCCCCTCATCGGCCATGAGAAAGTAACCGCGTGCGTATCCTTGTATAATAGAGGCGGTATCCACGAATCCCCCCAAGAACTCAGTCTCGTAGCCTGATCATTCTCTAATTATGCCCGATTATCCCCCAGCAATTCCGCCTATTACTCTACCACCGATCGAAAATCCCCAACAGGAACAAACTTGGCTGCGCACGGCTTTGCATCGTTGGTTAGATGCAGAATTTATTCCCGAAGCTATTAATGAAACTATCGCTGAACGCGCTAGTCAAATTTTTCTGCGTCAGCGTTTGGAAGGAGAAAACGATCTCGGTAACTTGGTGATTGCGATCATTACCGAGATGCAAGCTTTTGATTTCCGCGAAAGTTTTTATAGTGAATTTGCCATCGCTAACGCCGTCAGTGATTTGATTTTAGATAGTTTAGGTATTGATCGCTGTTGTGGGCAAAGTTAGACAGTTTTTCTTTGCTATTGGAGTTTAATTTCTATTAGCGGCCCTGCTAATTTTTTTGTACGAATGGGGTAAGCTGCACTGCCTATTAGAAATTTTAGGACAAATGAGCAAAACCTCTCTCCTCGATCATAGACAGTCTTAACCAGTAATTTAGAGAGTCAACAGCTTATTGCTTATTTAAGAAGTTAACAAAATCTTTAATTGACAAGAATTAATTGATAGTTGTTTGAAAAGTTTAATTGATTTCCAACCCAGCGATCTCAGCGATTGTATAGGCTGGTCTGCCCTTAACTTCTTCGTAAATTCGACCGATGTATTCCCCTAATATGCCAATACTGATCAATTGTACTGAACCCAAGAAAAACACAGCGATCAAGATAGTAGCTAAACCGGTAACGGGAGAGTCGGGTTGCTGTAAGCGCCAGTAGAGAACCAGTAAAGCCATCAACAGGGCAATTAAAGCGGAAAATAGGCCCAAATAAGTGGAAAGACGCAGGGGAATCTTAGAAAAAGACACCAAGCTATTAATCGCTAAAGCTAGGGATTTTTTAAAAGTGTATTTGACTTCGCCAGCAAACCGGGGATCCCGCTCAAATTTAACAGCAGTTTGTCGGAAACCAATCCAAGCGCGCAAACCGCGAATATAACGATTCCGTTCTGGCATAGAATTTAATAGGTCCACTACCTGACGATCCATCAGACAAAAATCCCCCGTGTCCGCAGGGATATCCACGTCGGCTAATTGTCGCAGCAATCTATAGAAAACGTAGGCAGTTAGGCGTTTAAACCAACTTTCTTTTTTCCGTTTTGTTCTCTGGGCGTAAACCACATGATAACCTGCTTGCCAAGACTCAATCATTTTGGGAATCAATTCCGGTGGATCTTGCAAGTCGGCATCGAGGACAACAATAACTTGACCCCTAGCGAAATTAAGTCCTGCCGTCACTGCTGCCTGATGGCCAAAGTTACGAGCAAAGCTAATATAACAGACCCTAGCATCTCTTTCCTGTAGTTCCCGCATTAATTTTAAGGATCGGTCCCCACTGCCATCATTAATCAGAATCAGTTCCACAGAATCATCTAAACTATCCATGACGTCACTGACACGGCGATAGAGTTCTGGAATGGTTTCTTCCTCGTTATAAATCGGGATAATTAGCGAATATTTCGGCATTTTCGAGAGGCTGGACCGACGAAAGCAGGATTTTTATGGCGGCCGCTACGCTAAATATTCTGCCAAAGTATCGCTTTTGTCAACTTAATAGATTCCTGCTAGACAGTGCCTTTAAATGGCCAAAGAATGATCGAGCATTGCTTGCTGACGTAAACAATTCCAGTAGGCTGCATAGAGATCCGTCTGTTGACCGCGCAGGGAAGCGATCGCAGGTGCGGCAGGAAAAGGCCAGAGACGATCAAAAACCACTTCTCGATGAGCCAGACGAAACTGTAGCAAGTAAACGGAAGCAGGAGCCTGTAGATTATCCAGTAATTGCGCTGCCAGCCGATGTAAAGACTTCAGACTCTCTCTTTCCAGACTAATCGGTTGACTGTAGGCGTTAGGGATCATACCCTCCCCGATCACCTCACCGTATTCTAAACCCTTAGATGTCACCGTGATGGGCAACCAAAGATCCCCAAAAGAAGAATCTCCCTGACTGGTTTTATAGTGCAGGGTATGGGCAACCCAAGCGCGTCTTTCCTCGATATCCCGACAAGCTTGATAAACTTTTTTACCAGGAAAATTCACCCAATTGGGTAATTGAATTGTTAAGGGACACCAGATTAAATTATTTTGGGCAGTTTTACCCGACTCCATTTTTGACCACAAAGAAGCCGTCCCCGTCACCTCCACCGCTAGGGATTTAGGAACCGCATTTTTTAAGGCAATCACCATCTTTTCGGTAACGGGCGATAGCCGAGACATCTGACCACTGGCTTGAGCTTCGGCATTAACGAGAATGATAACTTTGTCCATTTCTTCTTGTGGGTTGGGTGAACTTGAACGATCAGCGGTGAGGTTGGTTAAGAATGCGAACTGACTGGGGTTCAATGCTTCTGTAGTCGCCATGGCAAAAGCTATTTCTCTGGATTTTAGCGAATTATACAAGAGCGCAACTATTTTTTACGGATTTTTTCAACAACAACCATCTTCAAGGCGGGATTTTTCTGCTCCCCCTCATAGAATACCTTAAGTAATCAGTGATCACTGATTACTGATTACTCAAATCTGAATAACTGGTAACTAATCACTGAAATTACTCGTCTTCGGCGAAAATAAAGCGAGTTAGTTCACTAGGATCGGGTTCGGGGCTAGATTCGGCAAATTTAACCGCTGCCTCGATTTCAGCTTGAATTTTCTCCTCGATTTCTTTTAATTCTTCTCTCGTGGCCAGATCTCGCTCGTAGAGGTAGGCGGCAAAGCGCGTGATCGGATCCCTTTCGCCCCAGAATTGTTTCTCGTCAGCACTGCGTAACTCGTCGGGATCTGCCAAAGAGTGACCCCGGAAACGATAGGTTAAGGCTTCAATCAAAGTCGGCCCCTCACCGGCGCGGGCGCGGGCTACAGCCTCTCTGGCGGCGGCATGAACAGCGACCACATCCATACCGTCCACTTCCACACCGACCATACTAAAAACACTGGCTTTTTTATAGATTTCCGGTTGAGAAGTGGCTCGATCGTGGGCCATACCGATCGCCCACTTATTATTTTCCACCACATAGATAATCGGCAACTTCCAGAGGGCGGCCATATTCAGACACTCAAAAAACTGGCCATTATTACTCGCCCCATCGCCAAAGAAACAGACCGTTACCTGATCGGCACTGGCATCCCCCATAGCCTCGCGACGGTATTTACTTTGAAAAGCTGCCCCGGTAGCGACGGGAATCCCCTCGGCCACAAAAGCGTAACCCCCTAAAAGCTTATGTTCGGCGGAGAACATATGCATGGAGCCGCCCCGTCCTTTACTACAGCCGGTAGCTTTGCCGAATAACTCCGCCATTACCTCCTTAGCGGGAACTCCTGCACTGAGGGCGTGGACGTGATCGCGATAGGTGCTAGAAACGTAATCTTCTCCCTGACGCAAGGCCTTAATAATACCGCTAGATATCGCTTCTTGACCGTTGTAGAGGTGGACAAAACCGAACATTTTGCCCCGATAATACATTTCGGCACATTTATCTTCAAACATCCGCCCCAAAACCATATCTTCGTATAGGCGAAGACCTTCAGCTTTGGTAATAATGATGGAAGCAGGATTAAAGGTTGGTAAAGTACGTTCGGAAATCATAGGGTCTGTAGTATCATTTAGACAACAAAAAAGCAAGGGTAGAGGAAGCGGTAGATTTTTCGAGAATTCTGGCAGTGAATTTTTTAGGCTCAAACCAAGGGGTTCGAGTGGATTTTCTCTCTCAAATCTAACCTTAGTCAGTCAGAGATTGGCTAGGATAAGATGGTATCTTGTTATTTTACTCGCTCCGCTCTCACTTACATCACTTAATTCACTAAGGACTCTCCAGAGTTGAGGTACAGCTAACCGTGCGAATTCCTCTTGACTACTACAGGATATTGGGAATCCCCTTTCAGGTGAGTGCCGAGCAAATTGATTTGGCCCACGCCGACCGGGGACGGCAATTGCCCCGTCAAGAATACAGTCAAACAGCGATCATCGCCCGTCAGCACTTGTTAGATGAAGCTTACCAAGTGTTAAGTGATCCGGATCGCCGTCGTGATTACGATGCCCAATTTTTCGACCCCAACCCCTTGCTTCTCAACCCAGAAAGCAGCGCCGAAGACCTAGATTCTCAGGGTGGGGAGGTGGCCGCCGCTTCCCCGGAATATCCCACTCCCCAGATTACCATTGCCCCCGCCGATCTGGTGGGAGCTTTGCTCATCCTGCAAGAGTTGGGAGAATACGAGTTAGTGATTCGTTTGGCCGAAACTTATCTAGATTTAGAGCCAACTACTCGCCCAGACATGATCTTAACCTTGGCTTTGGCCTACGGGGAATTGAGTCGGGAATATTGGCAGGATAAAAATTATGAACAGGCCGCCAGCACTGCGGCCAAAGCCCTGACCTGGTTGGAACAAGAACAAATGTTCCCGCAAGTGGCCAGCGAGATTCGTCATGATTGCGATCGCCTGCGTCCCTACCGGGTTCTGGAATTGTTATCCCAAGAAAAAAAACCCGGTCTTGCCCGTCAGCGCGGCTTAAATCTCTTGGAGGAGATGTTGGCCGCGCGCGGCGGTATCGATGGCCCCGGCGATGACCGCTCTGGGTTGGGGGTGGATAATTTTTTACGCTTTATTCAACAGTTACGGGTTTTTTTAACTCAGGCCGAACAGGAGAAAATCTGGGCAAAAGAGGCCCAACGCCCCTCGGCGGTGGGTAATTATCTGCTGGTCTATGCCTTGATCGCCCGCGGTTTCGCCCAAAAACAACCCGCCGCTATCGTTGCGGCCAGCCAGCGCCTGCAGCAATTACAAAAACATCAGGATGTCTCCCTTGAGCGCTCGATCTGCGCCCTGCTGCTCGGTCAAACCGAACAGGCAAGCACAATTTTAGAAAAAAGTCAAGAGCAGGAAATATTAAATTATATTAAGGAACAATCCGGGCAATCTCCCGATCTTTTACCCGGATTATGTCGTTATGGCGAGCGTTGGTTACAAACAGAAGTTTTCTGCCATTTTAGTGATTTAGTCGAGCAGAAAGCCTCACTCAAAGAGTATTTTGCCGAGGAAGACGTACAAAATTATTTAGAAGAATTGTCAGGTTTTCCTGACGAAAAAGTTCCCGTGTCGGTTCAGGAAAAGGTTGGCGAACCTTTAGAATCGGAAGTAACTGTTCTCAAAACCCACACCCCCCCCACCCCATTTAAACCCAGTGCCAGGAGCGACACCGATGAGGGAATCTGCTTATTCGTCTTCCCACTCTCGTCCCCAAAAACCGTCTTTAGCTAGAGTTAACGGTGAGCGGACAAGCACTGCTGTATCTGCCCTGAGAGCCAACCCTCAGCCGGAAACTCTCACCCCCTATACTCAGGGTACTGTGGTGGTGACGGCAGCCCATCATCCACCGGCAGTTAATCCCCCCCGTCGTCGTCCCCGTCGCCCGCACCCCCCAGCGGCGGGCAACTCCCAGCAAGCGGCCCCAGAAACGGTAAAAACCGCCCTAGTCCCACCGAAACGCAGACGACCGGCCCGCAGAAAGCTACGACTCGATCGAGTGGCGATATTGGCAGTAGGATTAGTGGGAACGCTGGCGGTTTTGTCCCTGGGGGTGAAGGCAATTGTCGATAGTCAATCCCCTTTGGCAGCCTTGCAAGGGGAACAGTTACCGATTTCTCTGCATACTCCCATACTGGAAATTCCCTCAGCCAACGCAGAAGTGATCGAAGGGACTCCCTTGGGCAAGGGAACAGCTAAGGAGACGATTCAAGCTTGGTTAGTGGCAAAATCGGCAGCTTTTGGCAGTGAACACCAAAAAGAGCAATTGCAAGAGGTTTTAACGGGTTCGGCCTTAGAAATTTGGCAAAAACGGGCGGCGGCTCTACAGAGAAATAACTATTGGCGCTACGATCATCAGGTGGATGTGCGATCGGTTACTAATAATGCCAAAAATCCTAATCTAGCGACGGTGGAAGCGATAGTCAACGAAAAGGCCATGTATTTCTATAATGGCAAGGAAATTGTCGAGCGTTCCTATAATGAGTCCTTGAAGGTGCGCTATGATTTGGTACGGCAAGGAGATAAGTGGTTAATCGCAAAAACCCAAGTTTTACCCTAATTTTTCCCGATTAAATCCCCCAAAAAACCTCGGAATTATGAATTATGAATTATGAATTCGGAAGTGGGGAGATGGGAGATGGGAGCAGGGAGAAAAAAGCTGATCCCTGATTACTGATCACTGATCACTAAATTCCGACTGCCCCAAACCAAGACTTTGTACCTCACCATTAAGATAACTTCTATATCTTTAGACTGATAAATGCTCGATTTGCTTAATATTTTTTAACATAAAATACGCCCTTTGATTGCTGTAATTAGTTCTCTAGAAGTCAAGCTAATGAGTTATGATCGTGGATAGGAATTCATAGTTCTTAGAGGAAAAAAGCGGGGCGATCTCAATTTTTTGCCCAGCCACAGGATCATGATTTTGATGTTTTAAAAATCTCGCATAAGTCTTTAAGAACTTTTAAAATCAGCATTCACACAGGAGGGATATTATGACAGGTAAGAGTAAACGCGGTTTTGCCTCTATGGATCAAGCTAAACAACGGGAAATCGCTAGTAAAGGCGGTAAAGCTGCTCATCAAAAAGGTACAGCCCACGAATTTACCTCCGAAGAAGCCCGGGAAGCGGGACGAAAAGGCGGGGAAGCGGTTAGCCGAGATCGCGCCCACATGGCGGCTATTGGACGGGAAGGGGGCAAAAATTCCCACAAAGGCAGTGGCAAAAACACAAACTCTGGCGAAAATTCCCCAGCCAACGAGTCTGTAGGTGAAAATTCCTCAGATTTTAGCAACTCGGAAGCAAATAGTTGACTTTGGTTGACTTTTTCTCGGACTAACAGGGTGTTGGGGTTTTGGGATATTAGGGACTTGCGTGGGAATAATATCCCAATTGATCGGGGGGCGCAAGCTTTGCGCCCCTACAGTAACGGATTTTGTCCACAATGTAGGGGCGAACTGCGTTCGCCCAAAAGGTACATTATCAAAGCGCAAGTCCCTTAGTGGAATTTCCCCATTTCCCCATTTCTCTATCGCCAATAAATACTTAGGGTTCGATACTGACAATCCAAGTACCAACGTAGAGACGGACGGGAATATTGCCGGAGGCAGTCACATCACAGGTAAAGTAATAAGTGCCTAATTCGGGATTTCTGACATTAGACATGACGATTTCAACTTTGCTGGTCGGATCGATCGCTTGTTGGGGGACAATTTGAATAACGCGACCATCCTTATCCCAAACCACTTCCTTTAAAGGCAAAGATTTACCGTTGATGCGTACCTGAATTTTATTGGTGTCAAACTGGCCGTTAAAATAATCGGGATAGGAAATAAAAAAAGCCGAAGCCCCTTGGGAGAGTTTTTTCGCAGGGATATAGAGTTTATAACGATCCATTTGGCGGGGACGACCACCGAATTGCAAGAAATAATCTAAGATATCCTTGCGATCGACTCCGCTAAAAATTGTTAGGCCGGGGTTGCCATTGGCTAAAGTTATTTTTGGTAAAATAATCCCCGCACCCACCGCTAAGGATAGAGCAATCAAAGCGGGTGCTTTAGCATATTTAATTACTTTTGTCAAGACTTTTAACATAAATTTTAACCCAAAGTGAGGGGGATGGTGACGGCCGCAAGGAGCCTAATACAGTTCAACTGTAACAAAACTCGCTCGTTTCTTACCTAGACCTTTGCCAGTCCGATAAGTGTCTTTCAGTAAACTGCCTCGACCCGCTGCGAGCGATTGTCTGATAGTTTCTTCCGCCAAATAATCCTAAAAGTGTCGCCCAGTAAGCATTTTACTATAGCTTTTTTCAGTCTGCTGAGGTACAAAATTTCTGGGTTTTAGGCAAAGGGGAAGAAAAATAGCTGTACCTCACTAGCTTAGGAAACGCCATATATAAGTACCTAAGCAAAATTAATTACACATCCAAATCGTCAGCAGTTACTCCGTCAGCTTTTTGCTGTGATCAGTAAACAGTGAACTAAAAACTCAAATCTGATCCCGTCTCCTGTCTCCTGTCTCCTGTCTCGACTGGGAAATTAATTTTGCACGACTACTTATTTAGGGTTTCCGGCAAAAAGTTTAAAGAAGATTTAATCGCACTGGTGGGAGTCGAGATTTTGTTTCCATTCAACTAATTTCTAAGCGCGAGTAGAGAGGCAACTAATAATACTCAATAAAACGCAGCAGTATTGTCGTTTCCATTCAATTAATTTCTAAGCGCGAGTAGAGACTAAAATTATAGGGTAAGGTCTAAGACGATTCTGTTACAAATGTTTCCATTCAATTAATTTCTAACTGCGAGTAGAGAGTAGGGTTAATTCATGAATTAACCCTACAAATGTTTCCATTCAATTAATTTCTAAGCGCGAGTAGAGAGTTCATTAAGAAAAAACACAAACATATTAGGAGTACAGTTTCCATTCAATTAATTTCTAAGTGCGAGTAGAGAGAAAAGCCTCTAAATACCGGTTCGCCCTCGACCTTATCTTTCCATTCAACTAATTTCTAAGCATAAGCAGAGAGTCGGGCAGTTGAAAACTTGAAGTCGGGAGAATCCATTTGTTTCCATTCAACTAATTTCTTCAGTGAGTATAGAGATGGGGTTAATGTAACATTACTATAAATATCTTGTCAAGTTTCTATTCAATCATCCTATAAAGTCGCCCTAAAAGGGCGAGGCTTTAAACCCAATTTTTCGGTAAATCAGCCATATAAACCGCCAAAATCTCCAGACTGTGGTAGATCGAGGGATTTTACCAGAAACCGAGGTTGTCTGCTCCCAACACTATCCAAAGCTAATAATAATCATATAAAAAAATCTATACCACCAGAAACTTAGACAGGATCAGCTTTTGAAGCTTTTTAAAAAAAATCTTCAAAATATCGTGTTATCTCTAGCGGTTCCTAGGGCATATTGAATATAGTGGGAACATCGGTCAGCAAGGAGTTGAGGCGTTTATGGCTCTAGGATACTGGCAAGCGAAAATCTGGGGATTACTACACGATCCCGTCTTCAAGGCCCTACATAGCAACTCAGGACGCGGTGATAACAGCTTCTGGAGAGATTTAGAAGTAATGAAGTTGTGGGGAAAACATAATCCCGAAGAATCGACTAAAAAAATTCTCAAACAAATCAAACTAGCTGACTATATCACCTCAGCCAGCGATCGATCGGCGATCGGTAGTTTAACCCAATTCGTTAACTACGATCAACAAACAGGTCTAGAATTGCGTCACCTCCTCTCCGGAGAACCCTTAAATCTCAAATTAGCCGACGCAAATCACCAACAAATTGCTTCTAACCGCACAGATTACTTAAAAGAACAGGAAAAACGACTATTTAACCAAATTCCCGCCAGATTACGCACAGGAATCTTAGAAAACGAAGCTAAAGAACTATTTTGGTGGTTATGGCGCTGTCTTCCCCAAGCAGCGGCGAAATTACTCGATGACGAAAATCTGCTCCTAATGCCCGCCGAAACCAGAATACCGGACGGATCGATCTGGAGTCATGCTAGTTTAACGGCGGCCATTGCCGGGACTCTAGCGGGATATGATCTCACCTCCGAGGATGTGGTCAATAATTGGCCGACGGGAAAACAATTATCCCACCCTTATCTCGTTAGTTTTACCTTTTCCCCAGTCCAAGAACTAATCAAAGCCAGCCGCAAAATGGGCGATTTTTGGGCAGGTTCTTGGATTCTGCACTATTTATCTGCTCAAGTCTGCTGGCAACTCGCCCAACAATACGGCCCCGATAGTTTGATCTATCCCTCTCTCTACGCACAACCCTTAATCGATCAATGGTTATTAGAAAAATACGCCGATTTTAGCTCCTGGATCGACCCACCGGGCGATCGACAATTACTAACCGCCGGATTTCCCAACATTATTATCCTCCTCTTGCCCAAAGATAAAGTCGCGGCGGCTATGCAAACCGCCAAATCTAGCCTATTAAAACAATGGAAAGAAATTAGTCGGCAAGTTTTCGAGAAATTGGCAAAACGTCACTGGATGCCCAAATTAAAAGAAAATAGTCGTACCTGGGACAGTTGGTTAAATGCCCAATGGCAAACCTATTATGTGGGGGTTCCCATCGGTAGAGAAGACCAACCCCTCATCAGTGGCGAAATTTACAAAGAAACCGAAAATATCGACGAAAATCAAGCCGAAGCCCCAGAAAAAGCGCAAAGCTGGCCAGATAAACAAAACGAACTTTATAATCTCTACGATCAAAAAGCTCTATTTTTAGAAAAAGAGCAGGAATTTCTGCAAAAAGCCGGAGAATTAGCTCATCAGAAGTGGAAAAGACCTCCTTTTAGTTCAAATGTTGGTTCTTGGTGGAGTAGTGCTGTCGAGCAAAACCTTTCTGCCCTTGCTGCCGTCAAAAATGCCCGCGATTGGCAGATTCCCACCGCTTTCGGTCCCCGTTCCACCATTTCTGGACTCGGACCCGTCGTCCATCCCGATGGTGACAACGATTGGATTAGCGAAAAAGCAAGCAAAGAATACTGGAAACGAAATGCCGGATTATTCGATGGGATCGAACAACTCAACGCCACCGAAACCGTTAAACGCGGATTACACCTAATCCTGCCAAAACTCTTAAAAAATAGCGACCAAGAGCGTCTAGATGCCGCTTATCCCGATTTAACCGTGGGAGTCGCCGGTTATCTCAAAATAGGTGGTGATATCGACCATTTCCATCGAGTTTGTGGCACCATCTCCCGTAGGCTAAGAAAAGACGGTAAAAATATTCCCTCAGCACTTACCCAACCCTGGGGAATCCCCTACATTGACGATCACATCGAACCGGAATATAAACGTTATCACCCTCGATTTCTTAATGCGGGATGGTTAGTAGAAGAACTAGAGATTGCCGATGAAGAAGTGGCTAATTATCGCCATCAATTAAGCCAATTAATTGACCAAAACTATCCCAACAATAACCCGGCTGATTGGTATGTTATCGCCGCAGGAGATGGTGACGGAATGGGGGAATGGTTAAAAGGCCAAGAAATGAAACCCTATCGAGAATATATCGCTAAGTCACTTCATCAATACGCCGATCATCCCCCGACCGAAACCGATACCCTAGAAAAAGAAGTACAAAAAGCTTTTGGCGATTTTGTCACCCTCAATAAACCCATGGGGCCATCTACCCATAGCGCCCTCAGTCGCGCCCTTTTAGACTTCTCTAATCAACTCGTTCCCTACCTCACCGAACAACGCTATGCAGGACGCTTAATCTATGGTGGCGGTGATGATGTTCTCGCCTATACTAATCTCTGGGAATGGGATAAATGGTTATGGGATATCCGCCAATGTTTTAAGGGAGAAAAAGACCCCCATGGCGAATTTAATAACGCTGGTGACTATTGGCAATGGCAAGGCGAAAAACCTCCCGAAAATCTCGCCAAACGTCCCCTATTTACTATGGGAAAGCGGGCGACTATCAGTTTCGGTATTGTCATCGCTCATCATTCTGTCCCCCTCGCTATCGCCCTAGAAAATCTCTGGGAAGCTGAGAAAAAAGCCAAGGAACACGCCTATAAAGGCTTTGACGGCAAAAAAGTCAAAAAAGATGCCGTACAAGTGCGCGTTCTCTACGGTAACGGTAAAGTCCTAAAATCTACGGCTAAGTTTGATGTTTTCCCTCTCTGGCAAAAACTTTTGGCCAGTAATTCCGATGCCAGTTTATTCGAGGCAGTGGCCGGCCTTTGGCAACAGCATCCTGTACCAATGATAGAAGCGATCGAGGTTTGGGTCAAGGCGTTCTCTAGCCGTCGGGAAAATCTAACAACAGACAACAGAGAAGCTTTTCAAAAAGACCTAAGCAACTTTCTCAAACATCTTTGGTTAACCACGGAAAATGATCCTAATGATCTTAATGAAGCCGTGCGTAGCTGGATGAAATTAGCGGCTTTTATGACTCGAAAAAGAGAGATTAAGATCGGAGGTTCCATTTAATGTATTGGTACACAATCACTCCCCTAGATGTTCTTCTCCTACGCGATGCCAAACCCTTTAGCCCCGGAGAAAGAACCTGGACCGGAAGTACATTTCCCCCCAACGGTCACACGATCGCCGGTGCTTTAAGTGCTTTACTAGATCGCTCTAAAAATAGCTATTTTAAAATCACCGGTCCATTCCTATCCTTTGCCGGAGATACTTTATATCTACCCCGTCCTTTAGGATTCGCCAATTCTGACCCATTAATTCCTATTTCTTGGAGTGATAATTTAACTATTTCAAAAAACCATATATTTTGGGATCGATCGAAACCTGCCCCCTTAGCTAAGGCTAAACCTCACAAAAATTGCCAAAATCGAGAAAATGAAGCGGAAGAAGAGAACGAAAGTAAATATCGTCAGTATCTACCTTGTGAAGTTATTCTCGATTATTTAAAAACAGGAGCGATCGACCCTTGCCAATGGTTAGTAAAACACAAAGGAGAAGATAAACCCTGGCAAGAAGAAATTCGTTCCCATAATGCCATGAAACCGGGAAGTAAACAGGTAAAAGATGCCGATGGATACTTTGTGGAAAAAGCGATCCGAATGCTACCCGGTTGGAGTATAGCGATCGGAATTGATGTTAATATTCCCACTCCCACAACTTTGCGGTTAGGAGGAGAAGGACACCGAGTTATACTGGAAAAATGCGATAATTTAGGTCAACAATGGCAAAAATTAAAACAAAAATCCGAGGAGAACTTTAAACAAATAAATAAAGCGATCGCCTATCTCGTTACCCCTGGTATTTTTGAACGCCGTCACGATAATAATCAAGCCATTTGTCACTCTTGGCCCTGGGAATGGAAACTCGCCCATACTGTTAATAGTAATCAGAAACCGGGCAATCTAGTCAGTGTCGCAACCGATCGAGCTATTCCGATCAGTTGCCGCATTCAATCAAAAGAAAATATTAGCATTCCCGCCCCCCAAGTCTTCGCCGCCCCCCCGGGTAGTCAATACTATTTAAATCAACCCGATCGCCTATTTCAAGATCGGCCCGATAGCCCCGAATATCACCAACGCTGGCGCAAATTAGGCTACTCGGAATTACTTTGGATCAACTATAAAGGAGAATGATTAATCATGAACTTAATTCACTTTTATCTACTTTCTCCCCTACACACCGGAGGCATGACTCAAGAAGGCAATCTAGTGGGTATTGCTCGTGAATCCCATACCACTTTACCCTATATTCCCTCCAGTACAATTCGCGGGAAAATCCGTTCTTTAGCTACCGAAGAAACCCTAAAATTTAAGTTATTCGGTAATGAAATCGATAAAGGTGCAGAAAACTTGGAACAGGGAGACATCTGGATAGGAGATGGCTCGATTCTCTGGTTGCCCATCTCTTCTCTAAGTCACGGTGTCGTCTGGATCACTTCGCCTTTACTTCTCCGTCGTTGGACAAGATTAACTAATCCTCGTCTGACAATTCCCCCCGAATATAGCTGTAGTTTTAAAAGAGCTAACAGGAACGTCTATCTCAAGGATGCCATTCTCAAGGATAATGATCTAAAAGACTGGTCAACTTGGTCAAGTTTTATTCCCCAAAACTCTGTCAGCAGTGGCATTAATCAAGTCTTAGTATTACCGGATCAGCATTGCACGACTCTCATTCAAATGAGTTTATGGCGACAAGTTAAAATTAAATTAGATGAGCATAAATCCGTCGATGGTGGACTTCGTTATGAAGAAGCTATTCCCCCCGACACCTTAATGTATTTTCCTTGGGGTGTCACCTCTCAAGCTAATCAAACCAAACAAAAATCACAAGCTGATTTTAAACGGTTATTAGCAAATAATGACATTATTCAAATCGGTGGGCAGGAAAGTTTAGGACGCGGTTTTGTGCAACAATTGTAGAGGTAATTTATGACTGATAATCTTGCCCTAGCTAAATGGTCAGTGGTCGATTATCATCGCATGATTGCGGCGGGAATTTTAATCGATCGGCGTGTAGAATTACTGAATGGAGATATTCTCGAAATGAGTCCAGAAGGCCCTTTACACAAAGATAGTGGAGAAGGATTAGCCCACTTTCTCCGTCAACGTCTCAAGGATAAAGCATGGGTAAGAGAAGTTGGACCCATTACCCTAGAAAACTCGGAACCTGAACCGGATATTGCTGTAGTTTTTCCCCCTCGTTCTCGCTATCGAGATCATCATCCCTATGCCGATGAAATTTTTTGGTTAATCGAAATTTCTGACTTAACTCTCAGTAAAGACTTAACAGAAAAAAAACGCATCTATGCCCAAGCTGGTATTGCAGAATATTGGGTAGTTGCCATCAAAAATCGAGAGATTTATGTTTTCCGTCAACCGATAAATTCTGATTATCAATATCAAGAAAAATTTACTACAGGAACTTTATCTGCCGCCGCATTTCCCGATATTTTCATTTCTCTTGATGACCTTTGGTCAGGGAATATTTTTTAACTTTTGGAGCCAAAATAACCGTGACATTCGACCCTAGAACGATTAGCAATCCCGTGTTCAATGCTTTACAAGAATTATATTTAAATACTGGTGATGATAGTCGCCGCAAAGAACAAAAAAAACAAGCTCTTGAACTTTATACCTATCTTTCGACTTGGGGAATGATGCGCCTAAAAGCTGAGGAAACTACCCTCAATCAAGAAGGAAAAAAAGAGGTCGTTAAAAAGTATTTTCAATGCCTAGAAGAGTTATCTCAAATAAATAATCTTTCTAATTCTCAAGGATTAACTACTCTCAAAGATTTATCTACCGATGATTATCTGGGTCTAACGGGTTTAGGCTTGGAAATCGCCCAAGAATTTAGCTTCTGGGCTAACGCCATCTATTCCGATGTGGAAAGTGGGGACTAACTCAGGTAAATTGTCACCACAGTTTTTATCATTCATTCAACCAGAAAGGAAATTATAATGATTATGTCCCATAGCCCCTTACCACCCCCTAATCGCCCTCAAAAACCCACCCTAAAAAATCAAGCTATAAAACCCACAAATAACCACCAGCCCCCCCAACAGCCTCCTAGGGGTGGCGGCGGCAATAATAACGGCGGTGGCGGCAATAACAATCCTCCTCAACCCTCACCGTGGTTAAACCCCGAAAACCAACCTCAACCCGACCAATCAGCCAGTTTTGTCGAATATCTCCGTTGGATGCGCGCTGCCGACTATCCACACAAAGATGCGACTAAAACCCAAATTCTGCAAAAAGCCCAAGAAAATGCTAACTACACTCAGCGTCTTGAGCAACTCAATCAACGTACCCAACTGTTAGCGAGAGACGGAATCGCTTTTCCAGTCAAATCCACTTGGCGTATTCGTGTCGGTGGTCATCGCGGACCGGAAAGTATTCTTTTACCTGCCTTTGATGCCCTCGGAATGCCCTATATTCCATCTAGTACATTGCGGGGTGTTGCCAGAACCCAAGCCATCCGAGAAATCATGGCGGCAAATAATCTGGAATGGAAAGACGCGGAAAAAGAAATCGCTGCCTATTTCGGTGATATAAACGCCAAAGAGGAAAAAAATAAAACGGGTAAAGTTATCTTTTTCGATGCCTATCCTTTACCTTCTAAAAACGGGGGGTTAGAAATTGACATGGCTAATAATATTTGGTCATGGAAAGATGATTATACGCAATATTCTCCTAACCCTAATGCTTTTTTCTCTCTCAAAGAACCAATTTTTTTAATTGGTTTACGTCTAGCTAGTAACTGTGAGGATAAAAAGATACTTGAACAGGTAAGACAATGGCTTAATAAAGGGCTACAGCTTGGTATAGGTTCACAGGTAAATAGTGGTTACGGTGAATTAAAGCCAATTGATGATAATATTCATCCTGATAATAATAAAAATGACAACGATTCGAGTTTTTATCGATTAAATTTCGAGCTAGAAGGTCAATTAATTCATGGTTATCAACGATTCACCCAATGGCAATGGAATCACCGACGCAATGAATGGCAAATGCGGAGCGCACCCGTTGCAGAAGTTCGTCCGACAGCCTTTAAATCGATGCTGCGATACTGGTTTCGTGTTTTGGCATCTGGAGTTTTACCTATTAACGAAGTTCAAAAGATTGAAGCTGAATTATTTGGAGGTATTAATCCTAAAAAATACGGTTATCTACAAGTGAATATTCTTGAGGGTAAAGTTACCCAAAAAGAACCTCGAACCAATGCTCAGGGTAAAAATGATCCTTGTGGTGAACAACGGGGAACTTTAGTCTTATCTTTATCTTCTGAAACCCCAAAAGATAAACAAGAAGATGTTAAAAAATTAGCTAAATATTTGCTTTGGTTTTTAGCTGATATGGGTGGTATTGGTCAAGGTGCAAGACGACCTAATTATTCTCGCGAAACTCGTGAATACGCCCCCTGGTTTCGTGGCTCTACATTGTATATTGACAGTGAAGAAGATTTTTGGACAATTCCCGATGATGTGCAGGAATTTAAACAACAATTTCAGCAAAGATTGCAAGATTTTTATGGTATTTTGGATAAAATTAGTGAAACCAATATCAATACTAATAATCTCAGAACAGTAGATCAAGTTTCACAAAATCAATGGATTGATGCGGCCGATAGTAATTGTCAAATTTTTGTCTGTGCAGGAAATGAACAAGGAGGTAAACCCCATGCTTTAGCAATTCTTCACAGTGATACTTTGAAAATTACCAGTAAAAATGGTCAAAGAGAATATGATGGTAATCTCTGTGGTAAAGTCAGTGGTGGAGCTAAACCTTCTCCCGTGTGGATTGCTGATTTAGGAAATTACCAGATAGTTACTGTATTCGGTGCTAATCTGAATCCCCGTCAAGAGTTTATTAGGCAATTAAGAAGTAATACAAGTCCTCAAAATTTTGCTCAAATATTCCCTTTATAATCTCATAAAATTAATTTTAGTCGCAACGATCGGAACCAGAGATTTAATGTTTCAAGTCACCACTGGTGACTGGTATAATATTGGCGATGATCGTATGAAAGGTTATATTCTCGGAGAACAGATAGAAGTGGTGTCTGATTTAGCTCTGACCGAAAAATCATCTTTTCGAGAAATATCCCAATACCTTTGGGAAAATGTTCAATATTATGGCAATCAAGTAAAACCTGTGATTCTGGGTAAGCTTTTGGAAGATAAAATCAATGATCTCGAAAAAGTTTATTTAGTAGTAACTGATCAAAATGAAACAGTAAAAGAAAGAGAAAAATATAGTCTTTACTCAGGAGAATTAATCAAGTATTGACTAAATAAATTAAATTCTGATTTGGTAGTAAATATTTTCTCTATAGGTAGAAATGATGAAAACCCTTCTAACTTCGAGGAAATGTTCCGTTGGTGGCAACAAGTATGGAAAGAAAATATAAAACCTCAAACCGATCAACCCATTTTATTGTGCTTAAAAGGTGGGGTGGGGCAAACTTCAGAAGCGTGGAGAATTTCGGGATTGAGTTCTTATGGAAACGATATTAAATTCTATGAATTTATTCCCACTCCTCATGACAAGAAAAAGGGAATTTCTTCAGATTACACAGTCCCTTTTTTAGGGACTAACTATCTTTGGGATCGCACTCGACAACAAGCCCTACAATTATTAGAACTCTATGATTATGCTGGTCTTCAGGACTTAGTTAAACCTTACTATGAACAAAATAAACAAAAATGGAAAGAAACCTATGCTCTAATTAAATCTGGAGTAAGCTGGAATCAAGGACAATTTGAAGATTTTTTCAATCCGCTTCTTTTAGTTTCAATAATCAACAAAAAGAGCAGCATCAACAATATTGGTCGATGGCCTATCAACAAGCTTATACCGCAGTAGTTAGACTAAAACAAACAAATACAACCGAGGCTATGCTTCACAGGTTTAGAGCTGTAGAAGGCTTAATTTATGAATACTTAAGGTATGAGTTTAAAGAGCATATAATTGAATCTAAATATACTTATTCATCTTGACAATCATCTATGTTGAATAAATATCCTGCTTTTAAAGAACTTTTTGTTAATAATGGCAATCCTGTCCCTGAAATTAAGCTAGATAGTCCTACTCAACAGAGATTAATAGAGAAGTATATTGCTCTCACTTCTCCCCAGGCAAACTTTAAGGATTTAAAAGCTTGGGGTTCTGAAGAATTGCGTAATCTTAGAAATCGATTATCTCATAAATTAGGAGGTATTAGTGAGAAGGAATTATATCAAGCTTGGGGAAAAGATACTTACAATCAAAAAGACTGGGAAAAGCAAATTTTAAATTGTCTCAATCTAATCACAGAAAATAAATTTAATTATTTATGGCAAGGAAGTTTATTTGCTTCTATTCATGAGAGAGTCAGAACAGCTATCAAAAATTATAATGTTGTTTAAAGTACAAAATGCAATTAGCACCTACAATAATATTACCGCAACCATGGTTTGGGCGCATTGCGTGCGCCCAAAATGTCCTATAGATATTTCGACTAAATTGAGATGCACCCCGGATGCTGCCGATAAATGGCCTTCTTATCCCAAATCCGTTTATTAAAGACTGATTATTTATTCCTCTTGTTGCCTTTTGCCTGTCCTGATATGTAGCCTATAATCAACGGATTTAGTATTATTCTTTGTGTGATCAGTTTAACTTATGTAGAACCGATCAATCTTTCTGTCCTTTGTGTCTTTGTGGTTCGTTACAGTCGCTCGCTGGCAGGGATGTATCTTAGAATACATTTTCCCCACCAAACCCAAGAGAGCCGATAAATTAGCCAGTCAAAAGACTATTTAAAAATCCAACTCGTCTAACCCCGATTGTGGAGGAGAAAAGCGACTGCGAGGAGATTTTTTTGACTTTCTGAAAAAAGCGGGAATAATTGCAGCGATAAAAAATCCCATTGCCAAAGAAAAAGCCAATAAAATGCCTATGGGTACTTTAATTGACTCAAATTGTAGAAACTTTAAAGAAACCGGTTGGATATTTTGAATAGCAAAAACTGCCATAGTCATAATCCAACCACCGACAATAGCACTAGCTAAAAAATTACTAATTGTATTCATGCTTGTCCTCGCCATGTTTGTAGAAGATTTTTTAAGGTTTTGTCGGCTAATTTCCTGGTTAGCTCCCTATTAATAAGTACCTAAGCAAAATTAATTACACATATCTAACCACCTCTTGCCTCTTGCCTCTTGCCTTTTGCCTATCTTCACTAGGAAATTAATTTTGCACGACTACTTACTATTTTTCTTTATTCGTGGTCTTCACCCCCAGCTATCGATTATTTACATCTTTCTTAACATAAAATTTGACAAAAAGAGAAAAATGTGCAAGATGGCTCAAATAGTTTTAACATCAGCACCTTTTCTAGCGAAAAAACCCCCAAGAGAAGCAATCATTCTCGCCGCTGAAGGTTGAAAATAGGGTGAATTCCCCAAATCAGATGTGGCACTGGTGGCGGCTAGATTTGCCGAAATATATGATATAATTGTTCTAGATGCCCAGCCAAGTTTTCCACAATACTGATTAATCTTTTCTTTCTTCTGGTGTCCCCTAGCTCTGCATACTGTAATTCTTGGGCTGCCCATTTCTCCATTTTTTTGCTTACCCCAACCTTGATTCCTTCTTTCAAAACTATACCTATCAATCGGTTTCCCTTTTTTTAAGTTTCTTCTCTTTTTGTTAAGAAAGATCTGACTAATGGATAGCTTATTAAGGGGGCAGGGGGGATCGAACCCAAAATCCATCTTCAATTTAATTATAACCAGCTACTTAACCGCTCCGTATGACTGCCGTTCCGCTTACCGCGGCAGCCACAACAGCCGCAGCCACTTCTACTTCAACGGCCGTTTTCGGGTGGTGTCCGGTGTCGGGGGGACTCTGTAACCCTTTTCCTCTTTTTTCCCTTTCTTTCCCGCCCTTAGGCGCGTCGATTTTGTAGGGGCGAACTGCGTTCGCCCGCCAGCAATAATTGTGCCACCAGCAATAATCCGGTTCATCAGGGTATTTGGGTTTTTTTGGGGCGGTTTTTGGGGATTTGGGTGCTCGCAGTTCGATAAACTCACTGACCACGGTGCGCCCCTACGTCATCAAATGGATTAAGTAGGTAGGCACAATTATTTGTAGGATGGGTTAGCGGTAGCGTAACCCATGCGGGCGTTGGGTTTTATGCTTCAACCCAACCTATGTTCATTTTATATTTAATTCCACCCACCTACTTATCAGCTACTCTTTATAATTAAGCTTATTGCTTAGGTTGACACCAAAGTCACAAATAGGAGATGCACCCCTTGCCGCTCCTATTAGTCTCTGTTTATTGAGAAATAATTAAAAGATAGAGTTTCTCATAAAGATAAGGTATGCCTTGATCGGTCATCGTCTGGGAGTCTCGGAGTCTCCCCAAAACGAAAACTTCCTAATCTCACCATTAGGATAACTGCTGTAATAAACTGACTAACTTATCTCTGACGGAACTGTGCGTGTATTCGTCTTCAGGGTGAGGTTTTTGATTGGGTTGTTGAAAATAGGGACGTTCTCCGTATAATTGTCCCCATTTCACATCGACTCGGTGTACTAATTCATAGAGGAATTCTTGATTGTCTAAAATTTCTTCTAGGATTAACCGTAAAGCGTGAACGGGATTATCTAAATTTTGACTGACTTTTGTTAATTCTTCATCGACGATAAGCTGTAAAATTATCTGCAAAGCTCCCGAAGAATCCCCTAAATTAGCGGCAATAAATTGTTTAATCTCTGTGGTAACTTGCACCAATTTGGGGACGGGAGATTCCCCTTTGAGGAAATCCGCCCCCTCTTGAGCGATAAAATCTGCTAGGGTAAACTCGCGCCTTTCGATGATATCTTGGGAAAAATCCGGTTCTTCAGGGGTCATAAACTAAAAAGATTAGCGATAATAGACTCTAAGACTTATTGTGACATTTTTAGGAATATCTATGGGCATCGATCGCAGAGAGTTTCAGCACCGTCGTCAGCAGGTAATGGAAAAAATCGGCCATGGAACCGCAATTTTTCGCAGTGCGCCCATGGCGGTCATGCATAATGACGTAGAATACACCTATCGTCAGGATAGTGACTTTTTTTACCTGACAGGATTTAATGAACCGGAGGCGGTGGCGGTTTTAGCACCCCATCACCCCGAACATCAGTTTATCCTGTTCGTGCAGCCAAAAGACCCCGAAAAAGAAACCTGGACCGGCTATCTCCACGGTGTGGAAGGAGCAAAGGAGATTTTTGCTGCTGATGAGGCCTATTCTATCCAAGAATTGGACGAAAAATTACCCCAATATCTCGAAAAAGCCGAACGAATTTATTATCATCTCGGACGGGACAAAACTTTTAATACAAATGTTCTCCATCACTGGCAAAAATTAATCGCCACTTTTCCCCGTCGCGGCACCGGACCGACTGCTTTAGAGGATACTAATTTTATTCTCCATCCTTTGCGCTTACTGAAAACCGAGGCCGAATTGGACAATATTCGCCAAGCAACTGCTATTTCAGCACAGGCACATAATCGGGCCAGAGAATTTACCAAAGTTGGTCACTATGAGTATCAAATTCAAGCGGAAATCGAGCATACTTTTCGCCTAGAAGGGGGTATGGGTCCGGCTTATCCTTCTATTGTTGCTAGTGGTGCTAATGCCTGTATTCTGCACTATATCAACAATAATCGCCAAGTACAAGAAAATGAGCTTTTGTTAATTGATGCTGGTTGTGCCTACAATTACTATAACGGTGATATTACCCGCACTTTTCCCGTTAATGGTAAATTTACCCCCGAACAAAAAATTATCTATGAAATTGTTCTGGAAGCGCAATTAAAGGCGATTGACGTGGTAAAAACTGGTAATCCTTATAATCTTTTTCATGACACAGCCGTCAGAACAATTGTGGAGGGATTAGTAGATTTAGGGCTATTGGTCGGCGATATTGATGAGATAATTAAAGAGGAAAAATATAAGCCTTTTTATATGCACAGAACCGGCCATTGGTTAGGATTAGATGTCCATGATGCGGGAGGTTATAAAGTTAACGAAGAAACTTGGCAAACTTTGCAACCCGGTCATGTTTTAACCGTGGAACCTGGTATTTATATCGCCCCCGATATTAAACCGGCTGAAGGACAGCCGGAAGTCCCAGAAAAATGGCGAGGTATCGGTATCCGTATCGAAGATGATGTGTTAGTTACTGCCACAGGAAATGAGGTTTTAACTGCAACGGTTCCTAAAAAAGTTGAGGATATCGAATCTTAAGTAAAAAGCTAGGTGTTAAAAATTGTCAGTTCCCCCCTAACCCTAGGGTTGATTCATGGTAGGGTTGATTCATGGTAGGGTTGATTCATGAATCAACCCTACCCCCCTTAAGGAGATTCAGTTAAGTTTTTTCTAGAGATTATTATGGTTGCTACCCAACAAAAAATATATACCTTTACAGAATATTTAAATTATCGGGACTGCACAGATAATAAATACGAATTATTTGACGGAGAATTAATTTTCATGCCTCCCGCTAGTGGCTTTCATGCTTTGATACTTAGATATATATTTAAGCTGTTAGAAAGGGAAATAGAGAGGCTACAATTAGACTGGCAAGTTATGCCCGCTACGGTGGGAATTCGCACCGATAAAGCTAAATCGAGAATCCCAGACTTAATGATTTTAACTGCCGAACAATGTCAAGAGATTAGAAATATGACCACAGCAGTGATTGAATTTCCTCCCCTCTTAGTTGTAGAAATTGTTAGCCCCAGTAATGCCGATGATGACTACCGTTATAAACGTTCAGAATATGCGGTAAGAGGCATTCCTGAATACTGGATTATCGATCCTATGTCCCTAAAAATATCAGTTTTAACCCTGATTTCGGGATTTTATGAACTGGCAGAATTTAATCAGGAAGATAGGATAATATCGGTGACATTTCCCGATTTAAAATTAACTCCTCAAATGGTCTTTGAATAGTAAAATCTCGGCTGGAGGTTATCATGATTGCTACCCGACAAAAAATATATAGCTTTGCAGAATATTTAAATTATCAGGACTCCACAGATAATAAGTACGAATTATTTAACGGAGAATTAATTTCCATGCCTCCCGCTAGTGGCTTTCATGCTTTAATTCTTGCCTTTCTTTATGATTATTTAATAGCGGAAATTAAAAGATTAAATTTAACTTGGAAAGTTATGCCCGCTACGGTAGGAATTCGCACCGATAAAGCTAAATCGAGAATTCCAGACTTAATGATTTTAACTGCTGAACAATGTCAAGAGATTAGAAATATGACCACAGCAGTGATTGAATTTCCTCCCCTCTTAGTTGTAGAAATTGTTAGCCCCGGTAATGCCGATGATGACTACCGTTATAAGCGTTCAGAATATGCGGTAAGAGGCATTCCTGAATACTGGATTATCGATCCTATTGCTGTAAAAATATCAGTTTTAACCCTGATTTCGGGATTTTATGAACTGGCAGAATTTAATCAGGAAGATAGGATAATATCGGTGACATTTCCCGATTTACAATTAACTCCTCAAATGGTCTTTGCCCAGTAGCATTATTAACGATTATGACTATCCCCTTAGAAATCCAACAACGCTGCCAACAACTAAAAACAGAACTACAAAGAGCCAGTTATGCTTATTATGTTCTTGATGATCCTTTTATACCCGATAGCGTTTATGATCAACTTTATCGGGAATTAGAAGACCTAGAAAAGCGTTATCCCCAATTAATCACCCCCGATAGTCCCACCCAAAGAGTCGGGGATAAAATCTCTAGTCAATTCGTTTCTGTCCGTCATAATATTCCCCTGTATAGTCTCGAAAATGCCTTTAACCTCGAAGAATTAAATAAATGGGGCAGCCGTTGGCAAAGATATATAAATGAAACCCAAGACACAGAATATGTGTGTGAATTAAAAATCGATGGTTCCGCATTAGCTTTAACCTACGAAAACGGCTTTTTAGTCAGAGGTGTTACCAGAGGGGATGGAGTCACTGGCGAAGATATTACCCCCAATGTGCGGACTATTCGCTCTATTCCTTTACGCTTAAATATAGATAATCCCCCGGCAATTGTGGAAGTGCGCGGCGAAGCTTTTTTACCCCTCGATACCTTCGATAAAATCAATCAAGAAAGAGAAGAAAAAGGAGAATCTCTCTTTGCTAATCCCCGCAATGCGGCAGCGGGAACCCTACGACAATTAGATCCGAAAATAGTTGATAAAAGACGCTTACAATTTTTTGCCTATACCCTGCATTTAGACGATAACCATATCACTAATCAATGGCAATCCTTAGATAGATTAGAAACCCTGGGATTTCTGGTTAATCCCCACCGTCAACTCTGTCCATCCCTGCAAGAAGTGGCGCAATACTATCAAGATTGGCAAGAAAAACGTCATCAATTAGCCTACATGACCGATGGTGTCGTAGTCAAAATCAACGATTTACAGCGACAAAATCGGTTAGGATTCACCCAAAAATTCCCCCGGTGGGCCATCGCTTTAAAATATCCCGCCGAAGAAGTCCCCACGGTAGTTAAAGATATTATCGTCAATGTGGGACGCACCGGCGCAGTCACACCCATGGCGGTGATGGAACCGGTACAGGTTGCAGGGACCACCGTACAAAGGGCTACTTTACATAATAGTGATCGAGTGGCCGAATTGGATATCCGCAGCGGTGACACGGTAATTATCCGCAAAGCGGGGGAAATTATCCCGGAAGTGGTGAGAATACTGCCAGAATTGCGTCCTAGCCAGACTGTACCCTTCCAGATGCCCACTAATTGCCCTGAATGTCAATCTCCCCTAGTCCGTCCGGTGGGGGAAGCGGTGACGCGCTGTGTCAATAGTTCCTGTCCAGCGATTTTGCGGGGAAGTGTGGTACATTGGGCCAGTCGCGATGCTCTCGATATTCGGGGATTAGGGGAAAAAGTGGTAATTTTGCTGATTGAACAGGGATTAGTCACCGCCATTTCTGACCTCTACAGCCTCGAAAAAACGGAAATTGCCAAATTAGACCGAATGGGCGAGAAATCAGCCTTAAATTTGATTACAGCTATCGATCAGAGCAAAAATCAAAGCTGGTCGAAGGTACTTTATGGGCTAGGGATTCGCTATGTGGGCAGCGTTAACGCCAAAATTCTCGCCGAAAGTTTTCGGACTGTGGAGGAGTTAGCTAACGCCAGCGTGACTGATTTAGCCTCTGTCTATGGTATCGGTGAAGAAATCGCTCAATCGGTCTATGATTGGTTTAGAATCGCCGCTAATCGGGATTTAGTCGCTAAATTACAGGCAGCCGGTTTACAATTGGCCGCAGCAGCAAAAACCACCACCACGAAAGCGACTTTAGCAGGGAAAACCTTTGTGATTACTGGCACTTTACCAACTCTCAAACGGGAGGAAGCGAAAGAATTAATCGAAAAAGCTGGGGGGAAAGTGACGGGTTCTGTCAGCAAAAAAACCGATTATTTAGTGCTAGGAGAAGCGGCGGGTTCTAAGCTAGAAAAAGCCCTAGAATTGGGCATTACTCAGCTAACCGAAGCACAACTACTCGAATTAATCAAGGGTTAAAAGCTTAAGATTGGAGCAAATCTGCGGAAGTATAGTTATTTCAAATAAGAACGAGACACTAAGCAAGACAATAAGTACGAATAATTTCATCAAGGGGTGTACCCAAAGGATCATAAGCTGTTCGTAATTTAAAGGCTCTTCTAGGTTCTGTGTGATAAGTTTAATTGACATAGGATCGATCGATCTTTGTGTCCTTTGTGTCTTTGTGGTTCGTTCCACCCCCTCGCTCTTGAGAAATGTATCTTAGAATACATTTTACCCACCAAAGCTGGGAGAGCCGATATTCTCGCTAAACTTGACAATCGGTTAGAGCGAATCGAAACAAAACTAGAAGTATTGCCGAAAATAGAGGCCGAAGTTTCCCAACTCAAAGAAGATGTTAAAGACTTGAAAGAAAGGGCAACGGCTCAAATATCGGCTTTGATAGTCACTGTTATCGGTGCAACTGTTGCAGCAACTATCAAATTCGGTTTTCTGACTAAAACTTAAATCATCATTAAAAACTAAGTTGGAACTAGACAAGTTCCAACCGCTAACAAAAAATTGACCTTGAATATTAACGACGAATCGGAGCGATCGCACCGTCGGCGGCGGCGCGAAAAGGTTCCACTGCCTCGCTATAATCGATCGGTAAAATAGCCACCACGTTATCGTGAGGACGGGGAATAATTACCCAGGTTTCTAAAGCTGCCCCCTCGGTTTTATTGACGGCTTCAATGCCGGCAGCCATAGCGGTTTTTACCTCCTGTACATCCCCACGAATATTGAGGGTAAAACGGGCGCTTCCTGCCCTTAAATAACCAACAATCGTGATCCGTCCTGCTTTTACCATCGCATCGGCGGCCGCTAGAATACCGGGGAAACCTTTTGTCTCGATCGATCCCACCGCGGGTTGGGCTGTCATAAATTAACTCCTAATAACAAAAATCAGATAAGTTCAATTGATAGAATCCAATCTATTTTCCAGTCTTTAACTATAGTCTAGTTTGGGGCAAATCGCTAGGGAAATTAACTGCGAAAACGGTCTGACTTAGCCGTATGCTGCACTGGTAAAACCGCCAGTACATTTTCTGGAGGATTAGGTACGATGTAATGACTGACCACATTGCCACCAAAAGCGGTCATCGCTGCCGCTAATCCTGCCTCTACTGCCGGTTTAACCTCGGAAATCGGACCGCGAATCGCCACCAAAAATTCGCCCCTTTCCGCTAGATCAAAATAAACTAGGGTGACTCGTCCCCCTTTAACCATGGCATCCGCCGCCGCTAAAACGGGGGGAAAACCCAACGTTTGAATGACTCCGACCGCCTCGGGCATTTTTCCTGATCTCCTGCGAAAGCAACTTTACATTATACCCCGAACCTGTCTTTATATTTTCTTCTGCAAATCTCCGATCAATCGAGCCTGTTTTTTCTCTAAATACTGTTGATGGGACTGATCGGCCAGATAATAATCTCCTGCGGGTTCGATCAAAGTAACGATATCCTGCTGAAACTTTCCCGATAGTTGTAGTTGACCCTTGCCAGCAGTGGCGATTAACTTTTGTTCCGGGGTGTGATAAAAAATAATCGATCGATATTGTTCTCCCCGGTCCGGTCCTTGGCGATTTAACTGAGTCGGATCATGGATTGACCAAAAAACGGCTAATAACGCCTCATAGCTTATTTCTTGGGGATTATAGGCAATTTGTGCCACTTCCGCATGGCCGGTAATTCGCGATAACACATCGAGATAACTAGGATTGGGAAAATGTCCCCCCATATAACCCACAGAAGTCGCTAAAACCCCCGATAAACGCCGAAATGCGTCCTCGGTTTTCCAAAAACAGCCGGCCCCAAAGGTAGCTTTTTCGCAGTTATTCATTTCTCCTCACATCCTTGGCAAATTCTACAACTGCTTTTGTAATTGTTTCGCTTAAATTAGCATAAACTTTGGCAAAAGGGGGAGCTTTTTCGGTTAATCCTAGGATATCCGCCGTTACCAACACCTGACCATCACAATCTTCCCCCGCACCGATACCAATCGTCGGGATAGTCAATTTATCGGTAATAGTAGCGGCTAAATTGGCGGGAATATGTTCCAAAACCAGGGCAAATACTCCCGCTTTCTCCAAGGCTAAACCTTCCTCGATTAGTCTTTGTGCATCCGATGGAGTTTTTCCCTGCTGACGGTATCCTAACCGATGCACCGACTGGGGAGTTAATCCGATATGACCCATAACAGGAATGCCTATCTCGGTTAAACGGCTAATCGTCTCGATCATAGCGGGATAACCTCCCTCTAATTTTACCCCTTGCACTCCCGCTTCCTTTAACATCCTTCCGGCGGAGTGAATTGCCTGACTGACACTTTCCTGATAGCTGAGAAAAGGCAAATCACAGACAACTAAAGCTTGTTTTACCCCGCGAGACACGGCCGCCGCGTGGTGAATCATCGCCTCTAGGGTGATCGGTAAAGTGGTAGGATAGCCCAAAGCGGTCATAGCTAAGGAATCACCCACCAAAATAATATCAATTCCTGCTCGATCGAGCAGTCGCGCGATCGGATAATCCCAAGCTGTGAGGGTGACAATCGCGCGTTTTTGCTGTTTCCACTCGATTAATTTGCTGGTGGTGACTGCCATTATTTATTCACTGCGGACAGCTTCGAGGATACGGGAAAAATAGAAACGAGTGCTAGTCATACTCGTCCGTTCAATTTTAAAGCCATTTTCGTTGAGAGCGGCGACAATAGTTTTTTCCTTGTGTTGATAGGCGCGAGTGGTTTTACTCGGACCGGGGAAAAATTGACCAATTTTCTTGAGAATGGTTAATAAACAGGTTTTAGGGGCAAAACTGAGGATTAAACGGGATTGAGCTAGGGAGCCCAGGTGTTTAATCATTCCTAATGCTTCTTCTGTGGGATAGTGAATGAGAACATCAAGACAGATGACTGTGTGATATTGGCCGGTTAATGCTTCTAAATCTTGAACGGCAAAGGTGAGTTTACTGGTATCTGCTAACTCTTTGGCTGCTCTTTCCTTGGCTTCTGTCACCATTTTCTCAGAAATATCACTGGCGAAAATAGTTGCGCCCGCTTTAGCGAGGGGAATACTAAGACTACCGACTCCACAACCGGCATCACAGATTGAGAGATTGGGCAAATTGTCATCACTTTCTAACCAACCGATAACGGTATCGATCGTCTGTTGATGACCGATGCGAATATCTTTTTGTACTTTGTTAACTTCGCCATCCCCATAAATCCGGCGCCAGCGATCGAATCCTGTGGCGTTAAAATAGTCCTTGACTATGGCTTTATCGTCTAATGTGTTGGTCATAACGAAATCTAAACGAGCGGAGATGGTTATTAGTTTATCCTACCGTGAAAGATCTCAACCGTTGCCGCTGATGGCTGACTCCTGACTGCTCAGGAGCGGACCGGGAGCGATTGCAAGTCTGTGGAAAAGCTTAATTTGTTTTCCACTTCACTTTTAGTTAACCTAAATTGAATATCATGTAATCGTCCCAAAATCGATCAATAAGAGTTCCATGTCAATTATTACCCATAGAACTAAGATCGTAGCCACGATCGGCCCTGCCAGTAATTCGCCAGAAGTCCTCAAGCAGATGATCGGTGCGGGGATGAATGTAGCGCGGCTAAACTTTTCCCACGGTAGCTACGAAGATCATGCGAGAGTTGTTACCCTTTTACGGCAAATTTCTCAAGAATTAGACAATCCTATCACTCTCCTGCAAGATTTACAAGGTCCAAAAATTCGCGTCGGTAATCTCCCCAATGGTTCGATTACCATCAACGACGGCGATTATCTCACCCTTGTCCCCATGGATGAGTATCGGGGAGAAGCGAACACCGTTTCGATCGATTATCCCTATCTGGCCGAGGAAGCCAAGTTAGGCGAGCAAATTCTCCTTGATGATGGCTTATTAGAGCTAAAAATCGTTGAAATTAAGGGAAAAAACCTAAAATGTCAAGTATTGGAGGGAGGAATTCTCAAGAGTCGCAAGGGAGTTAATCTACCCCGTCTCAATTTGCGCTTACCTTCCATGACCGAAAAAGACAAACAAGACCTAGAATTTGGTCTTGCTCAGGGGGTTGATTGGGTTTCCCTGAGTTTTGTTCGTAAAGGAGAAGATATCAAGGCGATTAAGGCATTTTTAGCCGAGAGAAATCACGCGGATGTGCCAGTGATAGCTAAAATTGAAAAACCGCAAGCGATCGAAAATTTAGAGTCAATTGTCGAGGAATGTGACGGCATTATGGTGGCCCGGGGCGATTTGGGAGTAGAATTAAGTCCCGAAAAAGTCCCTATGTTGCAAAAACGCATTATCAGACTCTGCAACATGAAAACTATTCCCGTCATCACTGCCACCCAGATGTTAGAAAGCATGATTCACAGTCCCCGACCGACTCGGGCCGAGGCTAGTGATGTGGCTAATGCAATTATCGATGGAACCGATGCGGTAATGTTATCGGGGGAATCAGCAGTGGGAGATTTTCCCGTCAAAGCGGTGGCTATGTTGGCCAAAATCGCCCATGATGTGGAAGCGGATGTGAAGTTTGATAATGCTCCCCCCAATGAGTCCGATGAAACTCACGCTCTCAGTGAGGCTCTAGTGGCGATCGATCAAACCCTTGATCTCCGTTATATTGTCACTTTTACCACCTCTGGCTACACTTCGCTACTGGCTTCTAAGGAACGTCCCTCGGTTCCCGTCATTGCCATGACTCCCAATAAACGAGTCTATCACCGTCTCAATCTAGTCTGGGGTGTGATCCCGATTCTTCTTGATCATCAGGTGTCCGTCTTTGAGGATGTGTTAAAGCAAACCGAATCAATTCTACTTCAGAAAAATCTAGCGCAATCGGGCGATAAAATCCTGATTATGGCGGGAATTCCCATGCAGAAAAATAAAGGAACCAATTTCCTCAAAATTCACACGATTCCCTAAGTTCTAGGATTCAGGGGTCAGTATTCTCCGAGTCAGTATTCTCCGAGTCAGTATTCTCCGAGTCAGGAGTCAGCTTTTTTCTCCCCACACCCCCACTTCCCCACTCCCCCATCTCCCCACCTCCCCATTCCCCACTTCCCCACTTCCCCACACCCCACGAAAAACTTTTTGCCGCAAACCCTAGATACAGATTTTGGGCGGTGGATTGGTTGTGATAGAAATATAAATATCGATCGCTTGCTATCAATCTTGATGAAAAGACGATATTTTCTGGCTTTTATCGGCTCAATTGTCCTTGCTTGGTCATTATCTCCCAGCATAAACCTTTTTTCGTCTACTATCACCACTGCACAAACCCAGACAATTCTAGTTTCTGCCGCCGCTAGTCTCAAAGAGGCCCTAGAAGGAATCAAGCCGGGGTTTGAAAAAGCTCATGGCAACATTAAAGTTAACTATAACTTCGCTGCGTCGGGAGCTTTGCAACGGCAAATCGAACAGGGAGCACCGGCCGATGTTTTCCTCTCGGCTGCCACTAAGCAAATGGACGCTTTAGCAAAAGCTAGTTTAATCGATACAAGTACCAGAAGAAACCTGCTCACTAATCGCCTAGTTTTAATCGTTCCCAAGAATTCCACCCTAAAAATCAGCGATTTTCGTTCCCTGACTAACAGTAATGTCCAAAGAATTGCCGTGGGTGAACCGCGCAGCGTTCCCGTCGGTCAGTACAGTGAAGAAGTTCTGAAAAATCTCGGCATTTTAGAGCAAATAAAACCAAAACTGGTCTTTGCCAACTCCGTCCGCAATGTTCTCGCCGCCGTAGAAACCGGTAACGCCGATGCTGGCATTGTTTACCTCACCGATGCCAAAATTTCCGACCGGGTAAAAGTAGTGGCCACGGCTGCCAATAATCTCCATTCTCCGATTATTTATCCCATAGCTGTGATTAAAGACAGCAAAAACCCGCAAGCTGCCAAGACTTTCGCCCAATATCTCACCAGGACAGCCGCTAAAAACATTTTTGAAAAATTCGGCTTCGGAATAGCCAGATAAACAATGCCCGACTTTTCCCCCCTATGGATATCCCTGAAAACCGCCACCATTGCCCTGATAATCATCTTTTTTCTCGGTATTGCCGCCGCTTATTGGATGTTAGGTTATCGTGGACGGAGGAAATCCCTAATCGAGGCAGTTTTCGTCGCACCCTTAATCTTGCCCCCAACGGTGCTAGGCTTCATTTTACTGCTCCTATTCGGCAAAAACGGACCATTAGGACAGTTATTAGACCTATTTAACTTTCGCGTCGTTTTTACTTGGTATGCCGCCATCATCACCGCGACGGTGGTGGCTTTTCCCCTGATGTACAAAACCACCCTAGGGGCTTTTGAACAGGTGGATGCCAATCTTTTACAGGTTGCCCGCACCCTAGGGGCATCGGAAGGGAAAATATTCTGGCGCCTACTTTTGCCCCTTTCCTTCCCCGGAGTATTAGCGGGATTAACCCTAGCTTTTGCCCGCGCTTTGGGGGAATTTGGGGCGACTTTGATGTTAGCCGGTAATATTCCGGGGCAAACTCAAACTATCCCGATGGCGATTTTCTTCGCTGTGGAAGCAGGAGCGATGACTGAGGCTTGGATATGGGTGTTTATTATCATGTTAATCTCCCTATCGGGGATTATCGCCGTTAATCTCTGGCAAAGTCAACGCAAACAGCAATTAGGACGACTGGGAGAAAGCAAACCTAACGAGATGGAGGACTGGCTGCCACTCTGGGAGGGTCGCGATTTTGCCCTTTTAGAAGCTGAAAATCAGCATTATAGGGATAAAGTAGGCTTATTTGTTGATATAGAGAAATATTTACCCGGTTTTAACCTCTCGGTCACTTTTAACTGCCAAAATCAGCCCCTAGGACTATTAGGGGCTTCGGGTTCGGGAAAAAGCCTCATTTTGCGATCGCTGGCTGGTGTGGAAACGCCCTCAAGGGGCCGTATTGTCTTAAATGGGCGCATTCTCTTCGATTCGGAAAAGGGAATTAATCTCCCCAGTCGTCAGCGTCGCATCGGTTTTGTGGTGCAGAATTATGCTCTTTTTCCCCATCTCACCGTGGCAGAAAATATCGCTTTTAGTCTCTCGCAAAAGTTACCCACAAAAATTATCCGTCAGCAGATTGCCAACCAATTGGAATTAGTGCAGTTACCCGGCATGGAAAACCGTTATCCCCATCAATTATCGGGGGGACAACAGCAACGAGTCGCCATCGCTCGCGCTTTAGCTACTCGTCCAGAAGCTTTATTATTAGATGAGCCTTTTTCTGCCCTTGATACCCATCTACGCGCTCAATTAGAACGTCAGATGATCAAAACTTTAAGTAATTACGATGGCGTGACAATTTTTGTTACCCATAATATGGATGAAGCCTATCGAATATGTGAGAATTTATTAGTTATGGAAAAAGGGCGGGCAATTGCTAATAATTCTAAACAGAAAATTTTTGAGCGACCAGATAGCGTTAGTTTGGCAAAAATTACTGGCTGTAAGAATTTTTCCCGTGCTATTATCATTAATAACCAACAATTGGAGGCCATTGATTGGGATGTTAAATTACACACCGTCCCCGGAATTCCCGACTATTTAGCCTATACGGGAATTCGCGCCCATCAAATTATTTTTGGTCGAGATTTAGGCGATATTAATACTTTTCCCTGTTGGTTAGCTAATGCCATTGAAGGACCCCATCGGGTGACTCTCTATCTGAAACTTAATCAACCCTCCAACCATGACAGAGATTTTCATATCCAAGCAGAGTTATATAAGGATAAATGGTTAGAAATTAAGGAGCAAGCTTTGCCTTGGACTGTTACTTTATCTCCCCAGCGTTTATTATTATTAAAATAAACAGAGATTTTGATGCTAAGTTGTCAAACACCCCCCTTATCAAG
>NZ_CAIP01000145.1 GCF_000297435.1 Microcystis sp. T1-4 | reverse complement strand
GTATATTTAATCACTCAATCAGAAGCGTCTGCCTTTGAAATAGCAGTTTTTAAATAGGAAACTACCTCATTAATTGCTACTTCTGACGCTTTTTTACCGGCTCTTTCGACTAATTCCACCTTACCCGATTTGAGAGATTTACCCGTGACAATGCGATAGGGAATCCCAATTAAATCCGCATCTTTGAACTTAACTCCCGCACGTTCATTCCGGTCATCCAACAGGGTTTCAATGCCGGCTTGATTTAACTCATTGTATAAACTTTCGGCGGTTTTTACCTGCTCGGCATCGGCTAAATTAGGAATAACCACAATCGCTTGATAGGGGGCAATAGCTACGGGCCAAATAATGCCATCTTTATCGTAGGATTGTTCTACGGCTGCCTGGGCTAAACGCGATACTCCTATACCATAACAACCCATACAAATGGGGGTAGATTCTCCCGCTTCATTAGTATAAAAAGCGTTCATAGCTTGAGAATATTTATAACCCAATTGGAAGATATGACCGACTTCAATTCCTCTAGCACTTTGCAAGGTTTGATTAGGATCGTGAATAGCTCGATCGCCTACCCGGGCTTTGCGTAGATCGACGATTAATTCCGGTAAGATAAAATCTTTACCCCAATTGGCCCCCACTACATGAAACCCGGTTTCATTAGCACCGGTGATAAAGTTTTCTAAGTCTGTCACCGTGTTGTCTGCTATGCGTAAAAATTTAGAAGCAATATCGCTGGCTTTTTTGAGCAAATTATCTTCTAAGTCGGGAGCAATATAACCTAAAGGTAAAGGTTTAGTTGCCCATTGCTGTTGAGCGGCAGCATCGGGTATTTTTAAAGCCAAAATTGTTTTAGCATTGTAACGGCCCGCCTGTCTAACTAATTCATTTTGTAGTTTAACTTCGTTAACCTCTTGATCGCCGCGAATGCTCACCAAAACTAAAACAGTTATGCCGCTATCATACACCACTTCGTAGAGAACATTTTTGACGATAGCGGTGGCGGAACAATCGAGAAATTTAGCTAAACTTTCGATCGTGTTGGTGTTAGGAGTCTCTTTTTTAGTAAACTTTTTAAAGGGAGAAGCCACTTTATCGGCCGGCAAAGAAACGGCTTTTTCCAGATTAGCCGCATACTTTTCATCGCCGGTAAATAAAACCTCATCTTCTCCAGCATCAGCTAAGACCATAAATTCTTGGGATGCGGAACCGCCAATCGCTCCAGAATCGGCTTCTACTGCCCGAAAAGCTAACCCACAACGGCGAAAAATATTGCGGTAAGCTATATCCATCGCTTGATAGGTTTTCTTTAAACATTCCTCGTCAAGATTGAAAGAATAGGCATCTTTCATAATAAATTCCCGTCCCCGCATTAAACCAAAACGAGGGCGAATTTCATCTCGAAATTTAGTTTGAATCTGATATAAATTAACCGGTAATTGTCGATAGGAACGAATTAAATCACGAGCGACGGCAGTAATTACTTCTTCGTGAGTCGGTCCTAATCCTAACTCCCGCTTTTGCCGGTCCGTCAGGGCAAACATAATCCCTTCTGCTTTTGTGTAGGTGTCCCAACGGCCTGATTCTTGCCAGAGTTCCGCCGGTTGCAGTTGGGGAAGTAAACATTCTTGGGCACCGGCTTTGTTCATTTCTTCCCGGACTATCTGGGAGACTTTCTGCAAAACCCGCCACATCAGGGGTAAATAGGCGTAAATACCGCTGCCGATGCGACGAATGTAACCGGCACGGATCAAGCATTTATGACTAGGGATTTCCGCCTCGGCTGGATCTTCCCGGAGAGTGACAAAAAGCTGTTGAGAGAGTCGCATCCTATCGATATCCTTTTGAACAGAAGACTTTCTATTATCTCATCAAAGGAGAGCGACTGCAATTATCAATTACTTGTGTTGACAAACAATAACAGCGATCAGTTTACCGATTCTCAGGTATTTCCCCTCACAACTTGAGACTGGTTGGAGAAGCATTGAACCCTAGTTCCAATTGCCTAACTCCCTTGTTCTCTACTCTAGGAAATATGAGCGTTCAGGTCGATCGCTGTTATCGTCGTTATCGAGACAGAATGTAACTTTAACAGGGTTTACTCCTTTGTGAACTTGACCTTTATAACCTTGCCAGTCGATCTGTCAGGGAAGCTTTTTTCTTTAGCTTCAATTATTAATATAACATCGGATCGGGGCTAGAAATCTTTCTCTTAATCAAAGTTTACATTACTGGGATCAAGGAAAAGCCTTGATGTTTTGACGCTTGACCGACCATAACTCTTATTATCCAAAAATTATGGCAGGAGTAACCTCAACAGTAGTCAAAGAAAGCGCAGAAGAATAGACCTCTGGTAAAAATCAAAAATTGTTGTTAGGGTTAGGAGTCAGTAGCCGGTCGTCAGGAGAATTAGGAATGAACAATAATCAATTAAATGGTCTATTTAAGGATTTTATGCAATTTAATCCTTATTCTTACCGTTTTTGAACCCTCAAAAATTAATTATGCAAGAGGTTTAATGAACTAACTCAACAGACCAAAGAAGCAATCACCGTTAGGGAAAAAGACAAACTGCCACTAAAACAAGAAAAAGCTCCCACCCTCAAGGTGATAGCTAAAAGTTGAGGGCATCATAGAAACACAGTGCCAGCCTGGTTGTGTAAATATCGTGAGCAAGGCAACGAAAAGAACTTTATAAGATGAATCGGAACGATCCCTTAAACTTCCCGTTGCCCAGGTCCCAGTGAGACAGGTGAGTAATATACTTATCCACAGGGAGGCTTGATTGGGGTGCTATATATACAACCAGTCTCAATGGCTGGCTGGTACGAATTATCGTGTCTGACTTCATATATATTCTTGTTCCCCAAACAGAAACATCTTTGGCCTGTTTGCCGACAAGATACAAAGCTGAAATGATTGTGGCATCCGAGGCGATGCGGGCGGCGAATGGGATCGATATCGCTCCTAAAGAACTCTTCGCCTTCACCATAAACTGCAAGGTTCTTGGCGCTATGAGTTGGACTCTGGTAAATGTGTAGCCATCTGAAGATGCTCCCTGCTTGAGATAGTCACTGCTTAGTCTCTCAATGATATCGAGATCAATTTCATGATCTGGCACTTCCGAAGGGAGGCGCGTCGGCAGGGAAAATCCCAAGAAGTTGTGATCGGCAAATACGTCCTCAGCAGTGTAAGCCGTTTCTATTTGACCCATTTCATCTATGGTTATATGCCCGGGCCCGTGAAACCCATTAAAGTGATTGCTTACTGAATAGCAATAGGCCCCTGCGTGTTGGATTAACAATGGATCTCCAGGACTCTGGCCTTCTAAATTGGTCGATGGTAGCAATATATCGCCGGCAAAACAAAGTGGCCCTCCGATAGCATCGTCCCCTTGAGTAGGCAGGGTGCGATGATTGCGATCGATAATTTGGTGGCTCCATGAGAGGAGAGTCACCTTGATTAGCTGGTCGGAGCCAACATCAACAATAGCCCAACGTCTGCCCCGCATCTGCTTAAGCTCGCGGATACGAGTCAACAAGGCGACGGCATTACCAACCAGTGCGTGTCCAGGCTCGACTATGTACTCAATACCGGGTAACAAGTGTTTCTTTAATGCTTCTGTGTACTCTGGGATGGTTGGAAACTGTTGCCCGTCATGGAAGTCAATGCCAAGCCCACCGCCAAGATTTAGTTTTCTCATGCAATGATTCGAGCCGGCCTCGATTAAGTTTTTCAAATGATGAATAAACTGAATCGAATGACTAAATGCCGATACATTATCCATCTGAGTACCAATATGGATATGCAAGCCAGCTATAGGTAGTTGGCAACTGGCCAGCGCATCTGGCAATTCCTCGGATGGGATGCCAAACTTACTGTTGGGCGAGGCGTGAGAAACCAGATCCTGCCAATCAGTATTGTGGAAATATTCCACCGGTTTTTCTGGGTTAACCCGAACCAGCAAGCTCCCACTCCAATCCTTGCCATAAAGCTTATGTTGAAGGTCATCTAATATAGCTTGGGAGTCAGCAACTACTGTTGAGCCTCCATCGAGGAGATCTACCATTAGCTGGCGGTCGGGCGCCGGACTGTTGTATGTGATCCGATTTAACGGGAATCCGCAAGAAAGGGCCAACTCAACTTCATATTTAGAAGAGCAGTCTGCGGAGCATCCCAGGGATGCCAGTTCATTCAGAATCGCCATCGACGGATTAGCCTTTACCGGGTAAGCAACCTGAGATGGACTGCCCACAAGCTCCACAAAGTGGGACAGGTTCCGACGAAGCTGACCGAGGTTCAGTATATATAAAGGAGACCCATGGCGTTTTGCTATCTCCTCGATGTCAATCGATCGCGTCCAAGTTTCCATAATCTCTTCCATAATCTCGCTTTTGTCCAACGCCTAGCATCAACCCCCATCCCTATTCAAGATTCATGAGGGACTTCCTGGTATGGTGTCGGGTGGGTGCTGGCACTTTGAAATGCCTTCAGCTATTTTGCTGCCACTTTTTCTAATCTGGTGGTGGCCGATTGTATTACTGCCACCGTCCTAAGAAAGTGCCAGTGTGGAAGGACTGAAAGCCTTGGAGAGCAGTTCCGACCACGAGTTATATAACATCTCGGATACTGATAGCCGTTAATGGCAATGGGTGAATGAGTATTTGTTCTCATATACAAAGCGGGAAGATCCTAAATTATTAATTAAACCGCTCCCTGCGGTTTAGCACCTTTCCCTATGCTACTATTCCACTTCCATCGGTCTAATACCCCCTAAATGAAACTTAATAGCGCACTCTGCGGTTTAAGAGAAAGACCTTAACTTTGCTTACATCTAAGGGGATTAGTGAGCATCCCGCCTAGGGTTTATTAATAGCTTGGGTAATAGCAATCCAGACTTCGCTTTGTAAGCGTCAAATTCAGGATAGCGGGAGAGGGAGCGGTCTTTTTTAAGCATATTGGGAATGAAGACCCCGGCGATGAATCCCCCCAAAATCAGAAAAGGGAGCCAATGTTGGGCTAACAGGGCAAAACTGAGATAAATTAAAATCTCTCCTAAATAGTTGGGATTACGACAACGACTAAAGAAACCTTCGGTGATCAATCCTTGCCTATATTTAAGGGTAAAATACTTTTGGGCATCGCTACCGTAATGGAGAAATACCCCCATGATATTGATCGCTATGGCTGCGGATATTAAAGGGGCGGCAGCCGTGACCTTCCCACTAACAATAATAAAAGGGGCTGCCCAATATAAACCGAGAACGATAAAAGTAAATATTCCCATAGCCACCGATATTTCTTTTTCCCACTGTTGATCCGGATATAATCTATCCTTGATCAACCACATCAGACCGTAAGTTCCGTGCAGAGCAAGGTATATCCAAGCAAGCAGGGTAAAATTATTATAAAAAGCCATTAGGCCCAATATAATTAGAAAAGTCAGGAATTTATGCCAATTAATCGCGTGTTTTATCTTCATTATTTTCTTCAAAGTAGAAATCAATCCGATCGAGCCACTGCTAAACAATTATAACTACTAACGTTTCCATCCGGTCTTTGACATCGCTTGAGAATAAAAAATAAAGGTCGGGGACAGTTGTTAAAATCCATAATTGCTGGCCCGGTATTCTCCTCTAATTTCCCCAAAGAGTCATTAATCGGCAAATAATCCTAGATCATCAGCACCAGCTTCTGATCTGGTCTGTCAGGTTAACATAGTGTGATTAACTCTCAAGTTATGAATTGTTTCTCCCTTCTCCCCACACCCTAGACCCCACTCTCCTATGCCTTTTAAACAGGATTTAGTCTAACACCACCATCGAATACTGTTGGAAGTGCGTTGCAAGGGAGACCCTTGCAACGAGGTAGAAACGAAAAGAACCCCTTACTGATTAATTTTCCACAAAAGTAAATTTACCATTTTTACCATCGGCATCCATTTTAATGTGTGCCACGGAGAATTTATCCTGAATGATTTCTCCTTCAGGAGTAAAAGCAATATTTCCCAGGACAGTCACATACTTACCCGCTAAAATTTCCTGATTTAATTGTTGGCGAATTTGTTCGAGGGAAAGTGTACTGAGTTTATTTTTATCATCTACCCGTTTTAAGGCCTCGACAAAAACTTGAATTCCCGTAAAAGCTTGAGCGGTAAATTGGGGCGGTGCTTTTTTATTTTCTGCTGTATAAGCGGCGACAAAATCCCGATTAATGGGAAGATCTAATTCTGGGTTATAAGCTTGAGCGATGAGAATACCATCACATTGAGCTTGACAAACTGGGAAAATATTAGAAGTATTTAAACCGTTGCCACCAATAATTAAACCCTGATAGCCTAATTGCCGCAACTGTTTGACCAAATTGCCCCCGTCGGCAACCAAACCAGAAATAATCACTAAATCTGGTTTAATATTGATAGCGGCGGTGGCTTGGTTTTGAAAATCTGTATCGGTGGTTTGGAATTTCTGCACGGTGACAATATCAAGATTTAAACTTTTCAGGGTTTCTTGAAAAGTTTCCGTTTCCGATTTACTAAAAGCATCATTTTGGGCAAAAAAGACAGCCACTTTTTTAATCTTGGGATCGATTTTTAAAGCGGTTTTAATCGCATTGGGAGCAACCACAGCCACAGGAGCAGACACCCTACCCACATATTCGCCGATCTGGGGGATACCTTTAGCGGTATTAGACGGACCGAGAATGGGAACTTTAGCTCGATCGGCGATCGGACTAGCGGCAAAAGCTTGTTGGGACAGGGACGGACCAAGAATAGCCACCACCTTATCTTGGGTGATCAGGGTATTAATGGCGTTGATCGCCCCCTGTTCATCCCCGGCCACATCCTGGATAATAACTTTAATCGGTGTTCCATTGACCCCGCCCTTTTTATTAAAATATGTTTCAGCTATCTTGACACCGATCACCTGTTCCTGTCCCAATAGGGCGACATTGCTGGTTTGAGCCAAAGCTGCACCGATGGGAATAGCAGCAGTGGCGGCCTTTTCGGCGGGACTGGGGTTAGTTTGACTGGTGGGAGTGCCGGAATTACAGGCCACCACTAGGCCAAAAGTGACTAGGGATAGTATTAAGGGGATTAATAAACGTTTTCTGAGCATCTTAACTCTCCTGAGACCGATATTGTTGATGACACTATTATTTCGCTAATCGGGTTGATTTCAGCGATAATTCCCGACGAGATCGAACCG
This sequence comes from Microcystis sp. T1-4, assembly GCF_000297435.1. Taxonomy (GTDB): domain Bacteria; phylum Cyanobacteriota; class Cyanobacteriia; order Cyanobacteriales; family Microcystaceae; genus Microcystis. The sequence goes on along the minus strand of NZ_CAIP01000145.1, from coordinate 5,188 downwards.
GACTTTACCGCCTTAGAGCCTTTTCTTTCCCTTAATTTTGTCGATTAACCCCCCGTCTAACCCCCGTTTTCAGAAAAACGATTTGCCTTTTCTGGTTCTGTCGCCTAACCTAGTAGTTAGGGAATTTAGATACTGCCCTTCCCGTTCACAAAACCCAGCAAGCGAAAACATCCATTTAAGATTATGACTAACCCCGTTATTCACGCCTTTTTCCTCGGACGAGCGATCGCTGAAGTGGTCAGTGAACAGCTAGAAGACGCGTTGACCAACGCTTTAAGCGAATTAGGCAAATTTGATGCCGAACAACGGGAAAACCTGCGGCAATTCGTCGAAGAAGTGCAAATGAGAGCCGAGCGAGCCGTGGAAAAGGGAGTATATACTGATACAGAGTCCGGTGGTCCTTCTAGTGCCGATGTGCAGGAAAACATCGACGAAATGCGGGCCGAAATCGCCCAATTGCGCTCGGAACTAAAAAACCACCGTAATTAACCCAAAAACCTCTTTTAGTCGCTTTAAAGCCCCAAAAATTGCGTGTCAGCCCTTCTACCCGTCCCCGTTACCCCAGAGTTAAACCCAGCAATGCCGGCCCTCCAAGTCGCCAAAAATAGCTATCGTTGGAATCGAGAAAACTATTCGATCAATCGTCGTCGTCTAGATATTTGGCGATTCGTTCTGACTGTACTTTATCAATTCTGGCTCAACGGTAAAAAATGGAGCTATAACGGCGGCTATAGCCAAGAAAAACTCGCCGGCAGACGCAGAAAACAAGCCGCTTGGATTCGGGAAACCATGCTAGAATTGGGACCGACTTTTATTAAAGTCGGCCAACTGTTCTCCACCCGGGCTGATCTTTTTCCCCTCGAATATGTGGAAGAACTCTCGAAACTACAGGATCAGGTTCCCGCATTTACCTACGAACAGGCCAGCAAAATTATCGAGGTATCCTTCGGTAAACCCCTCAATCAACTCTTTAAAAGCTTCGATCCTATTCCCCTGGCAGCCGCTAGTTTAGGGCAAGTTCACCGGGCCCAACTGAAGACCGGGGAAGATGTGGTGGTCAAAGTCCAACGGCCCGGATTAAAAAAATTATTTAGTATCGATCTGGCTATCCTGAAAAAAATCGCCCAATACTTCCAAAATCACCCCAAATGGGGTAAAGGTCGCGATTGGACGGGTATTTATGAAGAATGCTGTAAAATTCTCTGGGAAGAAACCGATTATCTTAACGAAGGTCGTAACGCTGACACTTTTCGCCGTAATTTTCGCGGGGAAGATTGGGTGAAAGTACCAAAAGTCTATTGGCGCTACACCTCTCCCCAGGTTTTAACCCTAGAATATCTCCCCGGCATCAAAATTAGTCATTATGAGGCCCTAGAAGCGGCCGGACTCGATCGCAAATTGTTGGCTAAACTAGGGGCAAAAGCCTATCTAATTCAACTACTCAACAACGGCTTTTTTCACGCGGATCCTCACCCCGGCAATATCGCCGTTGATAGTGATGGCTCCTTAATTTTCTACGATTTCGGCATGATGGGACAAATTAAAACCAACGTGCGCGAAAAATTAATGCAGACTCTCTTTGGAATTGCCCAAAAAGATGCCGATCGCGTGGTCACTTCTCTAGTGGATCTAGGAGCATTAACTGCCAATGGTGATATGGGAGCAGTGCGGCGATCGATCCAGTATATGCTCGATAACTTCATGGATAAACCCTTTGAGGAGCAATCCGTAGCCTCTATCAGCGATGATCTCTATGAAATCGCCTACGATCAACCTTTTCGCTTTCCCGCTACCTTTACCTTCGTCATGCGGGCATTTTCTACCCTGGAAGGGGTAGGCAAAGGACTCGATCCCGAATTTAACTTTATGGAAGTGGCCCAACCTTTTGCCCTGCAATTAGTAAATGATATGACAGGAAATAATGGCAGTAATATCCTCGATGAGTTAGGACGGCAAGCGGCCCAAGTGAGCAGCACCGCCCTGAGTTTACCCCGACGCATCGATGATACGATCGAAAAATTAGAACGGGGTGATATCCGAGTCCGGGTGCGTTCCAGCGAATCCGATCGACTTTTGCGACGATTGGGTATGATTCAAATGGGAACTAACTACACTTTACTGATCAGTGCTTTACTTATCTCAGCGACGCTTCTATTGGTCAGTGGTTTTGGTTGGTTAACTTTAGTGCCGATGGCGATTTCGCTGCTGCCGGGGATAGCTCTTGTAAGACTTTGGCGAAAAATTGAACGTCAGGATCGCATGATGTAATCGATCACGGGATAATAAATATTGTGTTAAAAGCAGAAATTTCCATGAACAATCTTTCTTTTGGAGGAATAACCGATCCTGGTGTAGTGCGATCGGCTAATCAGGATAGTTATTATATCGACCCCGAGCGGCGCTTTTTTATCGTTGCCGATGGTATGGGGGGTCATGCGGGAGGCCAGGAAGCTAGTCAAATCGCCACTACAACTATCCAAGCTCATCTAGAAGAACACTGGAATTCGTCCCTGACTGCTGGGGAATTGCTCCAGGAGGCAATTACTGCCGCTAACGAGAAGATTATCGAAGACCAACTGAAAAATCCCGAAAGACAGGACATGGGGACAACCCTAGTCATGGCTATCTTCCGAGATGATGGCTCTTGGTACACCCATATTGGTGATTCCCGTCTCTATCGCTTTCGTGAGCAAAAATTAGAACAGGTGACGGAGGATCATACTTGGATAGCTAGGGCGGTAAAAATGGGCGATCTGTCCCAAGAAGAAGCAAAAAACCACCCTTGGCGACACATTTTATTCCAATGTCTCGGTCGTCGCGATTTGCCCCCAGTGACGGTATCTCCCCTCGATGTGCAATCCGGCGATAGTTTAATTCTCTGTAGTGATGGTTTGACGGAAGAACTGTCCGACCGGGAAATTAGCGATTATTTGCAAACCGGTGCCGATTGTCAGGAAATTGTCGAGAATTTAGTGGCAGCGGCCAAAAAAGCCGGCGGTTCCGATAATATCACCGTGGTCATGGTCAGCTGTTGACTATCTAGGGTTTGCGGCAAAAAGTTTCTCGCGGGGAAGTGGGGAAGTGGGGAGATGGGAATTATGAATTATGAATTATGAATTATGAAGTGGGGAAGTGGGGGAATTTCAACTAAAACCCTAAAACCCTAAAACCCTAAAACCCTATCTCCTGCCGATCGCCGATCGCCTCATCTCAACAAGCAATTTAAATTCGCGGGCAGCTTACTCGATCGCTCCCGCTTGTTGTAATAAAGAAACGATCGCCTGATGGTGATTAAATTTAGCTAACATTAAAGCGGTCATTCCCCCTTGATTTTTCTGATTTAAGTTCACCTTTCCCCCGTCTAACAAGACTTTAACCGTGTCGAGACAACCGTGATAACTCGCCCACATTAAAGCGGAAGCGCCGCTAAAATCGAGTTGATTGACATCGGCACCGATATCGATTAGCCTGCGCACCAATTGACTATTATTGCCCTCACAAGCTTTCATGAGGACGGTTTTGCCATCGGGATAAACGGTGTTGGGATTGGCCCCGTAGTCGAGGAGATAACGGCAGATTTCCCTAAATTGGCGCTGTAGAGCTAAAGTTAACGGTGTTTCTCCCTGCTGAGTTAGGTTAGGATCCGCGCCCTGTTTTAACAATTCTAAAACGAGCGCTTCGTATCCCTGCACGGTGGCGATGATCAGGGGTGTATCACCAAAATGGTTACAGTGATTGACAAAAGCGCCTGCTTGTAGTAAGGCCTGGACGATCTCTAAATGTCCTTCGATGGTCGCTAAATGCAGGGCCGTTTCTCCCGCCTGATTTTGATCGTCAACACTGGCCCCCTGAGCGAGTAAAAGTCGGACAATATGGAAATATCCCTCAGCAGCGGCGATCATCAGGACAGTTTCTCCCTCCTCCGTGCTGATATTCGGATTTGCTCCCGCTTGCAGTAAAGTTTGTACGCTGCCGAGATTTCCCCTCTCTACAGCCAAAATTAGGGGAGTTTCCCCAGATAAAGTGGGAAAATCGAGGGGCAGACCACGGCTAATAAATAATTCGAGGATTTCCTGGCGATTAGCGACGAGAGCCTCTAACCAAGCTTCTTGACGGATTTCTTCATCTACACCACGATCTAGCAGTAAACGGACGATGGCGGCGTAATTTTGTTTGATCGCTACAGATAAAGCCGTATCTCCATCCCGATCGCGCATATTGACCCGAGCGCCGGCGGTTAATAACTGTTCTGCGATCGCTGTATGACCCTTATAAGCAGCAATCATTAGTGCTGGCGTACCATCTTGATTGACCTGATTGACATTAGCGCCGACGGCGATTAATTGAGCGAGGATTTCACCGTGATTGAGGGCAGCCGCTAACATGAGAGGGCTTAAACCTTGGGGTTGTTTACTTTTGTTGATATCAGCCCCAAATTCTCGCAAAATCGCCACAATTTCCCCATGACCCCCCTGCACGGCATAGATTAAAGCCGTAGTATTTTGGCTATCGGTGGCGTTGACATTTGCCCCCTGACTCAGTAAAGCTTGAACCCGCGCGAGATTACCCTGACGCGCCGCTTGCATTAACAAGATATCCCAATTAGAAGCCATTAACAGTGACCGCTCGGCAGAAAGTATTTTTTCTATTATTGATCGTTATAGGCGGGCAAACGGACAGAAAAGCTACTACCCCGTTCTAATTCTGAGGTGACGGCAATAGTTCCCCCATGAGCATCGATAATGCGACGGGAGAGATAAAGTCCTAACCCATTGTTGGAACTGTCTGGGGAACTGGAGTACAGGCGCTCGAAAATCCGGGGTAGTTCTTCTGCTGAAATGCCTATACCAGTATCCTCGACGACAATGGTGACAAAAGTATCTTCCTCTGTAGCTGGGATGAGATGAATTTTCACATCACCCTTTTGGGTAAATTTAATCGCATTGCCGATGAGATTGGTAAAAACGCGCCGCAGTTCCAAGCGATCGCCAGTTAGGAAAATTTCCCCGGCATTTTCGGCATTTAAGCTTAATTCGAGTCCTTTTTCTCGGGCAAGGGGAGTTAACTGCTGACAGACTTCTTCGAGAATATCGATAATCTTTAATTTAGTAAAATTAAGTGTCTTTTCGCCGTTTTCATAACAATAAACTTCCAAAAGATTATTAACCATTTCCAAGAGATTTGTATC
>NZ_CAIP01000146.1 GCF_000297435.1 Microcystis sp. T1-4 | reverse complement strand
GTCAAGCGCTCATCAATCTTATCGATCTTTCCCTCAATCCTTGTGAGGACAGCTTCTAGGGAATAAGTAACAGTTTCGTTAGACATTGGGTAAACTCCTATACTGCATCCAGTTGGATATAATTTTATCTTAAAGTCTAGGCTGTAAAAACATTTTCCTTCAAGTCTCACTGGCAAGCTGACAAAACCGTTTAGTTTCTCTCCAGTTGCGAAAGCGAGGAAGAGAGGCTATCCAGTCTCTACCCTATAGTTAACTTCACTTTTGTCCAAGGGAGACAGTGTTAGGTGAAAACTTTGCTACTTTCTTGTCACTGATTACCCGTTACTGTTCATTCTCTACGAAAAAACCCTAACCCCTAACACCGATAACCCTAACTGCCAATTTTTTCGGGAACTTCCTAACATCCCATTCATCTTAAAACCCAGATTCCGCCTGGAAAAAGGAGGAAATCCAGAGGAGTTTCCGGCTTTTTTCCTAGCCCTCTCGGTTTTCTTTTGGTTTGACACTCCCATCGCACTCATGCGAGGGATTCTTCGTTCACGGGGAGATGCCTTGCAAAAGCAGTGCCTTTACTTGGTCTTACTCTCCCTCCAGAAGCAGTAGCGGTATGCCCTACCGCCAAAATTCGTAAACCTTCATCCCGAATATTCTTAGCGGCATTGATATCTCTATCGTGGGTTTCTCCACACTTAGGACATTGCCAACTACGAATATCTAAACTCAAACTATCAACAGGATTTAAACAGTTACTACAAGTCTTAGAGCTAGGAAAGAATCTATCTACTTCTATATAGATTTTTCCTTCCCATTCAGCCTTGTATTTTAACATAGTACAGAATTGACCCCAACTAGCATCACTAATTGATTTTGCTAGTTTAGGGTTTTTGACCATGTTTCTGACTGCCAGATTTTCTACCACTATGACTTGGTTTTCGTCAACTAATTTACGACTTAGTTTGTGGAGGAAGTCTTCACGACAACGAACGATTTTAGAGTGAACTTTAGCCACTTTAACTCTAGCTTTATTTCGGTTGTTAGAGCCTTTTTGCTTGCGGCTTAGTTTCTTTTGTCTCCTCGCTAATCTTTGTTCGTACTTACGATAGTATTGAGGATTCCCATGTTGAGTCCCATCTGATGTAATAGCAAAATGGGTTAGTCCAACATCTATCCCGATAGCTTTTCCTTCTGATGATTTTTGGGGTAAATCCTGACCATCATCATAAAGACAAGATGCGAAATATTCTCCTGATGGATTAACTGAAACCGTAACAGACTTTAAGTCTCCCTCTGGTTGCCGTGAAACTTGGCAATAGACTTCACCAATTTTAGGCAATACCAGAACATCATTTTTTAACTTACAGTGTTGAGGAAATCTAATCGACTGCCTATTTTGCTTTTTCTTGAAGTTAGGATATTTAGCTCTACCTTCAAAGAAATTAAGGAAAGCACTAGAAAGATTTAAAGCGGCTTGCTGTAATACCTGCGATGGTACTTCGCTTAACCACTCATGCTCTTTTTTTAGGGAAGGCAGCAGCTTAATTATTTCGTCTCTGCTTAATCCTTTTCCAGTTTGCTTGTAAGTTTCAGATGTCAAGTTTAGGGCGTAATTGTAAAACCATCTAGCACAGCCAAACGACTTGGCAAGCAAAACTGATTGCTCGCTTGTCGGTTGCCCTAAGCCAGATATGTCACCATTCTGGCTCGGCTTCAAAACGGTGCGTGAGACTTTCACCTCACACCGCTCCTCTCTCCAATGGCTCTTTGTCATGAGTACCAGTTTTATCTAATGCAGTTTTAGAATCGTGGCAATGTCGATGGAGTAACTGTTTATTATCTCGATTGTTTTTACCCCCTTTTGATTTAGGGATAATGTGGTCGGTTTCGAGTATGTCTCCATCTTGGAAATATAGTCCACAATATGCACAACGTCCTTGCTGTCTTTTGAGTAGAACAGCTTTTTCTGGTGGCATTTCTGGGTGTTTACCCATTCGACTACTCCAGTATATTAAATCCCCATCATAGGGACTTTTATCCCCTTTCACCTTGACGTATCTTACGATTTTTGTATCTAGGTGTCTTGCCAGTTTGAAGGGGTTTTTACCTCCTCTTGTGCTGAATACCCAATTATCTTTTCCCTCAGTATGCCAATATTTACGCATTATCCAAGTTTTGTTTTTCATTGGGTGTCGTCTGTATGCCCATCTCTTGAGTTTTTCAAAGAAGTAGTAATCACAATCTGTGAATGTTTTTGAGCTTACTACTGATGAATAGTAATTGCTCCATCCTCTAATGATTGGATTGAGTCGTTTGATTAAGGCATCCTGTGGGGATGACTTCTGACTATTTACTACTTCTCCCAATTTCTTTAGATGGGACTTGACTTTTTCAGCACTAGGCTTGATTAGGGTTTTAAAACCTAGTTTGACTCCTTTACTACTTTTTGCCCCGTGATGTTTTCCGACTTGGTATTGCCTGATGTTGAATCCGAGAAAATCAAATCCAACGTAATCATCATAAGTTTCAAGAGTATGGGATATTCTTGTTTTACTAGGCTTCAGTTCTAGCCCCATTTCTGCTAACCATTGTTTAATGATTTCTTGACATTCCTTTATTACCTTTAAATCTTCGTGCAGGATAACAAAATCATCTGCATATCTGATTAGGGTTAAGGCTTGTTCATTTTTGGATTTATTGCCTTTCAGAGTTCTTGCATATTGCTTAACTCTTTCTTCCATGCCGTGTAAGGCTATGTTAGCTAGTAAAGGGGAGATTACACCTCCCTGTGGTGTGCCTTCATTGGTAGGGAATAGGTTTTTTCCATCCATGACTCCACTCTTTAGCCATGCTTTGATTTGTTGTCTTAGCTTGGGGTAAGTTTGAAGTTTTGTCAGTAGTTTCTGGTGGTTTATTTTATCAAAGCATTTACTTATGTCCGCATCTAGCACATATTTGGGCTTTTTGTTGATGCTTATGTAGATTGCTCCGATTGCGTCATGGGCTGAACGTGCTGGTCTAAATCCATAACTGTTAGGTTCAAATTTTGCTTCCCATTCGGGTTCTAATGCCAGTTTTACTAAGGCTTGTAATGCCCGTTCGTACATGGTGGGAATCCCTAGAGGTCGCTTTTCATCCGTATTGGGTTTTGGTATCCATACTCTACGAGTTGGTTTTGATTTATTGCCAGGTTTTAGATTATTGACAAGTGCCATTCTTTGTTTGGGTGTTAAGGATTTTATCCTATCTACCCCTGCGGTTTTCTTGCCTTGATTATCTTGGCTAACCCGTCTGACGGCTATCAGTTTGGCGTACCAGCTTTTTAGGAGTAGCCTTTGTAATTTGTGGACTAATTTGACATCACCCCGTTGACTGGCTTTGAATATTCTTTTTGATAACTTAAAAACACATCTTTCAGCTTTTCGCCAGTTGATGTCCTTCCATTCATACATCGGTTTTGTTGCCGTGTTCATAACTTTTTCATTACTACTTAAGACCATTCATTCCATTGAACAGTGTGTACGTCAGCATATCCTTATCTATTACAGATAGGCGTTGGCTTCTTACACAATCCTTTCCTATATGAGTCTTACGCTGGTTACTACTTAGATTTCGACCTATCTAAGAGATTCATAAGGATTACTTCGTTCCCAACAACCGTATTCCTAACTTTAGTGTCTTCCTCTATACCGAAGCTGTGTAGATGATTCTGGTTGAACTCTATCTTTTCCCAGTACGTTAGCTTGTTAACATTTTGTTGCCAGCCAATAATCTGTGTAGGCTAGGTTTCAGTGACGATACTTCTGACGGAAGTTCTTATTCATACACATAGTTAGATGCTAGACAGGTTTTGATGTCAGACTCATCTTTACTGCCATTTAACCCCGCTTTTCCCATTTTGATGACCGTTCTCCACAGGAAGGGGTTATGCTGTCACTCCATCATCTGGAGGAAAGGACTTTCACCTTCACGGTTATTGAGTTATCAAGGTTCTCAACCTTGTCCTACCCACGTCTGTTAGACTTTTGGTAGGAACGAGTCGCACGATAGATTCTGTACTTAAACGCTTTTAATATCTTGTTTACCAAACTAAATTTACTATGGTAAGCTATGCAAGGCTAAATTGTCAAGGATTTAATCGTGCTTCGCTGTTTTATATTGGTCGGGGTTTCATCCTGTCAGTACGAGGGTCTTCACCCCGACATCTGTGATAAATTGGGTTATGTGTGCAAAGGAGTGAGCGAGTGGTGTTTAGCATCGAACCAAAAATTATCAATCCGCCCAAAAACCGTCATGATTATCAATTGTCGGAAGCAATTCGCTATCGTGCTTGGGTAGAGATTGATCGCTCGGCATTACAACAAAACGTGCGAAAAGTCAAGGCCTTATTAGCCCCAAAAACGGAATTAATGGCGGTAATTAAAGCCGATGCTTACGGACACGGGGCAGTTAAGGTGGCTAACAGCGTTTTAGAAGCTGGAGCGCAATCTTTAGCCATCGCGACTATCGGGGAAGGTATCGAACTACGGGAAGCGGGAATCGTTGCCCCAATTATGATTTTAGGGGCAGTCAATACCCCAGAAGAAGTGGCAGCCTTAGCCCATTGGCAATTGCAACCCACCCTGGTGCAAATCGAACAGGTACAAATTTTTGCCAGCGTGATGAGACGCTTAGAGCAGCGGCTGCCGGTTCATATCAAACTAGATACGGGAATGTCTCGCTTAGGCACACCATGGCACAACGGCACCAAATTCGTCGAACAGGTTTTAGAGGCTCCTAACCTGAAAATTGCCAGTATATACTCGCATTTTGCCACGGCTGACGATCCCAATCCCGAGATCATGCAGTTACAACGGCAAAGATTCCAACAAGCGATCGCCGAGTTAAGATCAAAAGGTTATCATCCTCCCTGTCTGCATTTAGCCAACTCTGCCGCTACCCTAAGCGATCGATCTCTGCACTACGATCGAGTTAGAGTCGGATTAGCTCTCTACGGTCTTTATCCCGCCGATCATCTCACCGATAAAGTCCCTTTGCAACCCGTCCTACAAGTAAAAGCGCGCATTGCTCAAGTCAAAACCATTGCCGCCGGCTCCGGAGTGAGTTATGGTCATCAGTACATAGCGGCAAAAGACACCCGTATTGCTGTGGTCGGTATCGGTTACGCCGATGGAATTCCCCGCAATCTCTCCAATCGTTTAAAAGTATCCCTGAGAGGACGTTTAGTACCCCAAATCGGCGCGATAACCATGGATCAGTTAATGATTGACGTGAGCGAGATTCCAGAGGTAAAAACAGGGGAAATCGTCACACTTATCGGTAAAGACGGACCACAGTGCATTACCGCCGACGATTGGGCGCGGGATTTAGGTACAATATCCTGGGAAATTCTCTGCGGGTTTAAGCATCGTTTGCCGCGAATTATTATTAGCAACGGCTAATTATGGCGGCGATCTTAAAAAATGTCAATTGGCGGCAATTCTTACTGTTGACTGGTAAGATGTGTAATTAATTTTGCTTAGGTGCTTACCGTTGCTGAGTGCGATCGCTAATTGCTAGGCTAGATTAGGGGATGAATTCTCCGGTGCTTTAGGTTAAAATAAACAGGGTTAATCGACGGCAAATGATTAGTTTTACCCTAGAGGCAGCGATGACTATAAGCAACGATTTACCCCTACCCCCCGGCAGTTTCGGATTACCCCTATTAGGAGAAACAATCGCTTTTTTGACCGATGGGGATTTTGCCAGTAAACGTCATAATAAATATGGTCAACTTTTCCGCACTCATATTTTTGGCAGTCCCACGATTATTTTATCCGGTGCCGAAGCTAACCGGTTTCTCCTCAGCAACGAGAATAAATACTTTGCGGCAACTTGGCCTAAAAGTACCAAAACTCTCCTAGGTAGCGCATCTTTAGCGGTGCATACGGGAGATGTTCACGCTTCCCGTCGTCGCTTAATCTATCAAGCTTTTCAACCCCGGTCCCTAGCAAGTTATATCCCTACGGTAGAAACAATTACCGCTCGCTATTTAGAGCGTTGGCAAACCGCAAAAACCCTGTCATGGTATCATGAATTAAGAAACTATACCCTCGATATTGCCTGTAAATTATTTGTCGGTCTTGACCAGGGTTCTGCTACCAAATTAGGAGAAGCTTTTGATACTTGGTGCGCGGGACTATTTACCCTTCCTCTTCCCCTTCCCTGGACAGCTTTCGGCAAAGCATTACGCTGTCGAGAAGAATTACTAGAAGCCATAGAAACTATCATTTTAGAAAGACAAAAAAATGATGACCCTGGCCAGGATGCTCTTGCTATCCTTTTACAAGCTAAAGACGAAAACGGTGAAAGTTTATCCTTAGCGGAATTAAAGGATCAAGTGCTATTATTACTCTTTGCTGGTCATGAAACTTTAACCTCTGCTATCGCCACTTTCTGCCTACAAATGGCACTGCATCCCGATATTTTTCAGCTTGTCCTTGAGGAAATAACTAATTTTGATCTATCCACTCCTTTAAGCGTCGATACCCTCAAACAGATGACCTATTTAGATCGCGTTTTAAAGGAAGCTTTACGTTTTACTCCACCCGTGGGAGGAGGATTCCGTCGGGTAATAGAAGACTGTCAATTTAACGGTTATCATTTGCCGAAAGGATGGGTAGTGCAGTATCAAATCACCAATACCCATAAAGATAATAATATTTATTCCCATCCTGAAACCTTCGATCCCGATCGCTTTTTAGCCGAGGAAAAACCCTACGGATATATCCCCTTTGGTGCGGGATTGCGCGAATGTATCGGCAAGGAATTCGCTCGTTTAGAGATGAAAATTTTAGCCGTCCGTTTAGTAGAAAAATACGATTGGCAATTACTCCCCAATCAAGATCTGACCCTCACCTCTATCCCCACTCCCCACCCCCGGGACGGTTTACAAGTCACCTTTAAACCCCGTTAACCGGCTAGGATAAAAAAACTTTAAAAACAGTTTAGCGTTTTTCTCGTAGCCGTGAAATTTATTTCACGGCATTTATTGACCGAACAGAGGTTAATCGGCAGCGGGTAAAGCTTTCGGTAATTCTCCATTTTGCTGATGATTTGGTGTATCGAATTCGAGAACTAGGTAACGAATCAAACGCGCTAGGGATTTTTGCAGTAAACCTTCAGCAATTTTTTGTCCCATCTGTTGGGTTTCCGGTTTAGCGATTAGTTTAGTCATCACTGGCACCATAGCCATGGCATCGAATCCTTTTGTTTCCTGTAAAATACTAAAGATGTTGCGAAGATGCTCAAAAGTCTTGGCATCACCTAATAATTCTGGGGGAGTTTCTTGCACCGCTAAACCCACCTGTTCCCGGAAATTAACCGTGAGATTAAACCAAGTTCGACGACCGAAGTTATCGAGCGCATTGACTAACTCATTAACTAATTTTTCGCGGATAAATATACCCCTGTCTGAAAGGAGAAAATCTAACGCTTGATCGGTGACTTTCTCGAAGTTAAAATCATTAGAATCTTTAGCATTACGCAAGAGATTTTCTAAACGATTCCAGCGAAAAGTACCATCTTTAAATAATAAATCCCGCAGGGAATCTCGCAACTCCGTGGAAGGATCGGTGAGCAGACGTTTAGCAATGTAAGGATAGGCTTTACTCAGTACCTTAAAATTAGGATCGATGCCAATCGCTATTCCCTCTAAAGTCACCATTGAGCGAATAATCAGGGCATAATAGGCAGGAACTCGAAAGGGAAACTCATACATCATCGCCGACATTTTATCGGTGATACTTTTAAAGTTTAATTCTGCCACACTCGCCCCTAAAGCATTACCGAAAACTTCCGAAAAAGCGGGAACAATTGGCTCTAAATTGGTAGTTGGTGACAGGAAGTCTAACTTAACGTAATCCTTGGCCAAAGACTCAAAATCCCGGTTGACTAAATGCACCACCGCTTCGATTAAACCGTAGCGTTGATAGGGTTCAATATTGCTCATCATGCCGAAATCAAGATAAGCTAATTTACCGTCGGGAGTCGCTAATAAATTACCCGGATGGGGATCTGCATGGAAAAATCCGTGTTCAAGTAATTGACGCAAAGAACACTGCACCCCCACATTAACTAAGTGGGTGGCATCAATACCCTGAGCTTGAATTTCTTTGATATTAGTTAATTTTGTGCCGTCCACCCACTCCATGGTTAAAACCCGTCTCCCGGTATATTTCCAGTAGATTTTGGGGATGTAAATTTCGGCAATGTGACCATAAAGTTGAGCGAATTTTTCGGCGTTTTGTCCTTCGTGAAGATAATTAATTTCTTCAAAAATACGAGCGGCTAATTCGTCGGTAATTGCCACTAAATCGGAGCGAAGTCTTTTAATATTACCTTTCACCCAAGTCGCCAAACTACGCATGATATACACATCTAAAGTTATACAGCGAATCAAATCGGGACGCTGTACTTTAACGGCGACTTTCTCTCCGGTTTTTAATTTACCTTTATAAACTTGTCCTAGGGAAGCGGCCGCTATGGGATTGGGGGATAATTCTGCATAAATTTCTTCGGGAGAATAACCTAATTCTTCTTCGATAAAACGATAGGCAATTTCGTTAGGAAAAGAGGGGATTTGATCCTGGAGAGTGGTTAATTCTTCTAAATATAAAGGCGGTACTAAATCAGGCCGGGTAGAGAGAGCTTGACCGATCTTAATATAGGTGGGTCCCAATTTGGTCAACATTTCCCGCAATTGTACGGCCCGTCTAATTTCATTTTTTGGCGATTTTCCCCGCAGTTTATCCCACCAGATACCGATGACAAAAGATAAAACCGGCAGGGCAATTTCGATTAATCTCCCCACAACTTCTAGAGGTCGCCGACGGTAATAGTCGTTAATAACTTGGGGATTGTAGCGCCAACTCTCGGCTACGTTGTCATCCATGGGGCCGGTATCTTCCCGATGTTCTTCGGGAATATGGACCGGCTGCACTTCAACAGTAATCGCTTCTGGGGTTTGCGTCTCCGGGGAGATCATCTGTTCGGACATAGTTCGGTGACAAGGCAGGGTGATTTGTAAACTATTGTAACAAGTATCGGCTTTCTGCCCGATCTTGTTTCTGTCTCCCTAGTTCTCTGCTCCGGTTCGCCGTCAACTTTCCTGGGGGGTTATCGGTGTTTTTGACGATTTTGAGGCTGATACTGCCCTGATTATCCCGAATGTGATTGTCAAAAAATAGCGCGGTAATTTGGCTGATTTCTAGGACTTTGTTCAATAAACTAGGGCCGACTGACCGATAACTAAATTCACCGCTAATCATCCAAGGTTAAATTGGCTAAGTTAATCATTTTTATCGCCCCTCAAAGTATTCTACGATAGCTCTCGCTATCGATTCTGCACCATCTTTAGGCAGTTTAACCTTTAATCTTGGCGGTTGGGGAGCTTGGCGTAAAAAGTCCCAATTACCTTGAAAAAATTCTTCACTGCTAATAATTTGATGATAACTATAATCTTGGATTCCAGCCAATAAAATCGCTGATTCGGCGAAACCTTCTCGCGTCAGAGAAACAATCGGAACCTCTAATTTTAAAGCTTCGGCAAAGGTACTATATCCCGGTTTGGAAATAATTTGATCGCACAGGGGCATAAAATCCACAGGACGATAGCTCCGATCTGGTTTATCCTGTAAGCGGACTAAATTGGGCAATTCGGGGGCGTTTTTTTCAAAAGTGATAAATTGCCAATCGGGAAAACTGGCGAGGTTATCATAGGGAATTGCTTCTAATCCTAACCCCCCAAAACTCAATAAAATAGTTTTTTCTTTAGGGGCATTTAGCTTAAATTCCTGTCGTAATTGTTCTTCACTGTAGCGGGGTGTACCCCCGGTTAAACCTGCCTCGGTAACACGGGGAAATGCTGTCATTGCTTCTGCTAAAGGCAGTTTAAATAAGCGATCGCATTGATTATAACAACGACTGATCCAATCACTAATACTGGCAAATTCTTCACCCCAATCACGATAGATAAAATCCCAACCAAAGTTACCAATCATCCAACAAGGAAGCCCCGCGCTTTTGGCAATTGGTGCCGCTAAAGGTGGTAAATCAGCCACAACTAAACCCACACGATTAGTTTTAATAAAATTAACTTCACTGGCAATAACTGCCCTAGATTGAGCAATTATTTGTTCTAATTTTTCCTTAGTAGCTAATTTATCCATCGTTAAACTATCCGATTGGATTACTCCCACATCAAACCCCCGATGTCTTTGAATATATTCTCCGGATATATAGGAATCTAATAACCAGCGCGGAGCAGTGGTGACTAATATCGGCAAAATTTCGGGATTAAGTTCAATAATATTAGCTACTACCGAAGCACTGCGGACGGCATGGCCAAAACCATGATTAGTAACGGCAAAATAAACAACAGGACGAGACATAAATATCAAGTAGGGTGAGAATAATAAGCAAGAAATTTTGTTTTTCAGACTGTAGATAATAATTACCCCTGATTTTAGGGAGGCAAATGAGGCAGTATATAAATACTAGCAAAAGCATAATATTCCGCTCCCGATTGACAAGCTTCTTGCAGTAAAGATAAAGCCTCCGAGTCTCCTTGTTTTGCGAAACGTAATAATGCTAACAACCTTTTAATATATTGACTACGATAGTTAATTAATTCTTTTCGTCCACGCATACCATTGAGATCGAACAAATCTTCAACAATTTGACCACGTCGATCCCGACCATAAACACTGGCCAATTTTGCCATTTCATCCCAAACAAATTCAAGATGTGTATTCGGATCGGTTACTCCATCCGTGGGGTCTATTAACAGAGGATTTCCTGTGATATCATCGAGAGGAAAATTTGTGCCTTTGTGATTGGCATCATTACATTTATCACAAGAAAGCAGTAAATTCTCCCAAGTAAAAGTCAGATCAGGATACTGGCTTTTTGGATAAAAATGTTCGATCGCTCCGTAAGTTACCACTATAATCTTACTTTCACAGTAAGCGCATTTCCCATTAAACATTTTAACTAATGCGTCTTTAACTTGCGGATGACTGTATTTATTTTGTGCTTGGTTAATTTGAGCTTTAGTTGCCTTGTTGTTTGATTTTATTGATTCTAAAGCCTCTAGCCAACGAGCGACATTTTTAGCTAATACGGGTGGCTCTGATATTCTGGTGACAGCAATCAAGATAAACGCTCCTCTAGTAAGGCATCAATTCGGGATTCTAAACTATTAGGTTGACTGATTTCGCCAAAGGGTTTAACTTCTCCAACAAATAATGACAGTTGTTCATATTCTTGCTTTTCTGCTGCCGCCAGATTTTTCTTTTTACGATTTAGTTGGTGGTAACGCTTAATTTTATTTTCTGTATCAGTGGGATAGGTTGATTTCAGACCAAAAGCAGAACTTGTTAAAGTACGATCAACATTAGCCGCTAATTCTTTATAATGAATTTCTACAATCTCTAATTCACACGCTACCAGATCGATTCGTAGGGTTAAAGAATTTGGCCCCGCACCGGCAGCGATTAAAGGACTATGAGTAGCGACAAAGAATTGAAGCTTGGGAAAAACTTCCTGTAACCATCCAGCAATTTCCCTTTGCCAAGAAGGATGTAAATGAATATCTAACTCATCGATTAAGACGACTCCAGAAGCCTCTGTGGGGTTATCTAGATCGGGGAAGGATTGTAATAATCGCCAAATTAAATCCCCAGCTAAAGCAATCATACTCCGAAAACCATCGGATAAACTAATGGTTGGAACTTTTTGGCCGTTAACTAGAAACTGAATCAAGCCATCGGCAGTTACTTCAGCAATTTCTACATTACCAGGTAACAGTTTAGTAATTGCTTCTTCACCGATTTTTTTCATTTGTTTGGCTTGAATATCTGTGGGATTTTTGGCTATTCGATAATCTAAATACACCATCCATCTCTCAAAAGAACTTAAAGATGTATCCTCATTAAATTGGCTGAAAAAGTTGCTAGAGCGTTTCGGAGGTTCAAGACTAGGAATAATCACTTGACTCACTCGTGTCAAACGACGGAAAGCTCCATAACCGACGGCAAACCAACCATGATTATCGGAGGCAAAAGCATTGGCTCGCAACCAACTCAAAATTTTAGTATTTTCTTCGATTAATGCTGGTTCTGTATAGGTTTGTTTGTCCTTACTGCCTCCTAACTCTAACCTTTCCTTGCCTGTAACAAAATAGGAATAAGCAAAAGTTTTTCGAGTTTTATCCGTACCAAATTTTCCCGCATCCCCATCTTCTTGATGAAGCACTGCGGTTAATTTACCCGGTGTCTTGGGATTACATATCCAACCAGTCGGACGTGGTAATAATTCTTTCGCTGCTTCTGGTCCGGCGAGCAGCAAAGCTAAAGCCTGTAAAATCGTGCTTTTTCCTACTCCATTTTCTCCCAATAAAGTGATCCAACGACAAGGTTTAGCATCCTGACGACGTTTATTATCGGGATTACTAATAAATTTAATCTCTTGATTCTGGAAGCATTTAATGTTTTCGAGTTTTATACTTTCAACCCACATGGACATTCCCCCAGAGAATAACAGCGATCGATAAAATTCTAGCTTATTTGGCCACATCTAGCCCTTTTTGGCCTTCATCTCTAAATCCAGTCAAAAACCCTCTCTTCGCAGAGAGGGTGAATTAGATTTAGGAATTTTCTTCTAATCCAAAGACGCGATTAAAAGCTTTCAAGACTTTATAACCAGAATCGATCGATTCTAGCGGATCTTTCCGCAAACGGTGACGTAAACAGAGAACAATTACCCGACGGATATCATCTACCGTCACAGTTGTCCGTCCTTCCAAAGCGGCCAGAGCTTTAGCGGCGCGATTGGTAACGATATCGCCGCGCAATCCGTCCACGTCTAACTCGGAACAAACCTCGGAAATTTTCACCCGCAGATCATAATCAAGCTCCACAGAAGGCAAAAGATTCTGGGCCTCCACTAGCTTTCTTTGCAGTTCTTCCTGTTCTAAGTTGTATTTCTCTAAAAACGAGAGGGGATTGCCATCAAATTCCGCACGCTGTTCCACGATTTTGACCCGTAGAGGTGGTTCTTTGACGGTGTGAATCTCGGCGTGCATTCCGAAGCGATCGAGCAGTTGTGGGCGCAATTCTCCCTCTTCTGGGTTGCCCGATCCCACCAAAACAAACCGGGCCGGGTGACGGATGGAAATTCCTTCCCGTTCCACCGTATTCCAACCACTAGCGGCCGAATCCAATAGCACATCGACGAGGTGATCGTCAAGTAAATTGACTTCATCCACATAGAGAATGCCGCGGTTAGCTTTGGCCAGCAATCCTGGTTCAAAAGCTTTTACCCCTTCTGACAGGGCTTTTTCGATGTCAATCGTGCCACAGACCCGATCCTCCGTCGCACCGAGGGGCAGATCTACCATAGTGACTTTTTTCTTGGCAATGGTCAAGGGGATGGCCTCGTCCACCCTTTGCCGCACCTCATCGCTCATTAAATCGGGATCATTGGGGTCAGAATTAAAGGGATCGTTAGCAACTACGTCAATTTCTGGTAAAAGGTCGGCTAAAGCCCTAATCGTGGTCGATTTTCCCGTACCTCGATCCCCCATAATCATCACCCCGCCAATTTTGGGGTCGATGACGTTGAGCATTAGGGCCAATTTCATTTCTTCCTGGCCGACAATAGCGGTGAAGGGAAAAACCACGCGGCGAGTTTTCGGAGGAGCTTGGGGAGTCACGGTCATAGGTGGATTCAAAAGTCAATAGTTTTTGCGTTAAGAATTATATCTAGTGGGGATTCTAGTCGTCAGCTTTCAGCAAAGCTTTATTGTAAGTCTTTTTTTCTGCTTTTTAAGATCCAGCACCAGAGGGGATGACCTGGCCCTTTGTCCCGGATTTTCTGCACCCGTTGTTCTAAGCGCAGTTTTTCTCTGGGGGAAAGTCCTAAAATAATGTTGCGACTTTGCCAGACTAGCACTGCTCCTGTCATGGCAACACAAAAGGCTAGACCGATAGAGGGCCAGTAATTGAAAGCTAAAGCGTATCTTAGGGCTGTCCAAGTAAAATACTGCCGTATTAAGGCTATATCATCGCGTAAAACCCATAAACTAGCCGAACCAATCCCTAACCAACAACCCAACACGAACAACCAACGACCCCATACCGTCAGTCGATGTAATCTTTTGACCTGTTGCTGTAGTTCAAAATCGGCCATTTTAGTTATCAGTGAGCAGTAATCAGTGGAGGTGTGGGGTGTGGGGTGTGGGGTGTGGGGTGTAGGGTGTAGGGTGTGGGGTGTAGGGTGTGGGGTGATGGGGTGATGGGGAGAATCAATAAAGGTAGTCTATTGACAACTGCTCACTGATTACCACTGTCCACTGAAAACTCAAATCTGATAACTGATAACTGATAACTGATAACTGATAACTGAATTATCCCTTGACAATTGCCCCAAAATCTGCTAGGACTCGGGCGTGATTTCGCAGTAAACCCAACAGATTTAAACGATTGCGACGGACAGATTCTTTTTCTGCCATGACTAACACACTATTTTCGCCATCAAAAAAGTCAGCCACCACGGGAGAAATTGCCGTTAAAGCGGTGACAAGACGCTGATAATCTCTTTGCTCTCTGGCACTGATAGTTTCGGGAATTAGGGCAATTAAAGCGTCATAAAATGCCTGTTCCGAGGATTGTTCAAATAACTCCGTATTGATGATTGCCTTGGCTTCTAGGGTAGTTGTATCTAAATCTCCTTTTTGTGCTAAACGGGTGGAGCGATTGACGGTTTCATAGATGTTGGCTAACTGACCATCCTGACGAATTTGGCATAAAAAGCGGGCGCGTTCACGGGTATCTAATAAATTTTCTAAAGCGCGAGACTTATACTCCAGATCGTTTTCCCCCAAAACTGCATTAACGAGATCGTAATCTATCCTCAAATCATCAATTAGGAGAGTTTGCAGACGTTGTAAAAAGAAATCTTTAATCAGATTGGCTGGGTTGGGTTTATCGGGATGACTGGTGACAAAATCCTCAGCTATTTGCTCAATTAATGCCAAAAGATTGATATTAAAATCGGCCGACCAGATAATACTAATTATTGCATTGGCAGCCCGACGGAGAGCGAAGGGATCTGAGGAACCAGTGGGCAGCATTCCCAGTCCAAAAATACCGACCAAAGTATCCAATCTGTCGGCAAGTCCCACCACTTGACCGGTGATTGTTTCCGGGAGTAAATCCCCAGCATTGCGAGGCAGATAATGTTCAAAAATGCCCCGGGCAACTACGGCCGATTCACCACTAATTAAAGCATATTTTTCGGCCATTACTCCCTGTAATTCTGGAAATTCATAGACCATTTGGGTAACTAAATCCGCTTTACAAAGCATGGCAGTGGATTCTATATCACTGCGACTTTGTTCATCGAGATTTAACTGTTCGACGATCATCTGGGCAATTTCCATAATCCGATCGACTTTATCGCGCATGGTTCCCAATTCTTCTTGAAAAGTGACGGTTTCCAGTTGGGGAAGGAAACTATCTAAGGGTTCATCACAATCGGCAGTATAGAAAAATCTGGCATCAGCTAACCGTGCGCGGATAACCCTTTCATTTCCTGCGGAGATAATCTCAGATTTTTGGGGATCGCCATTGGAAATAGTGATAAAATAGGGTGACAAACCCTGGGGAGTTTTCACTGGGAAATAACGCTGATGTGTCACCATCACGGTAATAATTACTTCTGGGGGTAATTCCAGAAATTCATCGTCAAATTTACCGACAATGGCCGTGGGATATTCGACTAAGTTAGTCACTTCTGCTAATAAATCTGCGGGAATTTCTGCCACTCCCTGGAGTTTTTTGGCCAGGGTGGTAATCTGATCAGTAATTATCTGTTGACGCACTTGCGGATCCGCTTCCACAAAAATTGATCGCAAACTGGTTAAATATGCTTGGGGGTGACTAATGGCTAAGGATTGCGGGTGTAGAATGCGATGACCAAAAGTTAAGCGATCGCTGGTTAAAGTGGTGGAGCCATTAATTAATTCTAGGGGTAAAACTTCCCCATCCACTAAAGTTAATAACCAACGAATTGGCCGGGGAAATCTTAAATCGCCATCTCCCCAACGCATAAAACGTCTTCCTTCTAAACGGGTAATCCATTGGGGAATTAATTCAGTTAAAATCTCGGCTGTTGGACGACCCGGAATCGTTTTTTCAACATAGACAAATTGTCCTTTGTCCGTGGCACGAATGGAGAAAGCAGCGGTGCTAACTCCCTGTTTTCGAGCAAAACCCTCACCTGCGGCGGTAATTTGGCCATTTTTGTAGGCGGCACTAACTGGCGGTCCTTTGATCTCCTCGCTGCGCGCTTCTTGCTCCCTCGGTAATCCTGTGATTAACACGGCCAAACGGCGCGGGGTTGCGTAAACTTGAATAGCAGTCGCGTCCAGAGATTCCGTCTCTAAACTCTTGCTAACTCTTTCCTGCAATTGTGCGATCGCGCTATCGACAAAATCTGCGGGTAGTTCTTCTGTACCGACTTCCAGTAAAAAATCCATCTGATTGATTGGCCGTGTTTATGCTTCACCAATCATCTAGGCTATCACAGAAGCCGTGTCCTTAGTTTTTGACTGGTGTTGTTCGACTTTTTGGGTTAGGGTGAAAGAGGCAGCAAATTGGAATCAGCGACGATGGGAAAGATTAATTTATTAGTCAGTGCCACCTCTGAGGATTGGATAGAACAGGCAATTAATAATTTAGAGATTATTCTGCTCGATCATTCCCATTGTGAGCGAAAAGCGGCAGGAGTGGCCTTAAATCTCATGTTTCGTTATCCTTCCTACGCTTCCCTCGTGCGGAAATTAACAGCGATCGCACAAGAGGAATTAGAACATTTTGAACAGGTCAATCAATGGTTAGATAAATGGGGAATTCCCCTCGCTCCCTTAAATTCTCCCCCCTATGGTGCTAAATTAAAGGCCCAGATTCGTCACCAAGAACCCGATCGCCTTTTGGATTCTCTGTTAATATCAGCTTTAATTGAGGCGCGTTCCCACGAAAGATTGGGTTTATTGGCAGAATATTGTCCCGATCCTCAATTAGGTCAATTTTATCGCGGTTTAATGGCTTCCGAAGCCCGTCATTATGGTATTTATTGGCTATTAGCAGCGGATTATTTTGAACGGACAGTGATCGAGGAACGCTTAGAAACCCTAGCGGCGATCGAAAGTGAGATTTTAGCCAATCTGCACCCGGAACCTCGTATTCATAGTTGATTGCACTAATAGAGACAATGGCTGCAGCTCACATTTGCAGAAATACGGACAATTAGCAATTATCAGTGACTCTTAAATTATTACAAATATATCAGCAGCTGCCTGTAAGCATCCCACCAAAAAACTAATGCGCGAGGGGTTTGGGGACGGCGCTTGCGTCCCCAACGGGGGGTTTGGGGGGTAGAACCCCCCAAAAGCTTGGATTGAGTGATCAAATCGGAAGTAATGACCAATTTTAGAAGATAGTTTCCCCGTAAAAATCCCAACTTAGTAGATTTACAAAAATCAGATGCACCCAGGGACAAACCCTATCTATAGCGTTTCTGATTCACAAGAGGTACATTCCTGATCCTGAACAGCTTAATCAGCAAAGGTTTAAGTGTGCCGCACAGATGCGAGAACCGCTATAAATTACTCATTGAACTCAATTTCTCTCTTAGAAAAGGGTAAATCTTGATTGATTGCCTCAATTTCTTCCTGTTCCATTTGATTAATTTCCTGGATATAATTGCGGAGAATTTGAGTCATTTTCCCATGATAAAAACGGTGTAAACTGTGATTAGCAGTAGCGGGAAAACCCCGTCTTTTTTTATGTTGTCCTCCCGCACCGGGGTCAAACATGGTAATACCTTGACTAATTGCCCAATCGATCGGTTGATAGTAACAAGCTTCAAAATGTAAACAGTCGTACTCTTGAAAACTGCCCCAGTAACGACCATAAAGATTAGTATCTTTGCGAATACAAAAAGATAAACCCACCGGTTTAGTATCCTTTTCATTTTGGTAGGCAGTAATCAAAACCACTCGCTGACGATAATTCGGATATAATTGTTCAAAAAATTTCTGTGTCAGATATTTACTTCCCCAGTAAAATTTATCACAGGTACTGCTATAAAACCGATAAATTAACGGGAATAAATGATGGGGAATTTCTTCGGCGGCCAGAGTTTTAATAATTAACCCCGCATTAGTCACCGCTTTCCGTTCCCGTTTAATATTGCGCCGTTGATTAGCATTAAAAACCGTCAGATAATCTTCAAAACTTTGAAAACCCTTGTTATTCCAAATATAACTATGATGTAACCAGGGAGTAAAGCCAAAATTTTCCATTAAAATTCGCCATTGGGGATCGACAAAAAGAAAATGACAACCCGACAGATTATTTTGATCACAAAAATGATCAATCGCCCCTATCATTAAAGCAGTAATCTCTGGTTCATTTTCCCCCGGAGCAATTAAAAAACGATAACCCACTGCTGGAGTAAAAGGGGTCATTCCTAACAGTTTTGGATAGTATCTAATCCCCAAACGATGGGAAAGATCGGCCCATTGGTGGTCAAAGACAAATTCACCGTAACTATGACTTTTAATATACAAAGGAGCGGCGGCAATTAACTCAGTACCGCGCCAAACTGTGAGATGAGCAGGTTGCCACCCCGTGCGTCCTGTGGCGCTGCCGGAAGTTTCGATATTATGTAACCATTCCCACTCTAGAAAGGGAGTAGTTAGGGGTTGAGCGAGAGCATCCCATTTTTGTTGGGGAATCTCACTCATTTTATCAATCCAAGCCACAGAGTATTGGGGTTTAAGCTGTTCTACCATGGGACAAGATAAGTCAACCTTTTTATTTAAGGTAATCTAGTTTTGAGATTTATGGGACTGCCGTTCCAGGGAATAATGTAGGAAAATTTCTGCTTCCACGGTTTCCACGCTCAAAAGTTGTAATTTTCTGGCAGAATCAGCCAGAAATCCAGTTCCTCCCAGGGGAGTTGCCGCTTTATTGCCTCCTAACAGCAACGGACAAATAGTTAGATAGATTTCATCGATTAAATCTTCAGCTAAAAGAGAGGCAATTAATTCACCTCCTCCCAGAATCGCCAGCTTTTTGATACCTAGGGCGGTAAATTGTCTAAAAATAGCCTTCCAATCGCCGCAGACTAAGACAATCTCAAATAAACCCCGATTTTCCCATGCCGCCACTTTTTCCGCTGCCGTGATTAACCAGCGCGGGAAAGGCTGCTGAAAAAATTTCATCCGGGGATCAAGCTGGCCTGAATAAGAACAAACGATCTGTATCGGTTGCGGGGATAATCCCCGTTGTTGACGGTATGCGAGAAAATCGGGATGACGGATAGGAAGACTGGTGTGATAAGCGCGTAGGGTGTTAGCACCGAATAAAGCGGCATCCATGCGCGATAAATGTTGTTCTAGACGCATTTTATCGG
This sequence comes from Microcystis sp. T1-4, assembly GCF_000297435.1. Taxonomy (GTDB): domain Bacteria; phylum Cyanobacteriota; class Cyanobacteriia; order Cyanobacteriales; family Microcystaceae; genus Microcystis. The sequence continues at coordinate 35,245 of NZ_CAIP01000146.1, read as the reverse complement.
TAGCAGAGGCAAATCTGGCCGCTGACTGGTAGGCGTCGGCAATTTTACCATCGGCACTCATGGCTAAAATAACGGTGGTGTGAGGACGATTCATGGCAAATGCTCGGGGATATCACCCGGTCCGATTGGTGAATAGGCTAGTATAGTCTGGAGTTTGATAGCAAGAATCAAACCAATTTCTGCCTATGTCTATCGGTCAATCCTCTTTTCGTCGTATTCTGCTCTCTCGCTTACTCCTAATCAGTGTACCTGTACTACTGATGGGAGTTTATATCACCTATCGTAAAGCGAGATCGGCTTTTTTGGAAACGGCCCGTCAAAATCTCACCGAAAGTGCTATCAGAAAAGCAGATAATATTAATCAATCAATTCAATTTTTGCAGGCTAATCTGATCACTGCGGGGGAAAGTCTGGTTTTAAAACAGGGAACCTTAGCCGAAAAAGAAGCTTTTTTACAACAATTCACGGCGCAGCTTCCCCATGAGATTAACTGTGTGGAATTAATTGATATTAAAACCAAGAAACCTTTATTAAATCGAGCCTGTAAACCAGAAATTATCAAGGTTTTGCCTCTGGAAAGATGTCCAGAAAAACGGACTAGCTTTGCCAGAAATATCGAAAATATCTTAGTTAGAAGTTTACCCCGAGAACTTTTGACCAAATCTCCCGATAATAATCGTCAATTAGAGTTAGTTTTTGCCGTTCCCATCTACGATAATCAAGGACAATTACAATCTAGTCTAATTCTGCAAGCTTCTCTACTTTACAGTGAGAAGGTTTTACCCGGTTCTTTGTCAGGTTATCCCGTGGTTATTTCTGAAAATGGCATTATTCTCGCTCATCCCTATTTTGATCGCATTGGTAGCCATATCAGTCAAGAAGCTGATGCTGAACGCCTCAAGATAATCATCAGTAATGCTGTTAAAGGTCGGCAGAGATTTCTCCATTTATTTTCTTTCGAGAAAGATGGCCAAGAATTAGTCGCTGGTTATAGTTCTCTCCCCAGTCCAGTTACGGGAGAATCATCCCAAAAATGGGTAGTTCTAGCCATTAGTTCCCTCTCCCAAGCTCTAGTTCCTCTACAACAAATTTGGGAGGCAATTTTTTATCTGATTTCTGGTTTACTATTAGCTTATTTAGTAGCTATTGCACTGATCGCTAGGGATTTGGCCATACCTTTAGAAAAACTGCGAGATTATGCCTTAAATATTCAGCAAATTCCTTCCCAAAAGATTAGACCAGAAAACTTTAATATTCGAGAAATTAATCAGTTAGCCTCGGCCTTAGAGGAAATGCTCGAACGCTTACGCCTTTGGGGAGAAGAAATAGTTAAGAGTCGGCAAGAAGCGGAAAATGCTAATCAATTAAAAAACCAATTTTTGGCCAATACTTCCCACGAATTACGCACCCCTCTCAATGGTATTATTGGCTCAATTCGTTGTGTTATGGATGGATTTTGTAATAGTGAGGAGGAGGAAAAAGAATATCTGCAACAAGCGGATAATGCCGCCATACATCTTTTGGAAATTATTGATGATATTCTCAGTATTGCTAAAATAGAATCGGGCAAAGTTTCCGTTAATCCTGAACCAGTAGATTTACACCAAATTATCAATGAAGTTATTAATTTACAAACAGCATCGCTACAACGTAAGTGCTTAAAATTAAATTTGCTTTTCTGTCCAGAAAATCCGATAGTCTATGCTGATCCCACTAAATTAAAACAGGTAATTTTGAATGTTATTTCTAACTCAATTAAATTTACCGAGACGGGAACTATTTCTCTGATAACTCACCTAGAACATCCACAGGCTATTATTACTATAATCGATACAGGAATCGGTATAGACCCCCAGCAACAATCAAAATTATTCCGTCCTTTTGTGATGATTGATGGTTCCACAACTAGAAAATTTAGCGGTACGGGTTTGGGATTAGCTATTTCTAAGAATTTGATGAAAATGATGGGGGGAGATATTACTATCTCTAGTCAAGGTCAAGGTTTAGGAACAACTGTGGAAATTATTCTTCCCCTAGGGGGGGAAAAAAAGCTTGATTCTACCCCAGAGGAAAACTCATCTTTGCCGATTCTTCCCTTGTCTTAAAACCCAAAAATATCTCTATTTAACTTCTGTAATTTCCAGTGAATTTAGTTTATAATTCCTCTAAACTTTCTACAGGTAAATTAACCACCTGATAAGCACCAAAAACCTCGATCGCATCGGTATAATTGGTTAATTCTTCTAAAGTTTCTGCGATTAAATGCTGTTGCTCTGGATTAATTTCTAGATCAATAAAAAATATGTATTCCCCTAAAGATCGTTTCGTTGGTCGCGATTCGATCCGAGATAAATTAAGCTGACGTTTGGCAAAAACTTCTAAGGGTTTGACTAAAGCACCGGGTTGATCTAAAACTTGAAAAGCGAGGGACATTCGCTCCCCTTGGGGATGGGAAGTTAAAGCCATTACCCAAAAACGGGTACAATTATCGGGATAATCATTAATTGGTTGTATTAATATTGGCACATGATAGAGTTTGGCCGCCCGGGGAGAAGCAATCGCAGCCGAATTAGTCTCTCGATCGAGAATTTGAATCGCTTCTGTGGTAGAATTAGTAGGAATAATCGGCACGGTAGGCAAATTATTTTCTAGCCATTTTTGACATTGGGCTAAAGCTTGGGGATGGGAATAAACGGTTTTAATTTCTGTTAGCGATTGACTGGGAGATAGCAGTGCATGGGAAATCGGTAAAACTAATTCTTGTTGAATCTGTAACCCGGGTAATTGCCATAAAGCATCAAGCGTCATTACCACACTTCCCTCGGTGGAATTTTCCACCGGGACTACTGCTAAATCGGCCTGATTTTGGACAACCGATCGCAGGGCCAGGGCAATGCTAGGATAGGGTATTAATTGACGAGGCTGGGGTGGTAAACTGTTAGCAAATGCTAAAGCGGCTGTTTCTGAATAGGTTCCCACCGGCCCCAGATAAGCGATCTTTACAGTCATTGAAATTATCCCCGCAAGCAATTTTTTCTAGCTATTACAGCCTTTTTCATAAATATCAAGTATAACCTAATTTGGTATTGACTCCTATTCTGCTATAATCATCTCAAGTCAGCTTCACTTTCTTTGATGGTCAATTGACTGATTTTTTGGCGAGTTTCCTCGATGGTTAACCCTTGGGCTAAATCCCCCAATCCCTTGAGCAGATCATTAGTTAAGGAAAGAGATATTTGGCTATCCTGGCCCGATAAATAGACAACCTTGGCTAATTCGGCCAGTTTAACTTTTTTGCTGGTGCGATTTTGGTAACTGACCGAAAACCCGTTAATCTCTGCAGCTTCTTGCTCAATCATTGCCGACTTTAAACGTTCCTTGAGATGTTCCATCTCTGTGTCTAAAATCTTCCATTGCTGGTAAATTTCCCAATAACGATTAGTTAATCTTTCCAGATTCTCACCAGCGGGATCGGGAGTAATTAAATGGGAAAGCTGCAAAAGACGATGATGGATTTGGGCCGTATATACAGGGTCTTTTTGTGCATATTCTAGCTGGGCCGCAGTTAAAGGTCTTTTGCCCCAATTCCCCCCCTGTTCAGTCTTATCAATAGGGGGAAAATGACAAAGACATTCAGCCAGGGTTTTCAGTTGATAATTGGGTAAGGGAGCAATATAGTAGGGAACCTTTTTAGCTAACTCTAGGGTACAGGTAATTTTTTTAACTTGTCCCTTACCGCCCAAAAATTTACAATCATAACTAGCATTGTGAAAAACCTTTTCTATCCGGTCAACCAGCATGATTTTAGTGATAAAATAGTTAGTAAGATCGGGTCGATCGAGAACATCCAAAATTGTCACCCGCTCACCCGTTAAGTCCGTGGAATCGGCAAGAATTTGAATCAGAGACAAACGGGGGGTCTTGCTATCGTAATCGGCTACTTCCGTATCTAACCAAAGAATGGGAAAATGGCAAAAGTGATCGATCGCATTCCTAATAGCGTCGGATTCCGTTAAATAAGGCATGGTTGCAGAGGTGGAAAAATGTATCAAAAAATCTTGATAGCAATAGATTTATCAGAGATGGGGGAGAGTGTCTTTAAGGAGGCTGTATCCTTAGCCAGTAAGTACGAAGCTAACCTCCTACTACTGCACGTCCTTTCCCCTGAAGAAGATTATAGCCCTTTACCGATTCCGCCCAATTTAGCCGATATTTACCCCGCCCAGGGTAATGATCTCACTCTCGATTTTTGGCGGCAACAATGGGAAGAATTCGAGCAGAAAGGGGTAGAAATGTTGCAAAAAAGAGCTAATCAGGCGGGAGAAATGGGTGTAAAGGGAGAATACCAGCAAATTTACGGTCATGCCGCCAAAACTATCTGTAAAGTGGCGCGAGAGGAAAATATTGATTTAATTGTCATCGGTCGGCGTGGGCGATCGGGTCTAGGAGAGTTATTCTTAGGTAGTGTGAGTAATTATGTTCTCCATCATGCCCCCTGTTCCGTCTTAATTGTTCAACATCCTCAGGACTAAAAATTGCTGATTAGCTATTCCCCCCTAAAATCCCCAAACGATTAAAAGGAAAAAAGCGAAAAACCGCCCTACCAATCACGTTATTTTCCGGTAAAAACCCCCAGATATGGGAGTCATTGCTATTATTGCGATTATCTCCCATGACAAATAAGTTATTTTCCGGCACGAGCAAAGGCATGAAATTATATTGGGGGGGTTCGAGAATATAATCCTCTGCCAAGGGTTGATTATTCAGGTAAATTTTGCCCTCCTTAACAGCAATCACATCCCCTGCGGTGGCAATCACCCTTTTAATAAAAGCTTGGTTCTTTTGATATCCCTGTAATTGTAATTGTGCTGGCGGTTCAAAGACGACGATATCCCCCCGTCGAGGAGGATGGAAATCGTAGGAAAGTTTTTCCACCACTAAGCGATCGCCCTGTTCTAAAGTGGGTAACATAGAATCAGAGGGGATAAAACGAGGTTCCGCCACAAAAGTGCGGATTAGTAGGGCTAAAACTAAAGCTATAGCGATAATTTGCAGATTTTCTCGAATAGAAGCCCAAAAACTTTTAGATTTGTCTTTATTAATTTCTTGCTCTTGCATTATTGCCCAGATGATGGTTGGTGTAACTTAGCTTTCGCTTGCTGCCAAAAAACGGTTAATTCCTCTAGTGTATAGTCATGAAGAGGCTTTTCCGCCACGGATTCCACCAGGGAAAAACGTTGAATAAAACGCAGATTAGTCTCTTGTAAAGCGATGCTGGGGTCTAAATTATACCAGCGAGCAAGATTGACAATAGTAAAGAGTAAATCGCCTAATTCGGCCTGTTGATGCTCTTTATCGACCGATTCTAGGGACTCTTGCCATTCTGCCAACTCTTCGCCGAATTTTTCCCACACTCCTGCGATATTTTCCCAGTCAAAACCGACCCGCGCCGCTTGCCGAGAAATTTTCATCGCTCCCATCAAGGGTGGCAAAGTTTGGGCATAACGGGTTAATTTGCCGCTAACAGTCGGGTCATTTTTTTCCTCAGCCTTGATTTTCTCCCAATTTTGACGCACCTGTTCGGGATTTTCTAGGGATAGCTCCCCGAAAACGTGGGGATGACGACGAATTAATTTATCGGTGATGCCTCTAGCCACTTCTTCTAGGCTAAAATTACCCTCATCGCTGGCAATTTGGGCTTGTAAAACCACCTGTAGCAGTAAATCGCCTAATTCCTCGGCAATGGCAGTTTTATCACCGCTTTTAATCGCCGCTACCACCTCATAAGCTTCTTCGATAACGTAGGGAATTAGGGTTTCCGGGGTTTGGGCTAAATCCCAAGGACAGCCGCTTTCTGGGTCTCGTAAACGGGCAACAACGCTGATTAAATGGTTTAATGCCGCTAAGATGGCCTTGTAGCTGGGATTGTCGGTTTCTGGAGGGCTAGACATCGATTTTTTCTGGTTTTCTCGCCCATTATACCGGTTAGTTATCAGTGATCAGTTATCAGTGATCAGTTATCAGTTATCAGTGATCAGTGATCAGTTATCAGTTATCAGTTATCAAAAGCTCTCATCTCCCTGTCTTCTAATATTCAGTTACAGCCTTTCTGATAATAGATGAAGTTTAACCTAATTTGAGCGAAGACCGACTCCCCATTATTCAGATAACTGCTTGGCTCTCTTATTCTTTGTGTGATCTCGCGTAGCGAGCGCGTTGCGACCAGTTTAACTTATATAGTAGTGATCGATCTCTGTGTCCTTTGTGTCTCTGTGGTTCCCCTTCCACTCACTTGCCCGCAAAAATGTATCTTAGAATACATTTTACCCACAAAATCGGGGAGAGCCACTGCTTTAGCTCAATAATGATGAAAAAACCCGGTAAAACCGGGTTGCACTAGCTTGGATTGTGTATAGTCAACCAATCAAGCAGTTGAAAACTTAAATAAATCTAAATAGAAAAAAGGTAAGCAATTCCACTGTAAGAAAATCAGATTTAATGAACCACCCCGCAAGTTAGGGGACAAGAAGCATAAACAGCTTGGTGAGAGGTTTTTACCTCACCGTGTAACCAGTGCAACCAGCTAACTTCATGGGGATGAACACCTTTTGCTGCTAATAAAGCGGCACTAATTAGGATAGCCAAAATATTGATACCAATAATCATTCCCGCCACTAAAAGCACGGAACTAATCGGTAAAACCGACTCTAAGATAATCGCAGACAATGCTCCCACTGTCATCATTAATACTACCAAAGGAAATCCCACTACTAATAAACAGACAGTGAGGACGAAACTCCAGAGAAGAAAGCTTTTTAGCATAGCTAAAGAAACGTGGCCCCAGTTATTTCTTGCGGTTAATTGCATCTTCCTGACCTCTTACAAACTTGGTGGTCTAACTTTTCTGCACGTCGGCTCAAAGTCGATAAAAACCAGTATAGGAAAAACACCGAAGAAAATGAGCTATTCGCAATATAAATTTACAATCATCGCCGATCATCTATGTTATATGTATCGAACTATTACAAGAATCGGCCAGAGGTATCGAAAACTTTACAATCAGTTTCCCTTGATCCCCAATCCAGTTTCCTACTGAAATCCTTGATCCCCGTCGATAATCCTTTCTTGTCTCCCTGTCCTCAGATTTTTCAGCGTCTCCTTGTAACAAATATTTACAATTACTTCTAGAATTCTCAGAAAATAGGTGGACGGGAGTGGAAATTATGAATTATGAATTATGAATTATAAATTAGGCTCTTCGTTACTTGGTATGGTTCGATAGGGGAGCATAAATCGACTAAATCCTTATCTGGCAAGAGACTTAATTGATTAGTTCGCTCTAGATCAAAAACAATTGACAAAAATCGCCAAATGTCTTTCTCTATAAGAGTTTCATTCCTTATAATCCTGTACGTTGCATAAGACAAACCGAAGAACCATAAATTACGAATTGGCAGGTGGGGAGAGGGGAGAGCGGAGAACAAATAAAAATAATCTCCTGAATAAGCTAAGACGCATTTTAACGGCCTATCCTGAGATTAGCTGAATCTCCCCCAATCCCTTTCCTGTTGCAAGAGTGCAAGAGTGCCTCATCTCAACCAGCAATTTAGATGCGGGGGCAGCTTATGAGCGGCTTTTCTTTGTCATAGAATTGACATCTGGCTGTTATAGTCCTGACAAATCAGAGTTATATGCTAGAGTTAATCCAGCAAAGGAATAAATTATTTCCCCTAGCCCAGCTTTCCTCAAGCTTCCCACACAGGGTCTAGGGGGAGTTTATTTTTCTGCCATGGAGGAAAACCGCTACCCGGCCGGAAAAGAAAATTTTTCTATAACTTGAGTAGCCTTGACAACAGGGAAGACAGTCAGGCAGACTGACCTAAACAGGTTTTTGGGGCGAAAATATAGTTTCTTGCCCTTCTGTCCCCCTAAACACTGTCTTAGCTCTGATGGCGAGCATAATCATCCTGAAAACGGACTATATCATCCTCTCCTAAATATTCCCCATTTTGCACTTCAATTAACACCAATTTGATCACCCCGGGGTTTTCCAGACGGTGAGCGGTACACTGCGGCACATAGGTGGACTGATTAGCACCGAGAATTTCCTCGTTATCTCCACAGGTGACTTTTGCCGTCCCCGAAACCACAATCCAGTGTTCACTGCGATGGTAGTGCATCTGTAAACTGAGACGATGACCCGGATTTACTTCAATCCGCTTGATTTTATAACCGGGACCTTCTTCTAGGGTGGTGAAAGAACCCCAAGGCCTAAATTCTGTTGCTGCCGATTCTACGGTCGAAATAAGCTGAAATGGTGCCACATCTTGGGATGCGATCATTATATTATGTCTCCATTGCTAGGTCTGATCTTAGTCCAAGATAGCAGCAAAAACCCTAGATGGCATCTAAATCAGTGATCAGTAAACAGTAAATAGTGGTCACTGATTTACTCTTCGTCGGTGTTGAGAATACGGGGAACGCGGAAATAATCCCCTTCTGGGGCCGGCGATTCTTGCACTAAGACCTCGTGATCGGGATAAAGTCTATTACTATCGGCGCGAGTGATATTTTGAATTTCGATCGCTCGCGTGGTGGGTGGCACATTTTCCGTGTCTAATTCGCTTAACTGCTCGAAATAATCCAGTATTCCGCTTAATTGCGCCGCAAATTGTTCTTCTTCGCCGCTATCAATCTCTAAACGGGCTAAATGGGCGATTTTTTCAACTGTTGCTCGATCGATCATGGGGGAAATGGGGTAATGATGAATTATGAATGATCAATTGGGGGGTGAGGGAGTGGAAATTATGAATTATCAATTATGAATTATCAATTGGGGAGAATAAATAAAAGCAATTTCCTGACTCCTGACTCCTGAATCCTGTCTCCTCAATTTAGAAGAACACATCAATTTCCGATCGCCCGGTGATCTTCAGCCAGTTTTGGGCTTCAATGTAGTTATTGGGGGCTAATCGGATGGCTTGTTTCCAGTATTCTGCCGCTTTGTCGTAGAGTGCTTCTGCTTCCGCTTGTCGGCCGTCTTCTCTGGCTTTTTCCCCTTGAAAATGGTAAATAACAGCGATATTATTCAAGGCGGAGGGCATTCTAGGATTAAGTTGGATAGCTTCTTCGTAGTATTCCAGAGCCTTTTCATGCTCGCCGTTACTAGCGTGGATAATGCCGATGTTGTAGAGGATATAACTGCGATCGTTAGGATCCTCTTCTAAGGTTAACGCTTCATAGTAGTTATCTAGAGCTTCGGCGTATTCGCCGTCAGCTTGGGCAGACATCCCATCACGGTAATAAACAAAGGCTTCCTTGGCTTTTTTATTGGCGGGCAGTATCTTTAAAATGATATCCGCCATGACGGTAAAAGATTTATCAATAAAGTTATCGTTACGTTGGGTGCGCGGCATAGTTAGGACAAGTAGGCGATCAAAATGACTATTTACCTTTATAGCACTCGCCAGAAACTCTAGGGCTGTTTTTCTAATTTTTCTCGACCATGGGTGCCATGTAGAGGTCCTCGGCTGGGCTGGGGGCGAACGTTATTTTCCAGCAAAAAAATTCCCCTAGCAAGGGGCAACTATGGGGCTTACTAATTTTTATCCTTTGCGTCCCGATTGGAAAAATGTCAAATCTGCTAGGGACGAGCGACAGTTCCTAGAACTTTCCTGACACCCTTGTTGCTCCAACCACCATTGACGCAACTTTACCTAAGATTTAGACTTCTCCCTGTTGGTTGCCCTAAGTGAGTAGATTGGTTACCCGATGTTATCCCATAACCCCACCTACCATCCAAAAATTAAATTCTTTTCCTCAGACCAACAGCCGCTAAACCGAAGGCTAACAGAGCCAGGGTGGTGGAAGGTTCGGGGATTGATGTAAATTGAATCTCATTGAAGCCGAGACGATAGTTAGTAGGAGCAGTCGCGCCATGGTTAGTCATGTTGATAAATCTAACATTAGTCGCATAGACTGGGCTAAAACTGACCTGTTGCGCGGACACAACACCTGTAGCCGGGCCTTTGCTAAAGGAAGCTGGAACGCCAGGGTCAGTCAGAGTAGTCCAATTTCCTCCATTGTTGCTGGAGTATTGAATAGTCACGGCATTAATTCCCTGATTGGCTGCTGTCATATCACCGCCAAGGTTCCAGAAACTAAACCCAGCAAGATTATAGATACGACCGAAAGCAAAATTGATAGTAACGTTTCCGACGGTACTGCCGGTCAGTAGACTTGACCGCCAAGCATTGGGATCAGTCATACCAGTATTTGTCGCTGCGTGAGTTCCCGTCAGACTTGGCCTGTTAAGCGGCGGACCCTGCAGCCCAAATCCGTTGGTAGTAGCGGCTAGACTCCCCTGGGAGTTAATAGTAAAACCTGGTGCTGTGGCAGTGACACTGCGAATCAGGCCTGCGGCTTGGGCGTTCTGCGGCACAGCCAACATTAGGCCGAAAGTGGCGGTGGATAAAACAAGATGTGTAATAGCGAGTTTCACAGGGAAATCTCCTTAAAATAAGATTTAGCTAGAGTCAAGTGGGCGCATAGCACCCTTTTCTATCCTATTTGTTTTTTTTGCCAGCTTCTGTTACTTTTGATACAATTTTTTTATTTTTTTATGTTAGAGGAATAGGTGGACAGGGGGACATCGCCCACATATTGAGAAAGTCAGAAGCCAGAAATCGGGTGGAGAAGAAATTCTGTCTTCTGCCTTCATAGCGGGCAATCGGCCTACTGATGAGATTCTAGCGTCGTGGTTTTGCTATTGTCCCCATCGGAGAATAAATCATCGCTAAATAGATCATCAAGGGACAGTTCTTCCTCAAGGGATTCTAGATTGCCAATTTCTTCATTATCCAACATACTGAAGAAATCTAGTTCTTCTTGGTCACTCGCAACAGAAGCAACATTTCGTCCCTTAGATGCAACTGTAGGGGTTTCTTCGGCAAAAGAATCGAAGAATTCGAGTCCATTGCCGTCAGCAGTATCGGCAAATAAGTCATCTAGAAAATTTTGGTTATCGGCGAATTTGTCTGGGTCGGTGGCTAATAAATCGGAGTAACTGGTGTTACTGCTAACGGTTTCTTGACTGAAGCTCTGATCGTAATTACCCGATAATTCTTCTAGACTAGCGATCGTTCTAGTTTCTTCCTCTAATGTTAGACTGTTGAAAAATTCTATCTCAGCAGCGGACATTTCCCAGCTAGAGATTGCTGGTTCTTCCATGACGGGAAAATCTTCGCTCTCGGTCATTTCTGGAGAAACTAAGGTTTCTTCCCTGCTGTTTAAACCCTCAAATGTCTCCATTACTGGGGCGAATTCTGAGGGGGAAACGGGCGTTTCTAGGGGTGTTTCGGGGGCAAATTCCGGTTCTAATCCCAGGGTTTCTTCCGTGATAAAACCATCAAAGGGATTCATTTCCCCAGTGAATTCTGAGGGGGAAACGGGCGTTTCTAGGGGTGTTTCGGGGGCAAATTCTGGTTCTAATCCTAGGGTTTCTTCCGTGATAAAACCCTCAAAAGGATTGATTTCTTCGGCACTGGGGTTATCGGGGAAATCATCCCAGGGTTCGACAATTTCAGGGGTTCGCTCATCCAATACGGTTTGGCGGGCGTTTTCTAGTTCTAACAGTTGACTTTGATAACCCTGTTCTAGTTGTTGAATTTGCCACTGATAGCCATTTTCTAATTCTAGAATCTGCTCCTGTTGACTTTGACGCAGGGCTTCTATTTCCGCTTGCTTGCCTTCTATAATCCCTTCTATTTGACTTTGATAGCTTTGGCGCAATTCCTCGATTCTAGCTTCGTATTGCCGTTGAAGTTCCTGAATTTCGGTTGTATGGGCAGTTTCCACGGCTGGAGCGGCAGTTGCGCTGGCTGCCTCTGCTAAACGTCCTTGGCTATCTTCTAACTCTTTTTGCAATTTAGCCAATTCTTCTCTATAGGTGGCTTCGATATTGCCAAACTGTCCTTTGCTGTCTTTTAACTCTGCTTCGGTTTCACCTAAAGCCGCCCGAATTTTCTCATATTTTTGCAGTGCTTCCCTGATTTTTCCCTCTTGCAGGGCATATAAAGCCCCACCCCCGATCGCACCGCCACCGACAAAACCGATTAAAATATCGAAGATATTCATGATGGGATTCCTCCTCTAGGAAAATTTACTTCTAATATGCCCAATCTCAGAGGATAATTCACAAGGGGCAAATGTGGTCGGTATTTTCCGCCGCTCTCTATGGCGATTGCTTTTGATTGTGGCAGCAATTATCGGAAAAAGAAAGCCAATATTAACTTTTTTATCAGCCAATGTTCACCTTTACGGCAGTTATCTTGATGGTGAGGTACAAAGTCTCTAGTTTTAGGGGGTCGGTTGTCAATGCTAAATGCTGTCACACCGCATCGGTGTTTGGCAAGACATTTCACTGAGGCTGCATTTCCCGATAAGCTTGATAAACGCCGCGCACGTTGTACCAATTGAGAAAAATGCGGGCAATTTCTAGGGCTAATTGCGGTTTACCTCGATCGATTAACCATTGTAACAGCGGGGAGAGGCTGCGTTCATTCAGGGTTCCGCCTAGGGAAAGTAAACCCCACAAAAGTCGGTGAATCCAAGTCATTTGAATCATCATCCGCACTTCCCAGGTGGGATGTTTTTGATAAAAAAGCACTCCCATCCGTCCCCGTTGAATTTCCTTATCGATGAGATTGGGAATTTGGGCGAGATTAAAGGGGGGATGCCAATGATAACCGACCGCTTCCGGACATTTGATTAATTTTAGTCCTAATTGCTTCAATCTCACCCCTAATTCCAAGTCTTCCCAACCGTAGAGTTGAAACTGCGTATCGAATAATCCCGCCGCTAATAACCATTTTTTGGCGATCGCCACGTTGCCCGTGGCAAAATAGGCGGCGGAGAAGTCGGTGATTTTATAGGGTTCACTGGTGGGATGCTCGAAGTTACAGGTGTTAATGACGCTGCCGTAGGTAAATAAGCGATCGCTGCCGAGACTGGCTGCCCCGGCGGTTAAAGCGTCGGCGTGGGCTTGCAAAAAATTTTCTGTCACTACCAGATCGCTATCGATAAAAATAATCGTATCACCGCGAGCTTTTTCTACCCCCAGATTCCTAGCGATCGCTGGTCCGCCGTGATCCTGTGGCCACAGTTGCAGATGGGGTAAATTGGCTTTCTGACTTTCTAGCCAAGCGAGCGTCCCATCGCTAGAACCATCATCGACAAGGACTATTTCGTAGTTTTCCACCTTATTATCGGTTAAACGCTGATTTTCTAGGGCGAGTAAACATTTTTTTAAGATTGCTTGGCGATTGTAGGTAGGGATGACAACACTGATCAGCACGGGCATTCGGGGGTCAAGATTACCGTTTTAGCTTACCAAATAACCTCGGTTCCTTGCTTAGACCTCCGGCAAAAATCCACAATCTTGATTCAGGATTCAGGAGACAGGAGATAGGAAATAGGGTTTTGGGGTGATAGGGTTTTGGGGTGATAGGGTTTTGGGGTGATAGGGGTTTTGGGGTGATAGGGGTTTTGGGGTGATAGGGTTTTGGGGTGATAGGGTTTTGGGGTGATAGGGTTTTGGGGTGATAGGGTGATGAGACAGCTTCCCCACTTCCCCACACCCCAATTCATAATTCATAATTCAGGTTCTTCCGAACTTACACTGTAGAAAATTCCTCAAGCACCCTCTCTGCCCAGCAATGCTCTAAAGTTGATAAATATCAATCTAACAAAAACTCAAAGCCCTGCTATACAAGCTTTACAAGCATGAGTTGTTGATAGTTTTGCATGACAGGTTCGGTAGAGCCATAATTCATAATTCATAATTCATAATTTATAATTCCCACACCCCACACCCTACAGTGTCAGGAACTCCGGGAGGAGGATTAAGGTCAACTGGGAACATTAATTTTAAAAAATCGGTGATCATGTTATCCTCTGATTGTGTTGTGTGAGGAAAAGAATCGGCCATGGTAGCGTCTCTATCGTATCAAAATGGACAAAAAACTCGATCGCATCCTCTGTTATCCTTAGGGGGTTTGATCGAATTGCCGCCATCCCCCCTGTTTGGCACGGACGGAATTCGCGGCCAGGTGGGAGAATTATTAACTGCCCCCCTAGCGCTACAAATCGGATTTTGGGCGGGACAGGTATTAAAAAATCAGGCTGGTGTCACCAAACCGGTAATTATCGGTCAAGATTCGCGTAATTCCAGTGATATGTTAGCCAATGCTATCACTGCGGGTTTAACTTGGGCGGGAATAGAAGTCTGGCAACTGGGATTATGTCCCACTCCCTGCGTCGCCTATTTAACCAGAGAAAGCGAAGCGATGGGGGGGATAATGATTTCTGCCAGTCATAATCCTCCCGAAGATAACGGCATTAAATTTTTTGACAGTAGCGGTTTAAAATTATCCGGCACTTTAGCGGCACAGATAGAAGCGGGTTTAAGGGGCAATTTAGAATTAGCGGATAAACCGGAAAATTGGGGAAAAGCGACTTTTTGTCCCGAATTAATCCAAAAGTATTATCAAGCTGTCATTGATTCCGTCGGGACGGATATTAACCTATCGGGATTAAAAATAGTTTTAGATCTAGCTTGGGGGGCAGCTGTTAACCTAGCACCTTTAGTATTCCAAGCTTTGGGGGCGGAAGTTATCTGCCTACACGAGCGAGCCGATGGCGATCGCATTAACGTTAATTGTGGTTCTACCCATTTAGAAAGCCTACAGGCGGCGGTAATCAATCAGCAAGCGGATTTGGGGTTTGCCTTCGATGGCGATGCCGATCGGGTCCTGGCCGTGGATAGTCAAGGTAGAGTAGTAGATGGCGATTATATCCTCTATTTTTGGGGTCGTTCCCTCTTAGAAGCCGGACGGCTACCGGATGGGTTATTAGTGGCAACGGTGATGGCTAATTTAGGCTTTGAACGCGCTTGGCAAAAACTGGGGGGGCAATTCTTGCGTACTGCCGTGGGCGATCAGCACGTTCAGGCGCAGATGTGGGAAACTGGAGCCATGCTAGGGGGTGAACAATCTGGTCATATCCTCTGCCATCATTACGGGGTTTCTGGGGATGGAATGCAAACCGCCCTACATTTAGCGGCTTTAGTGCAGAAATCGGCGGTTTCCTTGGCTAACTTAGTCGATCATAGCTTTGTCACCTATCCGCAGATTTTACGCAATGTGCGGGTGGAGGATAGAGAAGTGCGACGTAATTGGCAGCAATGTGAACCTTTGCACCGAGAGATCCGCCAAGCGGAGACAGCTATGGCAGAAAAAGGCAGGATTTTGGTACGAGCTTCCGGGACAGAACCGTTAATTCGGGTGATGGTGGAAGCAGAAACCCTAGAATTAGCCAATTTTTGGACAGAAAGGCTAGTAGCAGCGGTGCGAAGCTATCTTTTGTAGTCGATCGAGCGAGATAGGGATTATAATGCTCTTAGTCTGGCGTAG
This sequence comes from Microcystis sp. T1-4, assembly GCF_000297435.1. GTDB lineage: Bacteria > Cyanobacteriota > Cyanobacteriia > Cyanobacteriales > Microcystaceae > Microcystis. The sequence continues at coordinate 19,775 of NZ_CAIP01000146.1, read as the reverse complement.
CAAGGGATAATTGTCACTAACCCCGCCCTAAAAGCGACGGGGCTTGCCTAAACCAATTTAGGCGACGCAAGTAGAGACTACCGCATCGAGACGCAATCTGGCCCAGACTTCCGAATACTTCCCTAGTTCGGATTACCTCTCAGCTTTATTGGTAAAGCGTTGTTAGACAAGACATCTGGATTGTGTTGCGGAAAGGGACTTTAACTTTACTCTTAAGGATTATCTCCATGGCAAGAGTTCCTGTTATCTCAAAAGACGGAAAACCGTTGATGCCCAATAAACCCAGTCGGGCCAGGCGGTGGATTAAGGAAGGAAAAGCTATCGGTAAATTCAACGACTTAGATATTTTCTATGTCCAGCTAACCGATGAACCTTCCGATAACAAAACCCAACCGATTGCTATTGGTATTGACCCAGGTAAATTATTCTCTGGAATTGGCGTTCAATCCTCTCTTTTTACTCTTTGGAAGACTCACTTAGAACTTCCTTTTAATCTAAGAGCGCATCGACAAAAACGATTCTCAAATAGAAAACAAGGAAAATTAGCTCCCTCAATCAAAGCTAATCGTCAACTTGAACTTCGAGTCGTTTCCGAACTAACCAAAATCTATCCAATTACCGATATTTACTTTGAGTACATCAAAGCCGATGTTGATTTAACTTCTGGTAGAAAAGGGGCTAAGTCTGGAAAAGGTTTCTCGTCGGTCATGGTTGGACAAAAATGGACTATTGAGCAACTGTCTAAATTGGCAACAGTCCATACTCGCTTTGGTTGGCAAACCTCTAATCTCAGAAAACATTTGCGACTAGAAAAGTCCAAAAATAAAGCAGAACAATCACCAGAAAGCCATGCTAACGATGGAATTGCTCTTGCCTGTTTTCAGTTTTTAGACTATTTGCCATTCCACAATTCTAATAGTCATGGATATGATTGGAAGGGTTATGTTAAAGTAACAAACGCTCCCTTTGCTGTCATCAAACGTCCTCCTATTAGTCGTCGTCAACTTCACCTGATGGTTTTTTCTAAGGGTGGTAAACGACGTAAATATGGTGGCTCGACCACAAGACATGGGTTCCGTAAAGGAGATTTAGTTTCTTCTCCCAAAGGAATTGGTTATGTCAGTGGAGATACCGAAAAACAGCTATCTGTAAGCGATACCAATGGTCAACGATTGGGACAGATAGCTGTTAGCAAGATTCAGTTAATTCGTCGTTCTAACGGTTTAATTGTTTCTCGCTAACTTATATAAAGCCGCCCTCCGCTATCGCTAAAGGGCGGGGTTTCAGACCCAGTTTTTCGATGACCGGACTAAGTATTGATCGCCAGAAAAAAAAGCATAAACAAGGCCAAACAAAAGCTGATAGTCCCCCGCTTAACATCAAAGAGAAACTTGCCCTCAAAAAAGAAGAAAGGCAAAAGAAACAAAAGTTAACGGGGTTGATTATTTTTGCCATTTGTGTAGCAATTTTGCTCGGATTACCCCTCAGCTTATTATTTGATCCCAACATAGGAGCTGCAGTAAGTTTATCCTTAATTTTAGGAGTTTTCTCCTTTAGCTATCCTCGCGCGGCTCTTTGGGCATTTATTATCTATGTCCCCTTCACTGGCACTATTATCTATTGGTTGGGAGGTAATCAAATCCTCCAGCTTAGTAAAGATATCTTTTATCTACCCGCTTTAATCGCCTTAGTTTTAGAATGTCGAAAAAAGCGATTACCGATCATTGTCCCGAAACAATTAGGTACAACCCTATTATTAATCTTTGTTTTCTGTGTGGTCTGTCTATTAGCCATCAATTTGCAGAGACAATTTCTGCCTACTTGTGATTCCGTGGCCGGGATGACTATGTTTAGGGATGGCCGTTTGCGCGGAATTCCCTGTCGGGAAAGTGAGACTTTTCTGCAAGGACTATTAGGATTTAAAGTTTTGCTAGGTTATGTCCCCTTGATCTTCTGCACTTATTACTTAATAAAAGACAAACCCACCCTATTATTTTTTGGTCGTCTTTTAGTGACTTTAGTAATTATTTGTTGTGTTCTAGGGTTAATGCAATACTGGATGCTGAAAACAGGCCGTTGTGTGGGAACTAGAGGCTACGTGGCTGATGCACTTTTCCAAGCCACCTTAGAGGCAAGGTGTTTTGTCGGCGGGGCATTGGCCTATAGTCCAGAAGTAAATATGATCCGCCTACCTGGTACCTTTGTTTCTCCCTGGCACTGGGCTTGGTTTTTAGTCTCTGGTGCCGTAATTTGTTATGCCAGCGCCTTTAGTGAAACTTCCCAAAAATGGCGACTAGCAGCCCTAGTGGGTTTAACCCTAGTTTTTATTAATGCAGTGATCTCCGGGCAAAGATTAGCTTTCTTTGCTGTACCGATGATTGTTGGTCTGATGACGGTTATTACGGGACAAATCGCTAACTTAAAACGATTTTTGCCGATCATTTTTGCCGCCACTTTACTTATAGCTATCGGTTTTTCTTTGCTTAACCCCGATTTTGTCCAACAACGCTACGATAGTGCTGTCAGTCGTTGGCAAAGCAGTCCCCCCACCGCTTTTATTCAAGAACAGTTGGATTTTGCTATCCGTAATCAGGGCGGTATTTTAGGTCGTGGACTTGGTGTGGCCACAGCTTCTGCTAGGGTTTTCGGTGATATTTCCTTTGTGGAAACCTATCACAGTAAAGTTTTATTCGAGTTGGGATACATCGGTTTTGCCTTGTACATGATATTTATGACCCATCTGGTTTATCTGAGCTTTCGCATCTATCGTTCCCTCAAAGACCCGACTCTGCGAGGTTTTGCCGGTAGTTATTGGGTTTTCCTGCTCTTTGTTGCCTATATTCCCTATTGGTATGCCCTCGATACGGATCCTGTGGGCGTTTATTACTGGATATTCGCGGGGGTAATTTTTAAATTACCAGTGATCGAAAAACAGGAAAAAGAAGCCAAAATTCTGGCGGGGGAAACCGCCACAAAATCCTCCAAAAAGGGCTTAAAATTTAAACGCAAAGGTGTTTCTCTCGCTTGAAATATGGAATCGGGCTATAGGGATTGGGTTTTAGGGTTTTAGTGGAAATTCCCCCATTCCCTGCTATGAATTTTCCCTCGATTTCCGTCATCATACCCACCTATCGGCTCTTCTCAACTTTGTGTGATAATTTTTGCTTATGGAACCCTGAAGTGCTTATTGGGCAAAACTTTTAGGACTATTTTGCGGATATTCTATCAGTATAGACCTCGTTTCCACACAGAAACCTGAAGAGCCACCTATCGAGGCAAAGAACCCCTTAAAGATACCCTCGATGACCTGCTCAAACAAGATTACCCCGAAATTGCGACTCTATGCTAAATTATTTGATTGTCAGGTTCTTGGTAATCCTCCCTGTAATAAAGGTGGTTTCCCGATTAAAATCCTTTCTAGGGGAGTTTTTTATAGTTTAGGTTTTCTGGATGCTCTGAAAACTCAAGTTAATTCCCTCTGGAATGATGGCCAAATTTATACAAAACTAGATAATCTATGAGAATTTTAGTCGCTAGTCATACATATATAGTTGATCTCAACTGTGAGAAACTGCGCGCCCTGACAAGATTACATCCCAATCTGGAAGTTACTATTGTTGTTCCCCAACGTTGGCAACCGGGAGGAGTCCAAAATAAAATCATTGAAAGTCAACCGAAAATAGCCGACAATTTCCGAGTCATTCCTATCTCTAATTTTAGCCAGAATAACCAAGCTTTATTAACTTTTGGCACTGATATAATTCCTTTGCTGCAAAAATTTAGACCCGATATTATTCAAGTAGAACAGGGTTCTAAATCTCTCGCTTATGCACAATTTATTACTCTGAATCGCCTCTTAAATCTCCGGGCTAAAAATGTATTTTTTACTTGGTGGAATCTTCCCTATAATCTTAAATTTCCCATCTCTTGGTTAGAAGCTTATAACCTGAAAAATACCGATGGTTTAATCGCTGGTAATCAGGACGGGGTAGATGTTTTAAAAGAACGGGGTTACAGGGGTAAGTACACCGTTTTACCACAATTAGGCGTGGATGAAGTTCTTTTTTCCCCCAGCAAGCAACCCGATTTAGCCCGCTCTTTAGGCATTGAAACCGATGAATTTGTGATTGGTTTTGTCGGTCGTTTTGTGGAAGAGAAAGGCATTTTGACGCTGATTAAAGCTGTAGCTAAGTTAACAGGTAACTGGAGATTATTACTGTTAGGTCGGGGCATCCTGAAAGATAAAATAGTCAGCGAAGCTGCCGCCGCAGGAATAAGAGATCGCTTGATTATTGCAGAAAGTGTTCCCCACGATCAAGTAGTTAATTATATTAACCTGATGAACACTTTAGTTTTGCCTTCAGAAATCACCTATCGGGTCAAAACTTTAACGGCCGTCGGTTGGAAAGAACAATTCGGTCATGTTTTAATTGAAGCCATGGCCTGTCAGATTCCTGTTATTGGTTCCGATTCGGGAGAAATTCCCTTTGTTATTGCCGATACGGGGTTAATTTTTCCCGAAAAAGATGGGGAGGCACTGGCTAAATCTATACAAACTCTCTTGGATAATCCCAGCTTCGCTCAAGAATTAGGCCAGAGGGGTTATCAGAGAGTAATGAACAATTATACTAATAAAGCGCTCGCTCAAAAACAATTGGATTTCTATCAACAATTACTCCCTCGGTGATGGAAGTGGCAATTATGAATTATGAATTATGAATTATGAATTATAGTTCTTCGGTTTGTGTTATGCAATGGACGGGAGTTATAAGGGGTGAAACCCTTATATAGAAAGACATGGCTGCGATTTTTGCCAATTGTTTTCAATCTAGAACGAGCTAATCAATTAAGTCCCTTGCCAGATAAGGATTTAGCCGATTTATGCCCCCTGATCGAACCATACCAAGTAACGAAGAACCTGAATTATGAATTATGGCTCTACCGAACCTGTCATGCAAAACTATCAACAACTCATGCTTGTAAAGCTTGTATAGCAGGGCTTTGAGTTTTTGTTAGATTGATATTTATCAACTTTAGAGCATTGCTGGGCAGAGGGCTCTCCCAGCTTTGGTGGGTAAAATGTATTCTAAGATACATTTCTCAAGAGCGAGGGGGTGGAACGAACCACAAAGACACAAAGGACACAAAGATCGATCGATCCTATGTCAATTAAACTTATCACACAGAACCTAGAAGAGCCGGCAGAGAGGGAGCTTGAGGAATTTTCTACAGTGTAAGTTCGGAAGAACCTGAATTATGAATTATGAATTATATATAGTGCGCCTAATTGATTTGTGAACGGGTAGGCTCTAGAAGTCAAGTGTAGCACGACGGCAAACGGAGGGTTTTTACATTTCATTTAGGTGCGCTATAACGGTTTTCAGTCTAATGAGGTATAGTAAATCCCTTGATAGATATGCGTTTCAGCGTTTCAATCGGGACTCACCTCTGTGAAAACCGCTATAATTGAATCACTGATAACTGCTCACTGATAACTGATAACTGGTTATGAACCATTGTTGACACCCCCTAGTCTAAACGAACAAGTAGCTAGGGGTAAGGGGAATGATCGAGGTGATAACCGATAAGCAAACAAGTGTGAGCGATCGAGAGTTAATCTTAAAATGTCAAAGGGGTGATCGGGGTGCTTTTCGTCACCTTTACCGTCTTTATCAACCAAAAATCCGCTCTACTCTCTATCAACTCTGTGGACAGGAATTCCTAGAGGATTTTGTCCAAGAGGTATTTTTAAGAGTGTGGCGCGGGTTGCCGAAATTGCGTTCCCCTGAATACTTTTCCACTTGGGTTTATCGGATCACCTGGAATGTGGCGATCGATGGTCGGCGACAATTAGCCAAAAGACAAATGAGGATCACCAAAAGCACTGATCAGGAAAACTCCCTTGATCACGAATCCCGTCCCCAAGATAGTCCTGATTTGATGCAACTGCATTATGAGGAGGTGGTCCGACAAGGGTTGGAAATTCTCAGTTTAGAACATCGCGGTGTCCTTGTCCTTCACGATCTAGAGGACTTACCCCAAAAGGAAATCGCCCAAATCTTAGAAATTCCCCTCGGTACGGTGAAATCACGTCTTCATTATGCGCGTAAAACCATGGGTCAATTTTTGCAAAAACAAGGAGTTCTCTAATGTCCCCAGAAGATGACAAAGTGGTTAATTTTCTGCGTCGCTATCGTCCATCGCTGCCACCTCGACCGATAGATGAAGAAGAGCAGTTAATGCAAATGATTAGGGGAGAAAGGCCGGTAACTTGCCCAAAATTGCTGCCTTTATTGGGGTGGATAACTGGTATTACTGCCTTATCGGCCCTGATTTTTGCTTCCTCTCGTTGGTCTCATCCTCATCCACAACTGGGCCAAATTTCCGACGAGGAGTTAGAAGCTTTTTTAGTGGAGAGTTGGAACCATAGCATCGCTCCACCGATTGCTGCTCCTAGCGTTTATAGTTCCCCTTGGATGACCTTAAACGAGCCTCAACTCACCTATTCTACCTATAATCCTTAATTTCTTTGTCGAGGTCAATTATGTCCCTTTCTACTGTCTCGATTCTTGGCACGACCATGGTTTTAACTCTGGCCGCTAACTTAGCCCCAAGTGCCACTGTGCTATCCTATCCCCAAGATGGTCTATTTATTGCTCAAACTAGCTATCCCCAGCGGCCTGAAAATCGTCCCCGTGGGATGGATAATTCTAGAGAAAGACTAATCGAACAATTGAACCTTAGCGATGACCAAAAGTCAAAAGTTGCCGCTATTCGTCAGAAATATCAGGAAAAAACCAAAAAGTTGCGAGAAACCCTGAGAAGCAACGAACAAGAATTGAATAGTTTATTATCGAATAATGCCTCCGATCGAGATATCCGTGCTAAACATCAGCAAATCTCCCGGAATCGCCAAGAAATCAGTAACCTGCAATTTGAAAGTTTTTTGGAAATTCGCCAAGTCCTAACTCCTGCTCAAAGAACCGAATTTTCCCAGTTAATGCAGGAACGTTGCCCTAATTCCCGCAATTGCAGACGATAATAATTCCCATCAGTGCGGATTAAGAGCGAGTTTGATGCCGATACATTAGAAAAACGCAAAGGATGGGTTAATACCCCATCCTCAACTGATCATTTACTAATAAATTATCGTTTCCAAGTGACTTTTGGTAGGATATGATTCATATCTACCCGATTTTTATACTTGGTGGCGAAGTTTAGGAGGGAATCGAGGAGAGAATCGGAGAGATAGTGAGGTTGTAGGCCTAGATCGAGTAATTTCGTGTTTTTAGCCTTAAAATAATGTTCCTCTAACTCGATGCGCGGGTTGTCAAGATGGTTAATCTCCACATTTAACCCTAATGCGGAACCAGCTTTTTTAACCATCAGTGCCAAGTCACCGACGCTGAATAGTTCTGTAAATTGGTTAAAAACGCGGAATTCCCCCGATTGAGCGGGATTGGCGATCGCTAATTCCAAACAACGCACGGTATCGCGGATATCTAAAAATCCTCGCGTTTGACCACCTTTACCGTACACTGTCAGGGGATGACCGATCGCCGCTTGAATACAAAAACGGTTTAAAGCAGTACCAAAAACCCCATCGTAATCGAGACGGTTAATCAACATCTCATCCATTCCCGTTTCTTCGGTGAGGACTCCATAAACCACCCCTTGATTAAGATCCGTGGCTTTTAAACCCCACATCCGACAGGCAAAATGGATATTATGGCTATCGTGGACTTTGCTGAGATGGTACATACTACCTGGCTGTTTGGGATAGGGTAAAGTATCCTTACGACCGTTATGTTCGATCGTGATGTAGCCTTCTTCAATATCTATATTAGGTGTGCCATACTCACCCATGGTTCCCAGTTTCACTAGGTGCGCTTCGGGAAATTCCTCTTTCATCGCGTAGAGGATGTTTAAATTGCCAACAACGTTGTTAACTTGGGTTAAAACCGCGTGTTCGCGATCGATCATGGAGAAGGGTGCAGATCTCTGTTCTCCGAAGTGAACAATCGCATCCGGTTGAAACTGTCGCAGGGATTGAATCAAAAAGTCGTAGTTATTGATATCCCCGACAAAAAGATCGATCGATTTTCCCGTCAGATCTTGCCAGCGTTGAATCCGATGAGATATGGGTGCGATCGGTGTTAAGGTATCGCAGCCTAATTGTAAGTCCCAATAGCGACGAACTAAACTATCAAGTATGCCTACTTCGTAACCTCTATTTGATAGATGGAGTGCCGTTGCCCAACCACAATAGCCGTCTCCGCCAATAACCAAAACTCTCATACAATATCTGTAAAGTTTATATACTCGTCTTTGGTAACTCTAGCAGTTTTGTGTCACGCTTTACCAGTTTAATCCCCGTGAATATAGCGGGGTGTGGGGTGTGGGGTGTGGGGTGTGGGGTTTTTCAGTGTTGCCAAAGGCACGGCGTAGCCGTCCAGTAAACAGTAACCAGTTATCAGTGGGGGGAATGGGAAATTATAAATTATGAATTATAAATTATGAATTGGGGAGAGGGGAGTGGGGAGAAGGGAGATGGGAGAATCAATAAAGGTAGTCTATTGACAACTGCTCACTGATTACCACTGTCCACTGCTCACTGCTCACTGATAACTGATAACTGATAACTGATAACTGATAACTGATGAGGGTGTTCTAGAAAACTTGACAAGGGAACGAATTATGGAGAAACTCAGCTTGTAATCAGTGGGCTTTGCTGACGAGAAAACAAAAGCCAAAAATCTAGATAAAAGGCAGTTTTTTCGGTAACTCAAGGACTATCTGCTTTTTTACTTTTTACTTTTTACTTTATTACTTGATCTTATGCGTTGGCAAGCTCGGCAAAAATCTTCCTTTTCTTTCCTTCCCCTATACGGATTTTTGGCATTTATCGTCGTTTGTCTGATTATTTGGGCAAGTTCTCTCTATCCTCGTTCTAATGCTCTGGTGGGGGGTGATTCTCTCCCCGCACCTTTTAGGGAGTTTCAACCGGAATGCGCGGATTATGTTCTAGAAAATAGTTCTTTTAAGGATATATCGAGAGTTTTTGACTGTAAAACCTATAAAAACCTCTCCGATCGCGTGATTGTTTCCCTATCTCTCCAAAAAAACGATATTAGTCTCGATAATTGGCAAAATAACTCGGCAACGGCGATCGATTTGGCCCCCTGGCCGGCAATTCATCCCCGCGCGCAAGAGACAAAAGTACCTATTTTAATGTATCACGACATTTTACCAGAAAAAGAGGTATTCTTTGACGTTACTCCAGGCGAATTAGAGGCACATTTTCAATTTTTGCAGGAAATCGGGGCAACTCCTATCAGTATCGATTGGTTAATTTCCCATCTGCGGACAGGTATCCCCCTTCCCGCTAAACCGGTTTTATTAACTTTTGATGATGGTTATGGGGGACATTACCAGTATGTCTATCCTTTATTGAGAAAATATAACTATCCCGCCGTTTTCTCGATTTATATCAATAAAATGACTCAAAAAACCGGCCGAACCAGTGTCACTTGGCAACAACTCCAGGAAATGGCCGCCGATCCTCTAGTACAAATTGTCTCCCATAGTGTCAGTCATCCCCGGGATTTAAGGTTATTATCCGATGCAGATTTAGAGCAAGAAGTCAAGCAATCGAAACAAATCTTAGAAAAAGAATTGGGTATTCCGATTAATTATTTCACCTATCCGGAAGGGAAGGCGGACGATCGAGTGAAGGAATTCGTCAAAAAAGCGGGTTATCGGGCGGCTTTATCGATGAATGACCTCGATGAGCATTTTGCTGGACAATCCCCCGATTTACTCACTATTGGACGCTTTGGGCAATCGCGCACGCGAGAAGTTGTCCCGCAAGCTTGGGGAGGTGATCCCTTACCCCGTGCCGATGGCGGTTTTAACTTTGCCACCACCATCCAAAAACGGGAAGTGGAATTCCCAACTAATACACTTGTATTAATTAGTGGCGGGATTCCCAAAACCATCCACGCTGATAGTCGCTATCAAGTGGAGGAAATTATCGCCGGTACAGAAGCGATCGCGGCTGTAGATGGCGGTTTTTTCTCTCTCAAGGAATTGGACTCAAATCAGATGATCGGGCCGGTTTTAAGCCAAAATGGCGGCTTTATCCCGGGATATGAAGGGGAAATCGGCAAGTTAGAGGGTCGTCCTTTAGTAATCATTACTGAGCGATGGGTACGTTATCTTCCTTTTGATCCTGCCCGTCATAATACCCTAGAAGGAATCGCAGCGGAGGCCGGAGATGATCTCAAGGTGACGGATGCTTTTGTCGCGGCCGCTTGGTTAGTCAAAGATGGACAACCACAATCGCGAGAGTCCTTTGGTACACTTTACGGTTTTGATGCCCTGCGTCACCGGGCTTTTTGGGGGATTAATCAGGCAGGACAGCCAGTAATCGGGGTTTCCAGAGAGCCGATCGATTCGATGGCTTTGGGAGAATTATTAGTACAGGCAGGCTTTCGGGAGGCGGTGATGTTGGATTCAGGAGCAAGCACCTCCCTCGCTTATCAGGGTCAATCGCAAGTGCATTATACTCCCCGTCCCGTTCCCCACGTTGTCGCTTTATTTCCCCCCACAGAACCCGATATTGTTCCCGTTAGTCATGTGGGGATTCCCTGCGTAATTTTCGCCGATTCCTGTCCTGCGGGGAGTTAGGGGACAAAAACTTGTTAACCAGAAAACGGCTGAAGCTATGTATCTAAGAAAGCTCTCAGGGCAATTTTGTACTTGTTTTTCAGCCGTCGAGAAACTAGACCACCTTGCTGAATCTGTGCGAGAATTGTGGCTGAACAGGAGCCTTTTGGAATCGGACTACCCGCAGTGATTAAACTGGCTAATTCCGTGGCATCCATCTCCCGGGCAAATTGATAGGCAATCACGGATTCACAGACGATAAAATTCGGGACACCAAGGCCGGGCAAAAGCACACAAGTAGCTTCCGAACTGCTTCTTCGAGTTGTAACATTGACAAATAAATATCTATTTTCAGAAGTCTTTGCGATCGCAATATAGAGATGTTGCTTATTAGGGGGTGTATCGATTAAAAAGGCATCCCCCAGCTTGACTACCAGACTAGCCATGTAAAGCTCCATCTAAATAGGCTTCTCGCTGGGCTTCTTGGCTAATATCTTCGATTTCCTCCTCCGTTTTACCCATAGATCGCAAAACATCCTCCACTAAAATTGGAATAGCCGAACCATGGGGATCCTTCCATTCTGGTAAATCGTGAGTCCATTCGGCTACAAGAAAGGGATTGAGATGGCCAAAAGTCTTGTAAACCTGTTTAAGAATCATTTCTTCTTCTTCACAGAGTTCTTCATTGCCGGGATATTGCAGCAGGTCAACATAATTAGAATCCCGGGGAGAAATATATTTCGACCACAGGGGTAAAGCAGAGTCCACGGGCTGTCCTTTAATCAAATCATAAACACCACTGAGAACCGGTCCATAATCCATTGATACATATCTATCCCCAGTAATTGGTTGATCCATGGTTTTTAAAGCAAGACGGTCAGCTATATAGAGCATTTTCAGCAACCCTAAATACTTCATCGGTTTGCCGTGCAGCTTTAAGAGTATAGCAGCGGCTTCAACTGCTTTCTCTGGATGAAACCGAAATTTGATCGTCATAACTACTATAAATTCACTGCTTTTTTATGACACTTTTATTATAGTTATTATTCTACATCGGCCATATTTAAGATTTTGTCCCAGTGGTTGAGGTTTCTAGCCTGATTTCTCAAAGATGCTGCTATAGGTATGATCGAGTTAAACCTTAGCCCAAGATTCTACCATGGAGATCGAACGTCTTAACGCCCTTTCCGATAATTATATTTTCCTCCTCTACGATCCGGCACAAAAAATCGCGGCCGTGGTGGATCCGGCGGAACCTGAACCCGTTTTCAGGCGATTAGAGGCTTTACAGGTGGATTTAGTCGCTATTTTCAATACCCATCACCACGGCGACCATGTGGGGGCTAATCAGGCTTTAATTAATCGTTATCCCCATCTTTGTGTTTATGGGGGAAAGGAGGATCGCGGTCGCATTCCGGGCCAGCAGCTGTTTTTAGAGGAGGGAGACCGGGTGGAATTTGCCGGTCGCTGGGCCGAGGTTTTCTTTGTCCCCGGCCACACTCGCGCTCATATTGCCTATTATTTTCCCCCGGTTAACCCCGGAGATTACGGTGAGTTATTCTGTGGTGATACCCTGTTTTCGGGGGGGTGTGGTCGTTTATTTGAGGGAACACCGGGCCAAATGGTGGCTTCTTTAACCAAATTGCGATCGCTGCCCGACCAGACTAGGGTTTGGTGCGCTCACGAATATACGTTAAATAATTTAAAGTTTGCCTTGACAGTTGACCCTAATAATGCTGCTTTGCAGCAGCGTTATCGGGAAGTGGAAAAACATCGCGCTGAAGATATTCCCACGATTCCGGCAATTTTGGGGACGGAAAAGCTGACTAATCCTTTTTTGCGTTGGGATAGTCCCGCTTTGGCCATGACCATGGATAGCAATGAACCAGTACAAGTGTTTGCGCGGCTGCGGGGGAAAAAAGATAATTTTTAAGTAGTCGTGCAAAATAAATTTCCCAGTGAAGAAAGGCAAAAGGCAATAGGCAAAAGGCAAGAAGTAGGGTTGATTCATGAATCAACCCTACAGGGGGTAGGGGGAATCAAAGGCAAAATCTATCCCTACAAGCTCAACGGTTGCGGCTCTAACTTCAAATCGGCAAGACTGACATCACCGTGACCATTTACCGCCACCTCTAGGGGCAAATTGCCGTGATAAGCTTGGATTAACAGGGTTTTTAAGTCCTCAATCAGGGGATAACGGGGATTGGCTCCGGTACACTGATCATCGAAAGCTTGTTCGGCTAAATGGTCTAATTTGGCCATAAATTCGGCTTCAGTTTCGGGAATTACCTCTTTAATACTGGCCGGAATACCGATTTCCCGTTTTAAACATTCGATCGCTAATACCAATCTTTCCACACTTTCGGTCTCGCTTTCTCCTCCCAATCCCAAGGAATGAGCGATCCTGGCATAGCGCCACTTCACGTTAGGATATTTGTACTGAGAGAAAGTGGCCTGTTTAAAGGGGGCATCGGTGGCATTATAGAGGATGACGTGGGAAATCATCAAGGCATTGGCTAGACCGTGGGGAATGTGGAAAATTGCCCCCAATTGGTGGGCCATGGAGTGACAGATGCCTAAAAAGCCATTAGCGAAGGCCATTCCTGCCATTGTCGCCGCGTAATGGACTTTTTCCCGCGCTTTCGGGTCTTTAGCTCCGTTATGATAGGAACTGGGCAGATATTTAAACAGCAGTCGGATGGCATCTTGAGCAAGAGCATTAGTATATTCTGAGGCTAAAACCGAGACGTAGGCCTCAAGAGCGTGAGTTAAAGCGTCAATTCCGCCGTAGGCTGTTAATTTTTTCGGCATATTCAGCACTAATTCCGGATCGACGATGGCCATGCTGGGAGTTAGAGCATAATCTGCCAAAGGATACTTAATATTATTACGGCGATCGGTCACGACGGCGAAGGGAGTCACTTCTGATCCTGTTCCCGAAGTGGTGGGAATACAAACCATCAGAGCTTTTTCGCCTAAAGGAGGCAATTCATAGACTCGTTTGCGGATATCCATAAAACGCATGGCCAAGCTCTCGAATTCTATCTCTGGATGCTCGTAGAGTAGCCACATGATTTTAGCGGCATCCATGGGGGAACCACCACCGATAGCGATAATTACATCGGGATTGAAGGTATTAATTACATTTAACCCCCGTTCGACGGTTTCTAGGGAAGGATCGGGTTCCACATCATAAAAGATATTAATCGTGATGCCGATTTCTTCTAAAACCTCCTCTAAAGCTGCGGTAACTCCTAGGTCAAAAAGAGGTTTATCGGTGACAATAAAGGCCCGTTTTTTGCCGGCTAATTCCCGAATAGCGACGGGTAATGCTCCGTATTTAAAATATACTTTTGGTGGTACTCGGAACCAAAGCATATTTTCCCGGCGCTCGGCTACGGTTTTAATATTTAATAGGTGGGTAGGTTCGACGTTTTCGCTGATGGAATTACCGCCCCAAGTGCCACAACCGAGGGTTAAACTAGGATCGAGACGGAAGTTATAGATATCACCAATTGCACCCTGGGAGGAAGGGGTATTAATTAATACCCGGGCCGTTTGTACGTTGTCTTGAAAGTGCTTAATATGTTCCCGATTGGAGGGTGCGGTATAAAGCACGGCCGTATGACCTCGACCGGCAAATAAGACCAGTTTTTCGGCTTTTTTGACCCCATCTTCAAAGTCTTTGGCCCGGTACATGGCTAAAATTGGCGAGAGTTTTTCGTAGGAAAATGGTTCCTCTAAGCCAATATTTTCTACTTCTCCGATTAGTAACCTGGTATCTTCGGGAACGGAAATTCCGGCCATGGTGGCTAATTTTTCTACCGGTTGTCCGACGATATCGGGGTTGATATGACCATCTTTTAGGAGAATCCCGACGACTTTTTTCCTTTCTTCGGGGGAAAGAAGATAGGCCCCGCGAGCAATAAATTCCTGTCGAACTTCTTCATAGATGCTATCGACAACGATTACCGATTGTTCGGAAGCGCAAATCATGCCGTTATCAAAGGTTTTACTGAGAATAATCGAGGAAACGGCCATTTTTATGTGAGCAGTTTCGTCCACTAAAGCGGGGGTATTGCCGGCACCGACTCCTAGGGAAGGTCTTCCGGAAGAATAGGCCGCTTTTACCATACCGGGACCGCCGGTAGCAAGGATTAAATTAATGCTGGGATGTTGCATTAATGCTTGGGAAAGTTCCACCGATGGCTGATCTATCCAACCAATAATACTGGCCGGTGCGCCCGCTTTCACGGCCGCTTCTAAGACTATTTTGGCCGCCGCGATGGTGCAGTCTTTGGCTCGCGGATGGGGGGAAAAAATGATGCCGTTGCGGGTTTTCAGGGCAATTAGGGCTTTAAAAATGGCTGTGGAGGTGGGATTTGTGGTGGGTACGATCCCCGCTAAAATGCCCACGGGTTCGGCGATTTTTTGCAATCCAAAGGATTTATCTTCTTCGATAATGCCGCAGGTTTTGCTGTGTTTATATTTGTTGTAGATGATTTCTGAGGCAAAATGGTTTTTAATCACTTTATCTTCTATTACTCCCATCCCTGTCTCTTGTACTGCCATTTTAGCTAGGGGAATGCGCGCGTTGTTGGCTGCTAATGCGGCTTTTTTGAAGATAAGATCTACTTGTTCTTGGTTATAGTTGGCAAATTGTTGTTGAGCTTTTTTTACCTGTTGTATCAGTTCTTCTAGCTCTTGTCTATTGGTAACTATCATAACAATTTTGTCGAAAAAATTAGGCATTTTATTCTACTATAGCGTTTTTTGGCAAGGGATTCGCCTAATCTTGGGATTTTCTTTATAGTTTCCTAAGCATTGGTATTATAGAATACTAATAATCCTAGGTAATACTAAATCTGGTTATTAAAGACTGATTATTTATTCCCATTTTTGCATGAGTGCATGAGTAGAAAACGGGTTTCTCGGAGAAACCCGTTTTCTGTGCGTTACTCAGTGGGGAGATGGGAGAAGGGTTTTAAAGTTCGATTGGGAGTTCATCATACTATTAAAAACAGAATTTATCATCAGAACTAATGTATCAAATTTAAGTCCCCCTTTTTAAGGGGGATTTAGGGGGAGCAAATTTTTTAAGGGGGATTTAGGGGGAGCAAATTTTTTTTAGTCCTTTGGGATGCTTTTGGGTGCGTTACGCTTCGCTAACACACCCTACATTTATATTTATTTTATTTCCCCCTCTATTATCCTGATTTCTTCCTCGCTTAATCCATACAATTCATACACTATTTTGTCAATCTCTTTTTCTAACTCCTTGACTTCTTTTCCCTTAGCTTCTAAACATTGTTTAACTAGATATTTGATCGCTTGTTTTTGGGTTTCTGTTGCACTAGCGATAGGAAAATATTTGATAAAAATAGAACTCGGTTCATAAAAGTTACCCTGTAATTTTGCTAGTATTTTTTCAAACAAAAACATCAGAACATTAGAATTAAGAATAGCTAGTAAAGTTAGATCATTACAGGAAATAATAAAGGCTTTTTGATTAGTGTAATAACCAGAATTTTCAAAGGTAAATTCGTTACGTTTACATATATTTGGATAAATAATTTTAGGTTGTTCAAATTCTTGCCAATACTTACAAGAACGCAATTCCCAAAAAAAGCGACCTTGATCATCTCTTTTAATTAATTTATCCCGAAATTGTTGAAATCTTGCATAAATTGCGGGATAGGTTTGAGCAAAGATTGCTTCTGCTTCTATTTTACTTTTATCTGACCAAGGATGACTTTTATTTTCCGATGACTCAATTTTAATTAAATACTGTTCAGCGAAATCTATTCGCCATCTTTTTACATCTCGTCCCCGGAGAAAAGGTTTAATAATTTCCTCGGAGGAGGGATGTTCACTAATTAATCTATCGCGGGTGATTTTATCAATCACAAAAGCTTCATTTAAACCTGTTTTAATGCCATAATATAATTTACCTTTTACATATTCTCCCAAAGGAGTACCGACTTTTTGCAATTTAGCCAATAAATCTAAAGTTTGTGAAGATTCTAATTTCCAACCATCAGCAGATAAATTAGCTTGAGTGATTGTCAGATAATCTTGTTCTAGAATTGTGGCAAACTGGGTGATATTTTGCTCTTTGTGTTTATCCCAAGCTAAAGCTTTAAACTGATTGCCATCCCATTTATCTTTACTTAAAGCGATAATACTGGGATAAGCGGTAGCTTCTTCAAAGACAGGAAAATCACCAAAGTCAATTAAATTAAAAATTTTCGTCGAATTGCTGAGAAGTTGTCTTAATTTTTCTCCGTATCCCGAACGAAAATATTTATTTGAGGAGATATAAGTTAAATAACCTTTATTTTTGAGTATTTGTAAACCCCTCTCATAGAAATAGACAAATAAATCAGCAATCCCGGTATAGGATTGATAAATTTTCTGCAAGATAGGTTTAATATTTTTGAGTTCCTCCTGTCGGATATAAGGAGGATTGCCAATTACCACATCAAAACCGATAAAATTCCCCTTATCATCTAGAACTTCGGGGAACTCGAAGCGCCATTCAAAAGCATTATGATAAATCTTACCGCTTTCAATCTCCTCCAGTTGCGGACGTAACTTATCAATCTCATTCCTTAACTGAATAATCTTCCTTTCCCGCGCTTTCTTTTCCTTGGGTGACTCCTCAAATAACAAAATTTGATTCTCTAGACTATATAAATCCGTTTCCAAACCCCGCAAGCGCTTTTTCAGAGGATTATCTCCCTGTAAAGTCTGACGAAAACTACTCTTAATCTCACTTATCAATCTCTCCATCTCGCGCTTTTGCGATTTATCCTCCGCGTTGCGATAGACTCTCACCGCATCCTTATAACTCTCGATACTTAAACGATTTTTGCGGGAAAAGACTTGTAAATCATTGGATAACCCAAAGCGACTAATCAGAGAATTGCCAACCTTGATATTAATATCGATATTCGGTAACGTCTCTAACTCATTATCTGCTTTGTAGTAAGCATTCTTGAGTAACTCAATCCATAAACGCAGACGACAGATTTTCACCGAGTTGGGATTGATATCAACTCCAAAGAGACACCCCTCAATCAGACGCTGTTTTTCCTGAAATAAAGTCTCCTGTACTCGCTGACTTTCTCGGTTGCGGGGATTATATTCAAACAGATTACCGTCATCATCGGTGACGATTAACTCATCGTTCACCACCTCAACCCGATAATCCCTGAGAGTTTTACCCTCTTTATCCAATAAAATCTGTAACTCACTCTTAATCGCGATTATCTCGTTCAAAGCAGAAACAAGAAAATGTCCCGAACCCACCGCAGGATCACAAATTTTGAGACTATTGATAATAGCATTGGCTGCCGTTTTATCTTTGATGCGGTTATACACATCCTCGATTGTCTGACAATCCCATCCCTGACTCTGGTTAAATTTCTCTATCACTGCGCGTCGAATCGTTTCCCGACACATATACATAGTGATGAAACCGGGGGTGAAAAAGGAACCATCCTTATATCCGTTGATTTTCTCGAAGATTAATCCCAACACTGACGCATTGATAAGAGTCTTATTATCCTCCTGTATCGCTTCCCCACCTTCGCTGCTAAAATCGTAGGCATTGAGAAACTCAAATAGGTATGCTAAAGCGTTGATTTCTCCTGTTCGCTTTTTCCCCTGACTATCCTTTAAGACTGTTCCTGCAAAAATCTCTATATTCTCCGAACGCAGGTTACTGATGACTATGGTTGACTGTTCTAAGTCTGTCGGTTCAAATAGGGAACTGTTGAGATAGGGAACCTGAGTATGGGTATTCTGGATGTCTTTGCTTCTTTCTGTCTGTTTTTTGGCCAAAACGCTGAAAAATAAGCGATTTAAGTCGTCATAGTCGGCAATTTTGCTTAAATTGAGAAACCCTAGGGATTTATCCCCCCGATGATACCTAATTATCTGCGCTTCTAATAGTTTGAGGAAGAGGATTCTATTTATCCAGGTTATCCCCAACTCTAAACCGATATTCAATAGTCTCTCCTCTTCCGTCTCCCCAAATTCTTCGGGATTGGGTAAACGAGAGATTTTATCTAAACTCTCCACTTGACTGATAGCGTTCTCTAGCAGCGAACCGGGTTGTCGCGCTGCCGGTTGCAGACGTTGGATGAGTTTTTTTCCTCCCTCTTTTATCTCTGTCAATCCGATGATATGCAGCAGTTCACTATAAAAGTTTTTGTCGAGACTGTTGCTATCGTTCGCAAAGGGGAGTTTTAAGAGGTGTTCGGGAGAAAAGATTTTATAGAGACTGATAAGGTTATGTTCGTCCTCCCGGATGGTTTGGGAGTATTCCCGCAAGTCAAAATGGGTGTATGTCAGGGAATCGAGTATGGAGTTCAGGAAGGGTTCTCCTATCTGTTTGTAGAAGAAGTCGGTGGTTTTTCCCGTTAGTCTCCCCGTCTCAAAGTCATTAAACTGTCTGACAAGTTCCTGATTTTGTGCGAATAGTCTCTCGAAGATATTCCCGTCAAAGATAAACCACTCATATATATTGGTAGCAATCAGGTGTTTTATCTCTAGGTTTTTCTCGGTTATTCTTTCCCGTAGGAAGTAGAGGAGTAATTCTTGTAATGCTTTACAGTTGAGTTTGTCTCTCCGCAGCATCTCGCTTTTATTGCTGGGTTTCTTGACTTCCAATATCACCCCCACGGAATCCCGCGATTCTTTCCCATTATGGATGACTAAATCATTCCTTCCCTTGGTGTTGATGAAATGTTGGGGACTGTAGTAGCTGTGTTTGAGAAAGTCTGCAAGCAGGTTTTTATGGAACTCCTCCGATTCTGTCTCGTTTATACTCCCCAAGAGTTGTTCTAGGTGGGTTTGAAACTTCTCTACCTGACTACGACTCGGTTTGACTCTCAGAAATGCTTTGTTTAATGCTTGTCGGGGAGAGAAATTTTCTGTCTTCATACCTTTATCCTCTTCCTACTCAACCCGGTTTTGGAGTCTATTTTTTTCTTTCTTATCTTTGCTCAAAAACCCTATATATATTTGCGCACGGATTCCCATTATATAAAAAGTCTAAAGCAAGTCTCGCCATTTGTCAAGGGTTTTTAGAAAAAAAATCA
>NZ_CAIP01000147.1 GCF_000297435.1 Microcystis sp. T1-4 | reverse complement strand
CTATATTTGACTATACTTTTACTAACTATATTTAATTGTGGTGTCTGGAGTAAGTCTCATGCTCAAATATCTGCCTGTTAAATTCCTGCGTTTTTTAGCGATTAGCTGTCTTGTCACGTTAATTTCTCTAGGATTTGACCGTTTACACCCCGTTAAAGCTAATCCCACCCTCATGGCTCAAAATGCTTGGGCCGGGGCCTCCTTCCCCGTGGAAAACTTTCAAACCTATACCTCCGGTTTCGGTTATCGTTTCTCTCCCATCGATGGTAGTCAACAATTTCATGCCGGGTTAGATCTGGCCGCACCCTTGGGCAGTTATATTCGCAATTGGTGGACCGGCAGAATCGTCGAATTATCCGATCATACAGGCTGTGGGACGATGATTAAGATGCAATCGGGTCAATGGACACATATTTATTGTCATCTCATGGGTTCGGTTCAATCCGACAACCGCGGTACTTTTTTGATTGACAGGTCAGGAGGAATCGTCCTTACTCTCGGTCAGGATATACCAGCAGGGGCCCGCATGGCTAGAGTGGGAATGACAGGACGCACCACCGGACCACACCTGCACTGGGGACTGATGTACGGCAATCAATACGTTGACCCCGCTTTGGTTTTAAATGCTATGTACGGTTCTAATCCTTCCGGTAATACTTAAGAGGAAGGGGGAATTAGAGAATCTGCGATCGCATTCTGTTGAGAAAAAACATAGCTGCCCAGATTTAGTGAATAACGAGGGACACTGCTAAAATTAAGCTGATCGATTCAGGTATATCCAGATAAAATGCGAATATTAACCCTTGTACCGGGAGGAATTAGCAATCAACTGCTGTTTTTTCCCACTCTAGAAACCCTCCAGCAAACTTACCCCCAAGGTACCATCGATGTTTTGGTCGAACCTAGGGCAAAGGCTGCCTATCGTCTCTGTCCGCAGGTTAGGGAAGTGCTTTTATTTGACTATCGAGATCAGTACGGATTAGCGGATTATTTAAATATTTTGGGAGTAATTCGGGACCGGGAGTACGAAATCGCCATTAGTCTCACCAATCGTCCTGCTATCAATCTTTTACTCTGGTTAAATGGTGTTCCTAACCGTATAGGCTATGAAAATAATGGCAGCTGGTTCTTATCGCAACAAGTACCCCAGCCAACGGAAGGCTATCTAGGGGATAATTATCACGCACTGGTCAAAGGGTTAAAGATTGCCGCACCCTGTCCACCTTTAAAACTAACCTTGAATCGCGATGATATCGATTGGGCCGAAATGGAGCAGCAACGCCTCAATATCAAGGATAGCGGCTATATTCTCCTCTATGCCGGCGGTAGCGATCTCAGCATCAGCCAAGGACTGGAAACGCTTTATCCCCTAGAGAGTTGGCTAGAAATTATCCAAGGTATTCGCCATCAACAACCGGATTTGCCAATTGTCGCGATCCAGGGAGAATTGGATGAAGCTTGGGTTTTAGCCCTCAAAGCCATGGATAATAACTTAAAAGTGTCGAGAACGGGCGATATCGGTAAAATGGCGGCTATGATCGCCGGTGCTAATTTATTATTAGCTACCGAAAGTGTCCCTTTACAGTTAGCTGTGGCCGTGGGAACCTATACCCTCTCTCTGCTGGTTCCTTCGTTGTCTAAGAGAGTTTTACCGAGTGGGGGAGAGCTACATCGATATATTGAGGCTAATACGGGAAAAGTCGCCGATATTACTCCCGAAACTGTCCTGAAAAAGATTTGGGGCCGGTAAATAATCGGGTTTCGATCGCTTTTCTCTGGGATCGAAACCCGAAAAAAATCAGCATCAAAGCTCAATTTTGCGATTGAGATAACTGACTTTTCAAGGATTCTAGGGAGGCCCAACGACCATCGATGGCAGTCTTTTCCGGAAGGAGAAAATCGGGGGGTTGACAATTGGCTCCGCAGAGTTGACGGGGAGGTAAAGTTAGACATAACTGCTCGTATAACCACATTTGCGGGTCAAAATCCCCGTTAGGATCGAGGGTTTCCGAGAGGTCTTCGTAGGCTATTTCTCGCTCTAGAGGATAGGAGCTATCGTAGTCTTTATTTTTGTCTAGCCAGATTAATTCGGAAGTGTTTAATTGCAGACGATGATTATATTGTTGTAAACAGCGATCGCAGATTAAGGTGACGATGGTTTCTGCTTTCACCGATACTTCCAAAAAATTCCCCCCATGTCTAACCAGCAAGGTTCCCCGCACCGGTGTCAAGGTTTCTAGACCGGGGATAAAATTATCGATGATGATCACTCTTTGTCGATCAGGAGATTTGAGGAGGTGGGGGATAAAAATAGTTTCCATAGATAACTCCTGTATCATTTATCGGTTATCGGGTGTCAACTGCGTTAGCGAGTAACGCCATCATAATTGCTCGGTGACAATCTTTCCTTTATTAGTTTATCGCAGCCCCGACCTCTAGAGACATAGACCGGTTCTAGGTTGTGGGAAGTGAGGTGTATTTTCAGTGAACAGTGAACAGTAAACAGTAATCAGTGAACTGAAAACTCACATCTGATAACTGATAACTGATAACTGATAACTGACTCCTGGATTTGACAGGCTGTCTGTTGATCGATCGAGAAAGTTTCCTCAGAATTGGGAGTATATGCACAAAGATACTCCTATGTCAACGGTTTTGAAAAATTTTCTTCCTCGCCTCGGTGGATTGGTTATGGTTGCACTGCTCTGCTCGCTTGTGCTGGGGGGATGGCCTCGGCAGGGAAAAGCGGCTCGATCAGTACATTTGTCCTATTGGATGCGATCGGGAATTGAACAACTAGAGGCGGGTAATTATCAGCAAGCTTTGCAGGATTTCAATCAGTCCCTCGAACAGGAAAATAACTTGGCCCTAGCCTACAGTAATCGCTGTTTAACTGAGATTTATTTACAGGATTATCTGCACGCGTGGCAGGACTGCACTCGCTCTTTACAACAGCAATCCGATAATTATCTAGCCTATTTCCATCGGGGTTTAGCTTTTTATCGTTTGGGAGATTATTCACAGGCGCTGACCGATTATAACCAGACTATCCAGCTAAAACCCACCTATTATCAAGCCTACTATAATCGGGGTTTAGTTCAGGCAGCCATGAAAAATTATCCCCTTGCCCTAGCCGATTTTAATCAATCCTTGCGTCAAATTACTAACCAACAACCCGACACTTTAGCCACTATTTATAATGATCGAGGTTTAGCTCATTTAGCCCTCCACAATTTTACCTCAGCTAAGGCGGATTTTCATCAAGCTCTCCGGTTAAATAAAAACAACGCCTCAGCCTACTATAATCTAGCTTGTACCGCTCACCAATTAGGTGAATACGAACGCTCAATCGCCGATTTAAATCGAGCGATTGCCATCGATCCTTTTTATGCCGATGCCTATATTAGAAGGGGATTACTGCGGCATCAATTGGGTTATTATCAATCGGCTTTAGCGGATTTAAATCAAGGAGCAAATCACCTCTATCACCAGGGATTGCACCAAAATTATCAGCAAATCCTCGCCCTAATTGAGCAGATTCACCAACAGTTACTTTCCTTACCATCTCCCATTGTTTAAAAGAGTGATCAATATTATAAAGGAAAGCGCTTCATGGCTGTGACGGCGAGACGGGCATTATCTTTAAGGACTTGGGAAACCCGGGGAATTTGGGGAATTTGCCAGAGAACATCGACGGTGCGCCGTAATAATCGCACTAGATCTCCCTCATCGAGGCTAGTATTTTCGCACAATTCCGGCCAGGATGTCCCCTGGGCCCAACGGGAGGCAATCCCCATCAGTTGGGTTTCTAACCAGACGGGAATAGTGATATCGTAGCGAGATTGAGCTTGATAGAGTAAACGGCGAACTTCTCGCAGACCGGGGGAATTTTCCTCTCCTTGTCGCAAAATATCGATAACTTCTGGCACAGGCGGGTAATTGCACCAAGTATCGGGGCGAGGGGGTTCCGTAATCATGGCGCTGATGGCGGCGGCTAGTTGGCTAGGAGTCAATCGGTCCAAATCTCCGGACATCATCGCTAATCCTAACCAGAGTTCATTTTCCCCGCGAATAGTGGCCGCCGCTTCTCCGAGGGGAGTGGGCAAATAACCATCTAATGCTTGGAATTCTCGCAAAATCTCGATTAGATTCAGAAATTCTTCCCAGTAGTAGGATTTGCGCGATTGTTGTTTCTGGTATTTAATCTGGGTCTTGTGTAACTTATCGCGAGCAAGCTCTCGATCGTAGTATAATTTCATCAATCGCCCCGGATTTTTGCGTTTTTGCAGGGGATGAGCGGCAATTTGACTATTGATAATTTCAACTCTTTGTGCTTGGGTTTCCAGTTCCGCCACCGGTGGGATGCCCTGCACTTGTTGGCGGATTAAATCGGCGATCGCCTGAGTATTTTCCTCACCCTTGCGCCACCCCCCTAAAGAGACTGCTTCTAGGGAAGGGGGTATCAGTTCGCCTAATTCCGCAGGAGCGAGAAAACCTCGATCGATCTCGCTAATATCGGCATAGGCGGCTAAATACCAGCGATTATCACTGCCTAAACACACAAGGGTTCGCACTTGACCGGCTCCGTGCAGGGTATTGACAAAGATAGCGGGGACGGGGACGGGAACCTTAATATGTTTGCCCTTGAGATGGAGGATAGTTCCGACGGGAATATTCGGCAATTTTAGATGTATTTCCTGTCTTTTCTGTGCTTCTGCCTGACTAGCGAGGATTTTATACAGTCTTTCTTCTTCCCGCAGTTTTTCCCGTAGCTTTTCGTAACTGAAGACCTGCTCTCGTTCGATACCGGCTAACTCCATATCCAACTTAGCCAATTCGGTGGTTAAGGCGGTAATCTGTTGTCGTTCGGGGCTTAACTTCAAACGAGCGAGATATTCGGCGAAACTGCGCTCTAAGAGGTCTTTGGCCTCCTCTAGACTGTGTTTTTGCAGGAGATTTAACACCATGCCGTAACTGGGCGCAAAACAGCTTTGTAGGGGTTCCGGTTGAGCGGTGGCCAGAAAAGCCGCTTCTTTTGCCCCTTCAAAGGGCGTTTGTACTGTCACCACATGGCCCACCGCGTCCATTCCCCGGCGACCGGCCCGGCCGGCAATCTGGACAAATTCCGAGGGAGTCAGCATACTATGACCATCATCGGTGCGTTTGGACAGGGCCGAGATAACGGTGGTGCGGGCGGGCATATTAATCCCGGCCGAGAGGGTAGCGGTGGCAAAAACCACCTTAATTAAACCAGCTTCAAAAAGTTGTTCGACTAATTCTTTCCAGAGGGGTAAAATCCCGGCATGGTGAACACCACAGCCCCGGGTGAGGGGTTCCACTTGGTCGGCGCGCACCAATTGGGAAGCACTGGCTAGGAATTCAAACAGTTGATTTTTCGTCTCGGGGTCGGCGGTTAAGAGGCTGAGGAGTTGCTCGTCGGACTGGGGGTTATTAGCGAAAAAAGCCAGTAATTTTTGCTGTAGGGGCGGATTTTCGACGGCAAAGAAGGAAAGGGCGAGTTCTTGCAGATTGGGATTATCTTCTAGGAAGAAAATGAGTAAACGGTAGTAAATAGCTCTAGCTTCTTCTGGATTAACGAGATTGAGGTTTTTTAGCTCTCGAATCGCCTGATCGCAACCTTTGCGGCTGAAAATGACGTAAATAGCTGGGAGCATATCCTTGTCCCGCAGAGTGGTGACAATCGAGGCGATAGTGGGACAATCTTCTCGTTTTAAGCGCCTGGAGCTGCCCCGAGGGGCTTTAGGACGCAGTTTCGGGTTAACTTTGCTCTGTTTTGGGTCGAGCAGCGGGAATAATCCCTCTTTATTGACGAAATAAAAGCGCAGGGGGACGGGACGAAAATCGGAGTTAATTAGCTCGCAGCTGGAGGTCTGTTTATTGTCGCCGGATTGGGGCAGTTGCCGCACCCAGTTAATCCAGTCGGTGAGTTCCCCCGGGTTGCCGATGGTGGCGGAGAGGGCGACTAATTGGATACTAGGGGGACAGTAGATAATCGATTCTTCCCAAACGGTGCCGCGACCTCGATCGCTGATATAGTGACATTCATCGAGAACCAGGGTTTCCACGTTTTCTAGGGAAGTGCCTACCTGACCGATCGGGGTTTGGTAGAGCATATTGCGAAAAATTTCTGTAGTCATGACTACAATTAACGCTGAGGGATTGATCACCACATCGCCGGTAATTAATCCCACTTCCGCAAACAGCAGCGGGGAATCCTCATCGCCATCGGTGGGGGTACGACCGAATTTTTCTTGAAAATCCCGGAATTTTTGGTTAGAAAGAGCTTTCAGGGGAGTGGTGTAGAAAACCCGTTTGCCCCTTTGTAGGGCGCGATAGATAGCATATTCTCCGATTAAAGTTTTCCCGGAACCGGTGGGAGCGCAGACCACCACTGATTTACCAGCAGCGAGAGCGGCGATCGCCGATTGCTGGAAGTCGTCGAGTTTAAAGGGAAAAATGGTTTTGGGATCCAAAGAAGTAGGGTTGAGGGACTCTTTCACGTCAAGTCTAAGAGGAGAAATTTTTTTAATTGTGGCTATTCTGACTGGCTTTTTTTATTCTAGTCGAAAAAAGCAGACTTCTAGAAACTGGGGACAGCTTGACCTTTACCATGGTTATGATCAATGACTTTCTCTCACCACTATCTTGCCATGGCATTAAAGCAGCTGCCCGGACTAGGTAACAAATCATTTAATTATTCTAAGCTATTTAGGCAATTATTTTTACCTGCCTTTATTTTTGGGACTAGATTTTCTTTTTGGCAGTGTTTTTGCTTTGATCGTGGGGTATTTCTCCTAGACATTTTGGCGAGGGTGATTGCTTCTTTGACGGGTTACAGCCCTGGTATCTTCGGTTTACTGGAAGGAGATAAAGGTGTATATTTAACGCAAAGTTAATATAAAAACTAGGGAAATTATTTGGGGATATTTAGAAGATATAAGTCGTCAATTAGTTCAAGAAACTTTGAGCAAGTTTACCCATTGTTTACCGACAATAAGTCGTTACTTCCACAGAATTTTCCGAGTCATATAAGACAGTAATTTCCAGTAAAAATCATCGAGCAGTAGGAAAATAAATTAGTCATACTAAATCCTGTTTAAAAAGTATAGGAGAGTGGGGTGGTCACTGCGTGCGCGTTGCGGGGGGAAGTGAGGTGTGGGTAGAAACAATTCATAACTTGAGAGTTAATCACACTATTAAAAACAGATTTTGTGTCAAACTAATCCTATTAAAAGATTAAATAATACCCTTCGTCAACGGCTCTCCCGGTGGGTGAGAGAGAGTCTATCGTTCTCTAAAAAAATCGAGAATCACTTTGGGAATGCCCAATTAGCAAAGGTGGGAGCTATCACCACTAGAATAAAAGGCTCTCCTCGACTTTGTGTGATAATCAGTGCGGATCATTCGCAGGAGTCTTGGCACAAGGCTTTAAAGACTATGTTTCCAGAAAATTATCGGCTGTATCTCCTATTTGTGACTTTCCCTCACCTATAGGTGAGCAGCAGAAGTTATTCAAAGAGGGCGAATGCAATTCGCCCCTACAATAACATTATTGCGCCAATGGTAGGGGCGCACTGCCTGCGCCCAAAATGTCCTCTAGATATTTCGACAAAATTGAGATGCACCCAAATTATCCCTATTCTTCTTCCTTCCACACAAACACCAGAAGAGCCGAATAAAATCACTACCCACCTGAGAATCTGGGCAAAGTTTGCGGAAGTGAAAATATTTATGTGGCAGATTTGTCCGCAGCCCCGCGGCCCAGGGTTAGTCCCCAAATGACAGCCTATTTAATCGGTTATCATCTGGCAACTCAACTCTGCAAAAAAAACTGAATAAGTGGCTAAATCTGAAGGAGTTAGAAAGCTCGAACAAAATCGAGTTATACTTCATCTATATTAGAAACTTTGTAAATAAGATTATCTTATTTACACTCGTCGTCCCTAGAGGTTGTCGAACAGAAACAAATGCAGATTCAGGAAAAAATCAGCGAAATAGCCGCTCAAACAGCGAAAGCGATCGAACTTTCTCAAAATTATTTACTTTCTACCCAACACCCTCAGGGTTACTGGTGGGCAGAATTAGAATCTAATGTCACCATCACCTCAGAAGCAATTTTACTGCACAAAATCTGGAAAACTGACAAAAATCGCCCCCTAGACAAAGCTGCCACCTATCTACGTCAGCAACAGTGTCCTAACGGCGCTTGGGAGTTATTTTATGGCGATGGTGGCGATCTTAGCACCACTGTGGAAGCCTACATGGGGCTGCGACTATTGGGAATTCCCGTTAATGATCCTGCTATAGAAAAAGCTAGAGAATTTATCTTAGCTAAAGGTGGCATCAGTAAAACCCGCATTTTCACCAAAATGCACCTCGCTTTGATTGGTTGTTATGATTGGCAGGGGGTTCCCTCTATCCCTGCTTGGATTATGCTACTGCCGGAAAATTTCCCTTTTACTATCTATGAAATGTCCAGTTGGGCGCGGGGAAGTACGGTTCCTTTATTAATTGTTTTCGATAAAAAACCTGTGTATAAAATGGGTTTTAATCTCGAGGAACTCTATACAGAAGGGGTAAATAATGTCAAGTATGAGTTACCAAAAAATAACAATTGGTCAGATGTTTTTCTCTGGTTAGATGGGCTGTTTAAATGGGCAGAAAAAACTAATTTGGTTCCCTTCCGTCAAGAAAGTCTGAAAGCGGCGGAAAAATGGGTAATTGAACGACAGGAAGACACGGGGGATTGGGGGGGAATTATCCCGGCGATGTTAAATTCCCTGTTAGCTTTAAAAGCCCTAGATTATGATGTTGACGATCCGATTGTTGCCCGGGGTTTAAAAGCGGTGGATAATTTTGGTATTGAGACCGATAATACCTATTGTGTACAGCCCTGTGTGTCGCCGGTTTGGGATACGGCTTGGGTAATTCGATCGCTAATTGAATCCGGTCTAAATCCCGCTCATCCAGCTATGATTAAAGCGGGACAATGGTTAATCGATCAACAAATTCTTGATTATGG
This sequence comes from Microcystis sp. T1-4, assembly GCF_000297435.1. Lineage (GTDB taxonomy): Bacteria > Cyanobacteriota > Cyanobacteriia > Cyanobacteriales > Microcystaceae > Microcystis. The sequence goes on along the minus strand of NZ_CAIP01000147.1, from coordinate 22,888 downwards.
CGATTGGGCGATTAAAAATAAAATCGGAACCCCCGGGGGTTGGGCTTTTGAATTTGACAATCGCTGGTATCCCGATTTAGACGATTCGGCAGTGGTGGTGATGGCTTTAGAGTTAATTAAAATGCCCGATGAAAAGATTAAAAAAAGCGTGATGAAACGGGCAGTTAATTGGATGGCTACTATGCAGTGTAAAGCTGGTGGTTGGGGAGCTTTTGACATCGATAACGATCAAAACTGGCTTAATTCTTTGCCCTATGCCGATCTAAAAGCAATGATCGATCCTAATACGGCTGATGTTACTGCCAGAGTTCTAGAAATGTTAGGCACTTGTGATGTCAAAATGGAGGAAAATCGAGTTAAAAAAGCTTTGGATTATCTGGAAAAAGAACAGGAAGCTGATGGTAGTTGGTTTGGTCGTTGGGGTGTAAATTATATTTATGGAACCAGTGGGGCGTTATCTGCTTTGGCTTTTCTGGAACCGAATCAATATCGCCAGCAATTGCAAAAAGGAGCCAATTGGTTAAGCAGTTGTCAAAATGTTGATGGTGGTTGGGGTGAAACCTGTTTTAGTTACAATAACCCTAAATTTAAAGGACAGGGAAATAGTACCGCTTCCCAAACTGCTTGGGCATTAATCGGTTTATTAGCCGTCGGGAAAGTCACCGGTAATTATCAGCGAGAAGTGATTGAAAAGGGTGTTAACTATCTTCTTGTTACCCAAAAAGAAAATGGTACATGGGATGAAGATTACTTCACTGGTACAGGTTTTCCCTGTCATTTTTACCTGAAATATCATTTCTATCAGCAGTATTTTCCTTTACTGGCTTTGGGGCGTTATCGGGCTTTGATTTAGTCTGTTAACCTATGCGTTAAGACAGGAAATAAATTTAACTGTCTAGCGCATTTTTTATGTCTAACTAGGAAGAAATAAATCAGGAGATATATTTAAAAAATTGGCTAATTTTTGAATATAGATAGGGGTTAACTCTTGCTGCCCATCAAGAATATCATCCAGGGTTGACTTACTTTCAAAAATAGATAGCAAATCTTGCTTTTGTAGGTTTCTTTCCTCTAATATAAATTTCAACAATTCAAGTCCATAAATATCAGGTATTGGCTCTTGATTTTCCTCGTACTCATAAATTAAAGACCCTAAAAGATTTAGATATTCCCTTTCTTCTACCGTTAATTGGGGTTTGTCTAAAAGGCGATTAATAACCTCCTGCATCATTTCTAAGTCTTCCTCATTGTGAATAGGACGAGGAGGGTATTGCTTTAATAATTCTAAGTATTTATCAGTGGCAAACATAAAGATAACTCTAATTTTATGGTTTAAATAGGGGTGACTGAAGGAGATACAAAATTTTTAGTTAATAATTTATAGTTTTCATAAGTGGGTGGGTGGAATTAAATATAAGATAAACGTAGGTTGGGTTGAAGCATGAAACCCAACGCCCGCATGGGTTACGCTACCGCTAACCCATCCTACAAATAATTTTTCCTCCCTACTTATTTGGAGATTCAGAGATTTAGATCAATATTTATTGAACCACGAATCTTTTTTCCATTGGTTTTTATTATATTCAGCATGGGTTAGTATTTTTCTAATGAAAACATTTCTATGTTGAAAATCAACATAAGTTATTAGTCGATAGTTGTTGCCGCAAATGTTGAATACTATAAAATTACCCACTAAGTCAGCCGAAGAAAAATCCTGACGAATATCTTGGAAACTTTGCCATTTTGCTTGACTAACTTGCTTGTACCAATAACGTAAACCAGCCTGAGCCTCTGGATGAGTTTCCCAAAAAATTCTTAAGGTGGCTCTTGAAATAATATGCATAATTTTTTATTAATCTTTTAAGTTTTATTTTCATGACGAATAATCTCCTTGTTTGCTTGCTTGCTTGCTAGTATAGCAAACTGCGAAGCCTCTAGTCAAGTATTTTAATTTCTCTGATAAACCGCATCCACAGGGAACCCCGTAGTTTGGCTTTTTCGGCTACGATCCTTGCATAGCAATACTTTTAAGGCTTAATGGCTTGCCCGTGAAATTCCAGTTATCTAGCTGGTTGCGGTTTATTAATATTTATTAATTAGCAGAATTTGTAATTAACTAGCTAAGTCTCTTGATAGCCGACTCAAGGCTAAAAAATTTATTTAGTAGTAATTACACTTATGCTCGATCAACTATTGCCTTTAGATACCCCACACCTTAATAATTAAGTATAGAATAGCCAAGTCTCCAAACTATCGCTTAACCAAAACTTCTATTATCCTGATGAGAAACCTCTATTTTCTTTTGCCCGGTACTACTTCTCCTTTTGGTGGGGGTGGACTGTGGGCAGAAATGAAAACCGTCAATTTGGCTAGTCAAATTTGTACCGCCCAGATTGTGACTTATCGTCAAAAAGAGTTAAATTATCCTTTTTTAGAGGATATACTCGCGAAAATAAACTCAGATGACAGTATTTTTGTGGTTAGCTGGGGTTTTGATCTTCCTAAACTGGTGCAAAAATTGCGATCGCAGAATATCATCTATCATGCCCATAGTACAGGTTACGGCTTCCGTTTACCCTCCGGCATACCAATTATCACCGTTAGCCGTAATACTATGGGTTATTGGGGAGAAAAAGCCCCTAATGCTTTGATTTACTATCTTCCTAATCAAATTGGCTCAGAATTTCTCAATTTAGGCTTACAAAGGGATATCGATGTCCTAGTACAGGGGCGCAAATCCTCAAAGTATCTTCTCAATCGTCTAGTTCCCGCCCTCCGTCCCCACTGTCGCGTTAAGGTTTTAGATAGCTATGTAGAGGATTTAGTGGGATTATTCAATCGCAGTCGGGTTTATCTCTACGATTCGGCTGAATATTGGGCTGTAAACGGTTTAACGGAGGGTTTTGGCTTACCACCCCTAGAAGCTTTAGCCTGTGGTTGTACGGTATTTTCTAGCGTTAATAGCGCCCTAGCCGATTATCTCGATCCCGGTTTCAATTGTCAAAAAATCGGGGCTTATTCCACTCAATACGATCTGGAACGTATTCTTAATTATGCCCGTAATTTTCCCGTTAATTCTTTACCGGCTAATTTTATCGATGATTATCATCCTGAAAAATTACTACCACGTTTTGAAACAATTTTAAGAGAAATTAATGATTTCTTTGATATTAAAAAACGCTATCCGGCTGATATAGAAGGTTTAGAACCCCTGCGACTTAAAAAATTATGGATGCAGAGTTCTCTGGCTAAACTTAAGAAAAAACTGTTTAAGTAAACGCATCAACTTTTTGACAGAGAAAGATCGATCGACTATTCAGTTATCAGTGAGCAGTGAGCAGTGAGCAGTGAGCAGTTATCAGTGAACAGGGATATCGGGAGAAAAAAGCTGATGGCTGACTCCCCAAAAAGAAAACTTTCTACTTCACCATTAAGATAACTGCTATATAATTATTTCTAACTCTTACCCCGAGGATATTTATGAAGCGAGGAATTTACATTACCGCTAATGACCGAGTTATCGAGCAGGCGATCGCATTAATGAATAGTATTCGTTTGTACGATCCCGATTCTCCCGTCATCTTGATTCCCTACGACAATAATTATCAAAAAATTGCCGATTTATTGGCAGAAAAATATGGCGTTATTCTCTATCCCGATCTGCAATTAGTGGAAAAATTGGCACAGAAAATCTATGATATTTTTGGAGAAAAATTCTTTGCTCGTCCCAATCAATTTCGCAAGCAGGTGTGTTGGTTTGGAGAATTAGATCAATTTCTTTATATCGATACCGATATCGTAGTTTTTGAAAAAATAATAGATAATCTAAATTTTCTCGATACCTACGATTTTCTCTGCTGTGATTACCAACACAAAAAAGGTATTGCTGATGTCTTTAATCCGATTGTTTTAGAACAAGCAATCTTCACAGAAAATGATCTAACTGGAATGTTTAACGGTGGTTTTTGGGCTAGTAAAAAGAATCTGTTCTCAGAACAGGAATTATATGGTGCTTTTCAAGAATGTGCCGCTCATCCAGAATATTTTGATTTTTCTCAAAAAACCTCCGATCAACCGATTATTAATTATACCATTCTCAAACGAGTTCCCAATCGGTTTAATATTATCCGCGCCCCGGGTTGTCAAGCGGGAAATTGGGCGGGAAGTTCTCATTTTCAATCTCAGGGGAATATCTTAATCGATCCGAGATTAAATCAGCCCTTAAAATATTTACATTGGGCAGGAATTCATATTGAACCGGGATGTCCCTACTGGGATATCTGGAAATATTATCGTTATCTAGATGATCCTAATCCCCCCGCAGATCCGCCAGCAAGCAAACCAAAAAATCCGTTTCAGAGATTGTTAGATAAAATCAAATTATAGGTTTTATTTTTGGTGCATCTCCTATTTGTGACGTTCTCTCACCTATAGGTGAGCAACAGCAGTTATTAAAAGAGGGCGAAGGCAATTCGCCCCTACAATAATATTATTTTCTGAGATAAGGTGAAAGGGAACAAGTGTTTTTTTCAACCCTATAGCTTAATTTAACTCCAATCCTGTTGCTCCTCGCTTTGGCGAATTTGATACACTTGTCCGTGACTGTGCAGTTGTCGAGTTTTTGCCCATAAACTAGCTTCATCTAACTGCCATTTTTCTAGGATTAAATCTAAATCTCTTTGGATTTCTCTTGCCCCCGGAAAGTTTTGATAACGTATGCGTAAACGAGCGCATTCAGCTAAGTTTAAATCATTGGGTTCTGATTGCAGCAGCTGATCAACAATCGGGCGATCGAGTCTTTCCTGTGGATGTTGTTGTTCTTGATTTTTACTAACCATAATTAATCGAACCAACCGATTTCGGAATCCGTTAACTCTGTCGGGGTAGGATTGGGGGCAATATAACGGGCCAAAGTTGCCATTTCAAAGTTATAAAGACTGGGTTTCTTCGGCGCAGGTTTGGTAATTGGCGACGGTTCAGGGGTGGGAGTGGGACTATTTTCTAGGGTTTTAATTTGATTATATAATTTTTCAATTAACTGTTTTTTCTCGGTTAATTCCGTCTGGGATTGACTTAATTGACTCGATAATTTTTCAATTAACTGTTTTTTCTCGGTTAATTCCGTCTGGGATTGACTTAATTGACTCGATAGTTTTTCAATTAACTGTTTTTTCTCGGTTAATTCCGTCTGGGATTGACTTAATTGACTCGATAATTTTGCCACCAAAGTGTTTTTTTCCGAGAGGACAGATTCTAACTGCTCGGTCTGTTGTTGTAACTGCTGTAACCTGACAGAGAGTTCCAGCTGTTCTTTAAGTTCTTTTTCCAGAGAAATAACTTTTTCTTGGAGAGTTTGCCCATTTTTCTCGGTTTTTTCTAACTCTGCCGTCAAGTCGTTAATTTTTGCCTGTAGGGTGGCGTTTGTTTCCTTAGAACGTTTGGGAGAAGGAGAGGTTTGGGATTCTACCTCTTTATTAGCTTCTGTACGGATGAGATCGTTTAAATTACCTTTGGTCATAAGCTCTGCAAATAGGATATTACGATAGAATCGGATACTGTCAAGAAATCTCTTGGTTTAGGCAATCGATAATTAAGTGGGTGGGTGGAATTAAATATAAGATGAACGTAGGTTGGGTTGAAGCATGAAACCCAACGCCCGATTATGTTACGCTACCGCTAACCCATCCTACAAATAATTGTGCCTCCCTACTTATTACCCCGATATACAAGCTTGATTAAGCTGGGGAATTGTTCCATAGGTTTTATTGTATAGCTTGAGGTCGATCGATCCCTGTCCATTTAAGGAATGAGAACAAATACCTAAATCTCAGTTTCGCCAGTAAGATTCTAAATTTTTCTGTAGTTAATAATACGGAATACTAAATTTGTGTCAGACTAAAGGTAGAAGTCGATCGCACCTGTGGCAAGGATAAATTTATGAATATTGAAGAAAAAGCGCGTCTCAATCTAACCCAAGAACGACAAGCAGAAGGAATGCTCGAAGAAAATGTCTTAACTCGTACAGGGGAGCTTTTGGGGGAAGGAGAGGCAGAAACTGCGAAAGCGCGGGTTTTGTTAACTGAAAATCGCCAAGAAGAAGGAAAACGTCAAGATCAAATCTTAGAACGTTCGATCGAAGCTATGCAATAGCCTTTAGGTGAAGACTGGGAATGTCCACAAAAGTTATAGATAAATATCTGTAGAGACGTGGTTAACTGCGTCTCTATCTCAATTACCGATAACTAATCACTGTTAAACTAATCACTGTTCACACTCTGGACAGTGAAAAAATGCAGATCCGAAGAAAACACCCCAATCCTGCCGTCAAAGTTGAGAGTTTGAGTTATGTGGTGAAAGTGCCGGAGGCACAACCACAAAATATTTTAGAAGAAATCGTTTGGCATAAGGAGATCGAAGTCGATAAATTGCGCGAAAGGTTGCCTTTATTGGAATTACGCAAAAAAATAGCTAATACTGCGCCACCTTGCGACTTTTTAGCTGCCTTAAAACAGGGTAAAACCCAACCCGCTTTGATTGCCGAAGTCAAAAAAGCTTCTCCTAGCAAGGGAGTTATCCGCGAAGATTTTGATCCTGTAGCGATCGCCCGTACCTATGAACAGGGAGGAGCCACTTGTTTATCGGTTTTAACCGATAGTAAGTTTTTTCAAGGTAGTTACGAAAATCTTACCCTCGTCCGGCAAGCGGTATCTTTACCCCTATTATGCAAGGAATTTATCCTTTATCCCTATCAAATCTACTACGCTCGCTCTAAAGGAGCCGATGCTGTCCTTTTAATTGCCGCTATTTTAAGCGATCAAGACCTAGCATATTTTGTCAAAATTGTCAAGGGTTTAGGGATGACAGCTTTGGTAGAGGTGCATAGTCTGGCCGAATTCGATCGAGTGTTAGCCATTGAGGGAATCGAACTAATCGGCATTAATAACCGCAATTTAGAGACATTTACAGTCGATTTAGACAATACTCGCCAATTACTAGAAGCCAGGGGCGAAAAGGTGCGAGAAAAAGGTATTCTGATCGTCAGCGAATCGGGATTACACACAGCAACAGATCTGGCTAAAGTGAAGCAAGCGGGAGCAAATGCGGTTCTAATCGGCGAATCTTTGGTAAAACTGCCCGATCCTGCCGCAGGTATCCAGAAACTCTTTGAAAATCGGGAATAGGAGTTAGGAAGTGGGGAGAGGGAATTATGAATTATAAATTATGAATTATGAAGTGGGGAATTGGGGAGATGGGGAAGCTGTCTCATCACCCTATCACCCCAAAACCCTATCACCCCAAAACCCTATCACCCTATCTCCTGAATACTGACTCCTGACAAGGCTATCTGCCGGGATATAATCAGAGTTTGCCGAATCTTAAATCATCCCCTCAGAATTGATGCGATCGAGATTTGGTTTTTTATCTTTGTTAAATATGGCCCAACGAGAGAGGACGAACCATGGAAAATAAAAATATGTTGATGATTCCCGGCCCCACACCAGTGCCGGAAGCGGTATTATTGGCTATGGCTAAAGCACCCATCGGTCATCGGACGGGTGCTTTTAGCAAGGTAATCGCCGAATTAACCGAAAATCTCAAATGGTTGCATCAAACCAGTGGCGATGTCTTAATGCTAACCGCTTCGGGAACCGGTGTCATGGAAGCGGGAATTATTAATTTTCTCAGCCCCGGCGATCGAGTTTTGGTGGGGGATAATGGTAAATTTGGGGAACGTTGGGCGAAAGTGGCGAAAGCCTACGGCTTAAATGTGGATATCATTAAGGCAGAATGGGGTAAACCCCTAGATCCAGAAGCATTCACCGCTAAACTGACCGAAGACAAGGAAAAAGCCATCAAAGCGGTAATTATCACCCATTCGGAAACTTCCACTGGGGTCCTCAATGACTTGGAAAGCATTAACAAAGCGGTAAAAGACCACGGGGAAGCTTTAATCATCGTCGATGCTGTCACCAGTTTAGGAGCCTATCATATTCCCATCGATGAATGGGGTTTAGATGTGGTCGGTTCTGGTTCCCAGAAAGGTTATATGATTCCTCCCGGTTTAGGTTTTGTTTCCGTAAGTCAAAAAGCTTGGAAAGCCTACGAAACCGCCAAACTACCCCGTTTTTATCTAGATTTGGGCAAATACAAAAAAGCCACCGATGAGGATAGTTCCCCCTTTACCCCTCCAGTTAACCTGATGTACGGTTTACAAGCTTCTCTGCAAATGATGAGAAGAGAGGGATTAGCGGCAATTTTCGCCCGTCACCAACGCTTAACGAAGATGACGCGGGCCGGTATGCGCGCCCTGAATTTGCCCCTCTACGCGGCGGATTCCTGGGCTTCCACGGCGATTACTGCGGTGGCCCCCACTCTGGTGGATGCGGAAAAAATTCGTTCGACTCTCAATAAAAAGTTCGACATCGCTCTCGCTGGTGGTCAGGATCATCTCAAGGGTAAAATCTTCCGTATCGGTCATTTAGGTTTTGCCAGTGAGAGGGATATCCTCACGGTTATCGCTGCCATTGAAGCGACTTTAATCGAGTTAGGTGTCGAAGGTGTCACCCCCGGCGCCGGTGTGGCTGCCGCTGCCTCGGTGATGGTGCAGGGTTAATCTTGGGTTGGCTTTTCCCCTTCTCCCCAAAGAGGGGGATTTTTGGCTCTCTTAGGTTTGGTGGGTAAAATGTAGTCTAAGATACAGTCTTGGGGCAGTGAGTGGAAAGAACCACAGAGACACAAAGGACACAAAGACTGATCGCTACTATATAAGTTAAACTTATCATACAAAGAATAAGAGAGCCAAAAACCTTGTATTATCATTATTCAGTACACAAACTGGTACAAAAAAAGAGGGCAACAAAGCCTGAAACGACCGGCTACTGAATCCTGACTCCTGACTCCTTACCCCACAGTTAACTTTACTTTTGTCCAACTACTTAATCCCACTTAACCGTTTACTTTTGACTTGATTGCGGGCCAATTTGGGGCAAATGCAAAGCCGGATCCTGCGCTGTCCAACCGACGGGAGTATCTAAGCGCACCTCAAAATGAAGATGGGGGGGAATAATATCCGGTTGTCCCGTGGTCCCAACCGCACCGATAACGTCTCCTGCTCGTACCCGTTGGTCAATTCTCACTGTAACCCTGCTTAAATGAGCATAACGGGTCTGCCGACGACCTAAATGATTAATTACTACCAAATTACCATAGGCCCCTTCCTGACCCACATAAATCACTAGACCATCCTCGGCGGCTAGAACAGGTGTACCAACATTTGCGAGAAGATCAATACCACTATGAAAAAGATTTTTCTGTTCCGTGGGGCTTTTTTGCCAACCGTAGGCTAATCCGACAGTGCTGGCAAAGGGTAAGGGATAAGAACTTAATCCAGTATAATCCGATCGCTTGCTGGCGGCGGACCAATTGGTGCCGGGGATAAAAACTATTGTCGGCCGGCGACCACAACCGTTAAGCTCAAAGAGTATATCGGCACGAATACCATAGGCCGCTTCTAAATCGCGCCAAGTGGAACCCTTGGGTGCTTCGATGCGAATGCCGTTCATCGGGGGAATAAAGATTTCTTTCCCGACCGGGGCCAAACCATTTTTGAGAATAGTCGGATTGAGTTTAATTATCGTTGCCGGGATAAGAGCGTATTTTTCGGCGATGGAGGCGATCGTTTCTCCCGCTTGGATTCTATGGCGTTGTAACCTTGATAAAATCGGTGGGGGACAAACATTATCAGACCCTTGGGCAAAAATTAATTTTTGATTTAAGCCCAAAAAACCTAGACAAAAAAACAAAATTGTGCTAGTCAAACTTAGCCAACTTTTCTCGCTTCTGATTCTCCGACCCATGACCATAAAAAAACCGATTTCTTAATTACAAAACCCGGAGAATACTGGGAATACTGTCAATAGCTTCTAAAGACTCTATTGCCACTAAAGCGTTGCGGAAATTGCCCTCGCGCACATCGTGGGTGACAACGACAATTTCGGCTAAATCACCCCTAATACCAATTTGTACCACGGATTCTAGACTAACCCCATGGTCACCGAAGGCCATACCTAAATGACCGATTACCCCCGGCACATCGCGACAGAGAAAACGAGCATAAAAACGGGTCGATAAATCCTCCATCGGAGCGATTTGACAATAATGCTGGTGAACACAGCTTAAAAGCGGGTCAAGTTCCTTGGTTTTGCCACTACTTTTTAAAATTCCGACGATATTCATCACATCCGATACTACCGCGCTGGCCGTCGGTCCGCTACCGGCACCCGGTCCATAAAACATCACTTGTCCCAGGGGTTCCCCCTCGACCAGAATAGCGTTATAGACTCCGTTAGCATTAGCGAGGGGATGGGTTTTCGGGACTAGGGTTGGATGAACCCGCAACTCTAAAGTATCGGCATCTTCCTTAACCGTGTCTTTCGCAATCGCTAATAATTTAATCACAAATCCCAGTCTATCAGCGTAGGCGATATCGACGGCGCTAACTTGCCGGATACCTTCACAGTAAACATCTTCCCGTTTTACCCGACCTCCAAAACCCAGAGAGGCTAAAATAGCGATTTTATCGGCCGCGTCGAATCCATCCACGTCCGCAGTGGGATCCGCTTCTGCATAGCCTAATTCCTGAGCTTTGGCCAGAACTTCACTAAAATCTGCCCCTTTTTGGCTCATTTCCGTGAGAATATAGTTAGTTGTGCCGTTGACAATTCCCATAATGCTGCTGATGCGATTAGCTCCGAGGGATTGTTTCAAGGGTTTAATGACGGGAATTCCACCACCCACGGCCGCTTCTAGGAGGACATAAACCCCTTTTTCGTTGGCCTTGGCGTAGATTTCATCGCTAAAACGGGCAATAACTGCTTTATTTGCCGTAACAACGTGCTTTCCCGATGCGATTGCCTGGAGAATTAAAGAGCGTGCCGGTTCCAAACCACCCAATAATTCGACAATAATATCAATTTCGGGGTCAGTAACGATCGATTCTAGGTCAGTGGTCAACAGCTGGGGAGAAAGCTCGATTTCTCTGGGTTTATCTAGGGATCTAACTCCCACCCGTCCAATGGTAATCTCTTTGAGTACGGGATGACGACCAAAAGGATCGAGGAGGATTTTCGCTGTTCCCGTCCCCACAACCCCGAAACCGAGTAAACCAATCTTAAAGGTCACGCTTTTATCTCCTGCTAGTCCGACGCAAAAAATACTAATGGCCAAGCTGTCGCCATTGTCGATTTTATCATTACAAGGTCTTTGTCTGTGGGGTTTTCTTTTGCTTCTGTTCAGGAACTGATGATGATCAATGTGCAGTATTTTTGTATTAAAATCAAGCCAATCTCGATCGCATTTAAACGCTTATCCTGTAATTGTGATTGATTTTATTGACCGATATACATATTCGGGAATGTGAGTAACATTTTTGATCATAACTCTAATTTATGATGACAATAATTCTCTATCTAGTTGATATTTTTGAACAAATCAATCGACTCTCTTTGAGCAAAGAGCTATGTTAGCATGATTAGTTAGGGTAATTTTACTCAACTGCACGAGCAACTAAGTTATCCAGCCCCAATTACCATACCAAAGAAATAGAATTGATAAAAAATAGGTAAAGAAGAATAACATAAATCCATAAAAATAACGATTTTTTTGGCTCCAATATCCAAGAATAATAAATATTGGAAATATTGTCATCATATACCTCATCATTGATTGTGTTGTTCCTGTACTTAAAGGTAAAAAAATGCTCAGAAAGGCAAAAATCAATAGGGAAATATTGAGAGGCTTTTTAATGATAGAGAATAGCAAGATACCTAAAAAAAAGGAGCTGAAAAAAGTATCTAGGAATCTCACTGCATTATTGGCATCTTTGGGAAACATAAAATTGATATTCTTCCAGTAGTTGATTAAAGTAATTAAAGGAAATACTCTCTCATTTCTAGCCCACAGATCCTGAATTTTAACAAATGCCAAAGGTTCGTTGAATTTCCAAGCTAAAAATACCATATAAGCGATTAACCCACAGGGTATTAATAGGAGGAAAATACTTTCTCTCTTGGGCAGTTCTTTTTTCTTTAAATATTTCCAGAGTAATTCGATAGCAAAAGCCAGAAAAATTATTACTCCTGTGACTCTAGTTAAACTGGCAAAAAATCCAAAAAATCCAGACCAAAAGTATTTCTTATTCAGAAAGAAATAAAAACAAGCAGCGGTGGTTAGCAAATATAAACTTTCTGTATAAAAACAGCTATAAAAAAAGGAGGTAGGAAAAACCAACATAAGAATTAAAACCTTTTCACAGCCTCTTTTATTTAGATAAATATTACTAATTTTATAAACAAAAATCAAGGCAAGTATTAGACATAAATTAGAAACCAAAAGACCAGAAATAGGCACACTTAAGGAAGTTAAAAATGCAATTGCTTTGACTAAAATAGGATAGAGAGGAAAAAAAGCAACGTTCGATTGTTTTTCGGGATTGTATGAATATCCCCCCTGAATAATTTCGTTATACCAAGAACTATCAAAACGAAAGAAAGAATCCAAATAATGATTATCGGGAAACCAATGCCAAAAAGGTTCTTGAGGAGATGAAGATTCATTCATCTGACTAAAACTGAGTCCGATTAGGTGCATCAGTAAAAGTGTTCCTCTCCAAATGATGAAGATTTTTAATATATATAAGAAAAGCTTTCTTGATTGACTAAAGTTGCTAGTTTCGGCCCTTAATTCCATATTATTGATTTCTCCTAAAAAAAAATTTATGGTTTAGTTTGAATTAGGAAATAAATATGACCAGTTTTAAGTCCAGGGTTTTCCCGAACCTTGCCATGGGGAAACAGAAGTAAATTGTCTTAGTAAATAGTTGAGTCTGATTGCTCCTAACCGCATCTTTCTGTGAACTGGATTCTAAGATTGAAGGGGGAACAATATTGTTCCCTAGATTTTTCTTGATGCTATTTTTACCGAGTAATAACAGAGGAGAGATGAAACCCCTCTATCAAAAATCTAGGTGACAGTAAGGACGAACTATCGAGAAAATTACCGAAAATTAAGATAAAACGGGGATGAACTAGGAAATTTTCAGCCCGCGAATCGCATAATCTAATAATTCGATAGGATGGATAACGGGTGTATCTTTGCCCTGTAATTGTAGATGTTTTTTAATTTGTAGGGAACAACCCGGATTAGGAGAAGCAATCACCGCGGCCCCAGTATTTAATAAATTGCGTACTTTCTGCTGACCTAATTGATCGGCAGTATCTGGCTGTAGCATATTATAAACTCCGGCACTACCACAACACAGGGCCGCATCGATAGGTTCTTTTAAGTTAATATTGGGGATTTTTTGCAATAATTGCCGTGGCTGCACCGAGATTTTTTGTCCGTGTAAAAGATGACAGGCATCTTGATAAACTAGGGTTAATTCTGTCTCGGTAATCGGCGATAAATCAGCAGTTAACCCCACTGCATCTAAAAATTCTTGAGCATCGCGTACTTTAGCCACAAACTCCTTAGCCTTATCTTTGTATTCAGGATCATCGGCTAAAATATGATGATATTCCTTGAGAGTATGACCACAACCCGCCGCATTGATAATAATATAATCAACCTCGGTTGCTGCGAAACTATCTATCATTTGTCTGGCTAAACTTTGTGCTTGTTTTTCCTGTCCTTGGTGTGCGGGTAAAGCGGCACAACATCCCTGGATTTTTGGGATAACCACTTCACAACCATTGGCAGTTAAAACCCGCACTGTTGCTTCATTTACCGGCGAGAAAAAGAGGCGCTGCACACAACCTAAAACTACTCCCACCCGATAGCGTTTTTCCGTTTGGGAGGGAATAACATCGGCATAGTTTTTAAACAGAGAATTTAGAGTAATTTGGGGTAGAATCGATTCCATGGCCGCTAGACGGGGAAAGAGCATTTTTAAGATACCCGATTTCCTGACTAGGGTTTGTAATCCCAGGGTTTGATATAACCAGAGGAAAGGTAAAAATAATTTGAGACGGACGGGATAGGGAAAGAGATTAAAAATGAGAAAACGAATAATTTTATCTTTAAAACTGCGGGGTTGATTGCGTTCCACTTGCGGACGAACTGCGGCGATTAATTGATCGTATTGTACTCCCGATGGACAGGTACTAACACAGGCTAAACAGCCTAAACAAGTATCAAAATGTTGGCTAGTGGTTTCGTCTAAAACCGCTTCCCCTTTATTGATGGCATTCATCAGATAAATTCTGCCCCGGGGGGAGTCCATTTCTTTGCCAATGACTCGATAACTGGGACAGGTAGATAGACAAAAACCACAGTGAACACAACTATCGATTAATTCTTGGGCAGGGGGATTCTTGGGGTCAAATCCTTGACTTTTTTGGTCGATTAATTCTTGAAAGTTAAGGGAATGTTCGGAGGTTTGCATAATTTTTAATTAGATTTTGTTAAGAAAGCGTTCAGGACTAAAAATACCTTGAGGATCGAATTTAGTTTTTATGGTTTTCATCATGGTAATTGCGTTACCTGTATAACCCCAAGGTTCAATTTTTTCTTTTAGGGATGGAGGTGCGGTTAACACCGTTAAATAACCCTGATTGCCATGGCATAAAGAGCGAATTTTGTCAAGATTTTCCTCCGATTTTAAGATAACTTTACCCACGCCGCTACTAATATTAATCGAGGCTAGTCCGTTAATTTGGTCGATCACTAGAGCTAAATTGCTGGGTAATAATCCTATTTTGCCGAAAAAATTGCCCTCTTGGTCATAATTATCCATTGTTTTTCGGTATCTTTGCCATAGAGAAATTTCTTCCTCATCCCGATAATAATTAGTCTGACAATCTAACTGTTGTCCTAAATAACTCACCTGTTGCGATTGTTCGCTAATACTTTCGGGAATGCTTTGAAAACGCAGCAGTAAAGCGACTTTTTCCCCTAATCCTAGTGCTTGCGTCATCCCTGGGTTTAAACATTCAGCCACGGTGGGAGTTAGGGACGATTGCCGAATAACTTGACTCAATTTGCTAATATTTTCGCTATTTCCTCTAATTATCAGGGTTTCTGAGTTAGGGGTTTCGGGATAGAGTCGCAGGGTAATTTGATCGATAATCCCTAAAGTGCCGTAGGAACCCGTAAATAGCTTCATCATGTCGTATCCCGCCACGTTTTTCACCACACGCCCTCCGGCTTTAGCAATCTCGCCATCGTGACGGATAAAGGAGAATCCTAGGATCAGATCCCGGACTCCACCGTATCTTTGCCGCCATGTTCCCGCATCGGCCGTGGCCATAATACCGCCAATCGTGGCATTATGGGCGAAACTGGGATCAAGAGGAATAAATTGACCGCTAGGAGCTAAAAAAGCCTGTAAATCTGCTAGTTTAAGCCCAGCTTCCACGGTTATAGTTAAATCTCCCCTAGCGTGGTCAATAATCCGGTTGAGATTTTGGGTACTGACTAAAATATCCGGCGACTCGACTAATCCACCCCAATCTAATTTACTGCCTTGACCGTAGGCCAATAAAGACAGACGATTTTCGTTGGCAAAACGCACCAGAGAGGCTAAAGCGGCCGTATTAGCGGGATAGACTATAATTTCAGGACTTTTGCCCCTAATTGCCCTTGATAATCTTTCTTGTTCCTCTTTTGGCACTTGTGGCCAGGCAATAACCGTCGTGTCGGGGGGTAAAATAGAAGTTATCTGAACAGCAATCGCAGTCATATTTGACAAAAGAATTGAGGAGTGAGGAGTCAGGACTTACCGGCCGATAATCCAGAAGAATGGGGGTAATGCTGGGGCTAATCAGTAATTTTGGGCCTCTGTTAATCAGATTACCTTAGTTTGGCTCCCCATCTCCGATGTCGGGCAATTCCAGTCATACTGAAGCAGTAAAAAAGCTCTCTTGCATAAATCAAAAAATTTTCGGCAAATGTAGGGAAAAAGCGAAAGGTTAAAGGGAAAATTATCCTTTTGCCTCTTGCCTCTTGCCTCTTGCCTCGTCTCAACAAGCAATTTAAATTACGAACAGCTTAACTGCTAAATTAGCCATACACTCGTGCCATAATGGTAGATTACCTCGATCAGTAAGCCAAGAAGTAATGAGTGTAAATTGGACGAATAGCCGCGCCAAGCGATTAAGTGCCTTACCCCCCTACGTTTTCGCCCGCTTGGATGAATTAAAAGCCTTAGCCCGCAAAGAAGGACTAGATTTAATCGATTTAGGTATGGGCAATCCGGACGGTGCTGCCCCGCGTCCAGTTATCGAAGCGGCCATTCAAGCTTTTGAAACCCCCCAATTTCACGGTTATCCACCCTTTGAAGGAACCGCCAGTTTCCGAGAGGCGATCGCTAAGTGGTATTATCGCTCTTATGGTGTGGAACTCAATCCCGATAACGAAGCTTTACCCCTGCTCGGTTCCAAAGAGGGCCTATCTCACCTCGCCCTAGCTTATGTTAACCCCGGCGATGTGGTCTTAGTTCCCAGTCCCGCCTATCCCGCCCATTTTCGCGGTCCCTTGATTGCCGGGGCGACGCTATACCCGATCATTTTAAAAGCGGAACAGGATTGGCTGATAGATATCGATTCTATCCCCGAAGATGTGGCTAAACAGGCGAAAATCCTCTATTTTAACTATCCCAGTAACCCCACCGCCGCCATTGCCCCCCGGGAATTTTTTGAAAGAATCGTTGCTTGGGCCCGGCACTATGAGATTATGCTCGTCCACGATCTCTGTTATGCTGAATTGAGTTTTGATGGTTATCAGCCCACCAGTTTATTAGAAATTCCGGGGGCAAAAGAGATTAGTGTCGAATTTCATACCCTCTCGAAAACCTATAATATGGCCGGGTGGCGCGTCGGTTTTGTCGTGGGCAATTCCGATATTATTCAAGGGTTACGCACCCTGAAAACCAATCTCGATTATGGCATCTTTTCCGTTATCCAAAAAGCGGCCGAAACCGCCCTACAACTGCCGGATGAATACGTCAAACAAGTACAGGAAAGATACCGGCAGCGACGAGATTTTTTAATCAAAGGTTTGGGACAATTAGGTTGGGATATTCCCCCCTCTAAGGCGACAATGTATCTCTGGGTCCCCTGTAGCGTCGGTATGACTTCCACGGATTTTGCCCTCAGTGTCCTGCAAAAAACTGGTGTTGTTGTCACTCCGGGCAATGCTTTTGGAGAGGGAGGGGAAGGTTATGTGCGCGTCAGTTTAATTGCCGATATCCCGCGATTAGGGGAAGCTTTACAGCGCCTCGAAGATGCGGGAATTCGCTATCAGTGAGGAGAATTTTTCCCCCTGAACCGGCCAAATCCCTCTAGGCACTGACTAAAATTGCGATTATGATGGAATTTTATCGCGGTAGCTTGCCACTTCCATGACCTACAGCTTAAGAATTGCCGATATTCCCGTCAGTGAAAGACCAAGGGAACGTTTAATCAGTGTCGGGGCGAAAAACCTCAGTAACGCCGAATTATTAGCGATTTTACTGGCTACAGGTCAAGGTAAAGGCAAACTCTCGGCGGTGGGTTTAGGACAGCATATTCTCAACGAATTGAGTAAATATCGTCGGGATCCTTTGGACGTTTTGAGGGATATTCACCCCCAGGAATTAACCGCTATTCATGGCATTGGACCGGCTAAGGCCACTACTATTCTAGCGGCGATCGAATTGGGAAAACGAGCTTTTCAACGACGACCGACGGAAAAAATGGTCATCGATAGTCCTGATACCGCTGCCGCTATCCTTGGCCACGAACTAATGTATCAGTCTCAGGAACGTTTCGCCGTTATTTTACTCGATGTCAAAAATCAGTTAATCGCACTCAAAGTGATTACTATCGGCACAGCCACGGAAACACTGGTACATCCGCGAGAAATCTTTCGAGAAGTGGTTAAACAATCAGCTACTAAGTTAATTATCGCCCATAATCACCCCACCGGGTCACTTGTGCCTAGTCAAGACGATATTTTACTCACAGAACAATTATTACAGGGGGCTACCTATTTAGCCATTCCTCTCCTAGATCATTTGATCCTCGGTAATGGCAACTTCCAAAGTCTTCGCCAAATCACGGATCTTTGGGAAAAATATCCCCAAGAAGATTGACAGAAAAGACATTCGATCAAGTATTTTAATTTTTTAGCCGTTTCAATTGGGCGTTAATTTCTGCAAACATTATGCGATCGCTGTAAAGGATTGGGGAGAAAACCAAAAATTTTGGCCGCTCCTCCTAAAATGGCAACAACCAAAGCTATCAGAATCCCCCGATTGGTAAACTCCTGATAAGCGACTCTTGCAGTTAACCCTTTAATTTCTGCGGTTAGTCGCTCATCTAAAGCTTTAATGTCCCCTCTTAATTCTGATTGTCCTATCTCTAGCTTGTTTAAACGCTCGTTGACATCTCTTTGTAAAAAGTCGATTTTCCCCTCAATCCTTGTCAAGACAGCCTCAAGGGAATAAGTGACCGTTTCGTTAGACATTTTGCTAAACTCCTAATTAAGTAATCTCAATTAATTGTTAGATAGTGGCGCAGACTTCTGATTCTTTGCATTTTATCTTTAATTGTAACCGGCTACTTAGTCGATGAGTCGATGATAGGTGCTGCGTTACAACGGATTGTCACCCTCGAGTCAAAGCAGCAATTTTGGCCGTCTCACGCACCCTTTCCTCCCCACTTCCCAATTCATAATTCACAATTTATAATTCCCATGGGACCGAAATCTGGGTAAAATTTGAGAGATACAATCGGTCAATTGGGCATGGATTATAAAGAAGCGGGCGTGGATGTGGAAGCGGGACGCGCTTTTGTCGACAAAATTCGCCAAAATGTGGAAAGTACCTTCCGTCCTGAAGTTATCGGCGGTTTAGGCGGTTTTGGGGGCTATTTTCAGTTACCTTCCGGTTATCGGCAACCGGTGTTAGTATCGGGAACTGATGGCGTAGGAACCAAGCTGAAAATTGCCCATAGTCTCAATTGCCATGATACGGTGGGAATTGACCTCGT
The DNA here is from genome assembly GCF_000297435.1 of Microcystis sp. T1-4. Lineage (GTDB taxonomy): Bacteria > Cyanobacteriota > Cyanobacteriia > Cyanobacteriales > Microcystaceae > Microcystis. The sequence goes on along the minus strand of NZ_CAIP01000147.1, from coordinate 3,863 downwards.
GGCCATGTGCGTCAACGATGTCTTAACCTCTGGGGCCGAACCTTTATTTTTCTTGGATTATCTCGCCACTGGTAAACTGGAAGCGTCACAGTTAGCGGCGGTGGTATCGGGAATCGCTAGGGCCTGTCGTGATAGTGGTTGTACTCTTTTGGGAGGGGAAACGGCGGAGATGCCGGGGTTTTATTCGGCCGGAGAGTACGATTTAGCGGGTTTTTGCGTCGGTATTGTCGAAAAAAGTCAATTACTCGACGGCAGTAAGGTGCAAATCGGCGATGTGGCTATCGGTTTAGCCAGTAGTGGGGTTCACAGTAACGGTTTTAGTCTTGTTCGTAAGATTATCGACACCCAGGGCTTAAATTGGCAAGATTGCCCCGAAATTTTGACCGGCTCTAGCTTAGGTGAAGTTTTGTTAACTCCCACTAGACTTTATGTTAAACCTGTGCTGGAACTGCTGCGCTCTGGGTTAGATATTCACGCCATGGCCCACATTACCGGGGGTGGCATCCCGGAAAATTTGCCCCGCTGCTTAGGTAAAGGGCATTCTGTGCAGATTTACCGCGAAAGTTGGCCAATTTTGCCGATTTTTCACTGGTTAGCCCAGATGGGATCGGTTAATTCCGAAGCCATGTTTAATACTTTTAATATGGGTATCGGTTTTGTGATCATTGTCCCATCGGATCTGGCGCAATCGACTATTAATCAACTACAATCCTCTGGGATTAATGCCTACCAAATCGGCGAAGTGATTGCCGGCAAGGGGGAGATTGTTGGGCTTGATTAAGCTACAAAAACTCTTTCAGCAAACCCTACTTAGGGTCTGCTGAAAAAGTAGGGGCGAAGCATTAGGATAGGAAATCTACGGTTTCAGCGATAGGTTATTGCCCGAATGCTTCGCCCCTACAGGACGCGATCGCCGATAAAGAGGCAAGGTTTTGAAGCACGATTCTCTCAAAACCTTGCACCCGTTTCGCAAGAAAAGCCACAAAACCCTTACCTTGCCTATATTTCACATTTATTCAGCCAACCCTAGTTAATAGATTGTATCCCGTTGACGGGCGGGGCGATCGAGGGATTTAATCGCCGTTGCTAATTCCTCGACGGTCAAACAAGTACCGCCCACGGCCCCGGCCATAGTGGTAATATGTTCTTCCATGAGAGTGCCACCGAGATCGTTGCAACCCCAGTTTAAGGCTTCTGTCGCCCCCTGTAAGCCCAATTTTACCCAACTGGGTTGATGATTTTTAATGCTATTGCCCAGATAAATCCGCGCCACTGCCGTTAATTTTAATGTATCGGCTAAAATTGGTTGATCTCGTCCGACTCGATTTCTCAGGGGTTTGGGGGCTGATTGTCCCACAAAAGGCAATAAAATAAATTCGGTGATTTTAGCTGGATAATTATTTTCTAGGGCGATTTCTTGCTGTTTTCTAATTTTTTCAAGGTGCTGCACCTGTTGGCTAGGGGTTTCAATATGACCGCAGAGCATGGTACTGGTGGTATGTAATCCTAAGCGATGGGCAGTACCGACTATTTCTAACCAAGTGGCAGCATCGATTTTTTCTGGACAAATTACCCGTCTTACCTCATCGACTAACACCTCGGCAGCCGTCCCCGGTAGAGAATTGACTCCTGCTTCTTGCAGGGAAGCGATAACTTTTTCGTAACTTAAACCGTCTTCTCTAGCGATAAATTGGACTTCTTGGGGCGAAAAAGCGTGTAAATGCAGGTTGGGAAAAGCTTGTTTCAGGTTTTTAACAATTTCGATGTAATAGTCTAAGGAATTACCCTTAATCTTGGCTTTTGGGTTTAATCCTCCCTGCATACAAATTTCTGTGGCCCCACGACGGACAGCATCCGCCGCTTTAGCGATAATTTCCTCTAAATTAAGCCAGAAAGCCCCCTCTTCATTTTCATCGCGTCTGAATGCACAAAAACTGCAATGCTGCTCGCAAATGTTACTAAAATTAATGTTGCGATTGATCACGTAGGTGACGGTATCTCCCACCTGTTGACGACGCAAAAAGTCGGCCGTTTCCCGAATCTGGGCAATTAAACGGTTATCGGTAGTTTCTAGCAAGATAATCGCTTCTTTTGCCGATAAATTTGCCCCTGACCGCGCTTTTGCCAAAATATCGGTTACGGGTGCGGTGATGGAGGAGTTAGTCACGGGAAATAAATATTAAGGGTTGCCGATCCTAATTGTAGAACGAGGTCAGAAGGAACAGTAAAGAAAGAGAGCCGATTTAATCCTTTTTCTGTTCCCCATTCCCTTGTCTGCACGCGGTAATTTCCGGTTGAGAGCCTTTATTGCAGGGTGGTTTGTTTTTCCTGTTCTTTTTGTTGACGTTTTTTCTTTTCTGCTTCTAGGGCATCTTCGATCACCTTGAGCAGCTGATCCATTTTATCAAGATTACCGCGATAAACATCGAGGTCTTTTTGCAGTTTCTCGCCGGAGAGATGGAGAATTTCTGAGAACTTTTGCAAAATTGGTTCGCGTTTTTCTTTTTCCTTGATCATGTCCGGTTGTGCTTCCGCTAAAATAGTATAGAGACCGATGGCAAACAGGCGACTATACTTAAACTTAGGCGCGTTGATCAGGGAAACTAGACTATCCGACAACTGATTGTCACCACCTAGAGCCTGGTTTTGCAGTTGGGAGAGCAAGGAATCAATATTAGTTTCTTTGGCAATAGCGATCATATTTTCGGCATCACGACGATAGACTTCGGGATTACCGTTAACCGCTTGGCACAAAGCATTAAAAATATTCGGTTTATCCTCCCCCGGACGATAGCCTTCCATGAACTTCTCGAAAGAAGTAACCACACCGAGGGCATAAATTGGATCATAATGGAAATCTACATTAACGGAGAGCAGGTGCATCTCGACTAATAATTCCTCAACCACGCGCCGATACACCGAATTGATGGGGCGGGTGTGGCGAGTATAAAAATCACGCTTACTATCGGAAACGGTGCGAATTTTATCCACAGAACCAAACTTCATAAAAATTTAACACTGCTCTCATTTTCCCCCTTCTGGTTCCCCCTGACAAGGCCGGTGATTACCAAAGAGCGGCAAGCAGTCAGTCCAGAGAGAGCAAAAGAGCGAGTAAGATAGGGCATGGGGCAATGGGGAAGTGGGGAAATGGGGAAATGGGGAATTTCAACTAAAACCCCAACACCCTAACACCCCAACACCCTAGCACCCTAACACCCTAACACCCTAACACCCTAACACCCTAACACCCCAACACCCCAACACCCCAACACCCAACAGCTTTTTCACTTTTCACTTGACTATATGGCTAATCAAGACGACAAAATCAAAATTATCAGTGACAACCGGCAAGCACGCCATCTCTACGAGATTTTAGAGACTTTTGAAGCGGGGGTGCAGTTACTGGGGACAGAGGTTAAATCTGTGCGCGCCGGTAAGGTGAACCTGCGGGATGGTTACGTTTTAGTCCGCAATGGTGAAGCGGTGTTAATTAATGTTCATATTTCCCCCTACGAACAGAGTAGCGAATATTTTAATCACGATCCGCGCCGGACGAGAAAATTGTTGATGCACAAAAAGGAAATCAGCAAACTCATCGGTCAAGTGGAACAGAAAGGCTTAACTCTTGTGCCTTTAAAGATGTATTTTAAAGGTAGTTGGGTAAAAATCAGCATTGGCCTCGGTAGAGGCAAGAAATTACACGATAAACGCGAAGATTTGAAACGTCGTCAGGATCAACGGGATATGGCGCGAGCGATGAAGCGTTAACAAAATATGGCACGGGAAGTCCCCACCCTAGAGGGAAGCGGGGGGATGTGCCGAGTGCCTCCTTTCCACTTTTCAAAAAACTTATCTGTATATTT
>NZ_CAIP01000148.1 GCF_000297435.1 Microcystis sp. T1-4 | reverse complement strand
TTCCCCACTTCCCCACCTCCCCAATTCATAATTCATAATTTATAATTTATAATTCCCACTCCCTTTTTTTACCTTTTATGACCATAATTGTCGATTATCGCTTTCCGCCCGCTATTAATGCCGAAAAACAGGCAAAAACGATCGCTATCGGTCAAACCGCCGGCACTTGGAGCGAGCGCCACAGTCATCGTCAAGAGCAGCTGCAACAACACCTAGCGGAAGTGGTGGGGATCAGGGAGGAAGCCGACGGTTATAAGGTGGCTAGGGTGCGTTTTCCCCAGATAAACGTTGAAAATGACATCGCCAGTCTTTTAACCATGATTTTCGGCAAATATTCCATGGCTGGAGCCGGAAAAGTGGTGGGGGTGTATCTCCCCGAAAGCTACGGCACAAAAGCCAAGCTGGGAATCACAGGAATTAGGCAACGTTTGGGGGTTTATGATCGACCTCTAGTTATGGCAATTTTTAAACCCGCTTTAGGACTATCGGCGCAAGATCACGCCGATATCCTGCGAGAAGTGGCTTTTGCTGGCTTAGACGTGATTAAAGATGATGAAATCATGGCGGATCTTCCCGTGGCTCCCACCCACGAGCGCCTAGATTGTTGTCGCCGAGTTTTGGAGGAAGTGCGGCAGCAAACCGGTAGAAATGTTCTCTACGCGGTCAATGTAACTGGAAAAGCGGACGAATTGCAGAGAAAAGCCCGTTTATTGGTGAAACATGGGGCTAATGCCCTGTTATTAAACGTTCTTACCTACGGTTTTTCCGTTTTAGAAGCTTTAGCCAGTGATCCGGCGATCGATGTTCCTATTTTCGCCCATCCTGCCTTTGCCGGAGCGATGTGTGCCGGTAGCGATACGGGATTAGCCTATTCTGTGGTTTTGGGGACGATGATGGCCCACGCAGGAGCCGATGCGGTGCTATATCCCGCCGCTTACGGTAGTTTACCCTTCGATCCCCAGGAGGAGGGCAAAATTCGCGATATTTTGCGCGATAGAAACGTTTTTCCGGTTCCCTCGGCCGGTATTCGTCCCGGTATTGTTCCCCAGGTCCTTGGGGATTACGGACGTAATGTTATCCTCAATGCGGGAACCGGAATTATGGACCACCCATCGGGACCAGCCAGTGGTGTGAGGGCTTTTTTTGAAGCTTTAGCCAGAATAGAAGCGGGGGAGTCCTTTGATCCGGCCAATTTGCCCGAAGGAGCCTTAAAACAGGCAATTCTAGAGTGGGGTTAAGCTCAATTCTTTCAATGCACTATAAAAACATTTTGTCAAGCATTTTTAGAAAATTTAACAAATAACTTGCCGTTTTAGATAGGGTTGCAGCACTTCCGGCACTTTTACTGTCCCGTCTGGCTGTTGATAATTTTCTAGGACAGCGGCCATAGTACGACCGATCGCTAATCCCGAACCGTTGAGGGTGTGGACAAAATTAGTGCCTTTTTGTCCTTTTTCTTTAAAGCGAATATTTGCCCGTCGTGCTTGGAAGTCTCTAAAATTAGAACAACTGGAAATTTCCCGATAGGTATTAGCCGAAGGTAGCCACACTTCTAAGTCATAACATTTGGCTGCCGAAAAACCCAAGTCACCGCTACACAATTCAATCACCCGATAGGGCAACTGTAAAGCTTGCAGGATTGCCTCCGCATTAGCGACTAAACTTTCGTGTTCCTGAGCAGAAGCGTCAGGATGGACGATTTTGACCATTTCCACCTTATTAAATTGATGCAAACGGATCAAGCCCCTCGTATCTTTGCCATAGCTGCCCGCTTCTCGACGAAAACAAGGGGTATAGGCACAGTGTTTGATCGGTAATTGCTCCGATGAGAGGATTTCATCGCGATAGAGGTTAGTTACGGGTACTTCTGCCGTTGGTGCTAACCAAAGCTCATCATCTCGACATTTAAAGCTTTCTTCCGCAAATTTCGGCAGTTGTCCCGTCCCGCGCAGGGAGTCACTATTGATCAGAATTGGCGGTAAAACTTCTGTATAACCGGCGACAATATGGCGATCGAGCATAAAATTAATTAAAGCTCTTTCTAGGGCTGCCCCGAGGGCGATAAGATTAACAAAACGACTCTGGGCGATTTTTACTGCCCTTTCAAAGTCTAAAATGCCCAATTTTTCCCCAATTTCCCAGTGAGGCAAAATATTCGGGTTGGTGGGTTTATATTCCTCTCCCCAGCGTTTGACTTCGACATTTTCCCGTTCATCCTTACCGATAGGAGTGGTTTCACTGGGTAAATTGGGTAAATCTAAGATTTTTTGGTCAATGGCCGCTTTAATCTCTTTTTCCTGCGGTTCTAATTGAGCTAGTTTACTTTTAATCTCGTTTCCTTCTGTTTTCATTGCCAAAATTTCGGGACTGTTGACATCGCTGCCACTTTTCACTTTTTGTCCCACCAGTTTACCGATTTCGTTACCCCGGGCCTGTAAACTGCTGCGTTCTAACTCTAAAGCCTTCTGTTGTTGATTTAACTGGAGAATAGGGGCAATATCATAACTACCTCCCCGACTATCTAAGCGTTTCTGTACTTCCTCTGGATTTTCTCTAATTTGCTTTAGGTCTAACATGGTACGAGTCAGTAAAAAATAAAAAGTAAGTGGGAGAGTCGGGGAATTGGCAGCCTGAGAAGAAATGTTCTCAACCCCTAACCAATGGTCAATAATAACTCAAAACTTAACTAAAATATCGGTTAAAAGCCGCCGGTAAAATTAGCGGCAGCGGAAACTGGGGTATTGTAAAGTTTAAATACAAATATGGTCATATACA
>NZ_CAIP01000149.1 GCF_000297435.1 Microcystis sp. T1-4 | reverse complement strand
GGCTCTTCTAGGTTCTGTGTGATAAGTTTAACTTACATAGGATCGATCTTTGTGTCCTCTGTGTCTGGAGTGGTTCCCTCCACTCCCTCGCCAGCAGGACTGTATCTCAGAATACATTTTACCCACCAAATCCAAAAGAGCCAATCTAGGGGACATGGCTCTTTTCCTGTATAATCAAGTCTTAATTTTATGACTTGTCATTATATTTGAGGAAAATCTATGAGTTGGACAGAAGGATATGTATCGGAAGTTAACTACACTAGCGGTTTTTACGGCGAGTTAAGTCCCCTAAAATTAGGTTTAGCCACTCTGATTAAATCCATTCAACCCCCCGATTCTAGCCAAGAATTTACCTATTGTGAATTGGCCTGTGGTCAGGGTTTTACCACGAATATTTTAGCGGCTACCTATCCCCAGTCCCAATTTTATGCCAATGATTTCAATCCTAGCCATATCGCCACCGCCAGAGATTTAGCCGCCAAGGCGGGGATGAAGAATATTCTTTTCTTTGATGATAGTTTTGAGGAATTTTTAGAGCGAGATTTACCTCAATTTGACTTCATCAGCTTGCACGGAATTTATAGCTGGATTAGTGCCAGAAATCGCCAAGCAATAGTTAATTTTATTCGCCGCAATCTCAAGGTGGGGGGATTAGTTTATATCTCCTATAATGCCCTGCCGGGTTGGTCGGCGGCGATGCCGATGCAGGCTTTAATGTTGCGTCATGGTCAACACAGTTCCGAACCAATTTTAACCCGCATTGAACAGGCTCTTAATTTTACAGGAGAATTATTAGAAGCTAATGCTAGTTATTTTGCCCAAAATCCAATTTTAAAAAATCGTTATGAGCGCCTGAAGGAACAAAATCGTTATTATTTAGCTCACGAGTATTTCAATCAGGAATGGAATTCTTTTTACTTCGATGAAGTGGCGAAAGAATTAGAGGAAGCTAAACTTAAATATGTGGGTTCCGCTCATATTAATGACCATATTGATGCGGTCAATCTCTCTCAGGCAGCCCAAGAAAAATTAGCAAAAATTAGCGACCCAATCTATCGGGAAGTGGTGCGAGATTTCTTTGTTAATAGCCAATTCCGCCGTGATATTTTTAGTCGAGGCTCCTTAGGTTTAACCAACCAAGAACAGGTTAAACAACTAGAAGAAACTCGGTTTGCTCTGATTGTTAATCCCGCAATTATCAAGTTCGAGCATCAGTTTCCCGTGGGAGAAGTTAAGTTACAGGAGACAGTTTATCAGCCAATTTGTGAAGTTTTGGCGGAATCTCCCCAAACTTTACTGCAACTAAAAAATCACCCCAAAACCTCAAATATTAACTTAAATGGTCTTTACCAAGCTCTGATGATTTTAACTGGTATTGGCTATATTCATCCTGCTGTGGATGAGCAAACTTGCCAACAACGGAAACCATCTACTGATGCTTTTAATAATGCAGTGAAAGCGAAAGCAGTCTATAGTGAGGAATTAAGCTTTTTAGCTTCTCCTTTGATTGGGACTGGAGTAGTGGTCAATCGTTTAGAACAACTATTCCTCTTGGCTAAATCCTCTAACCAAGATGCAGTACAATTTGTTTGGGAAAATTTGGCAAGTCAAGGCAAAAAAGTGGTTAAGGATGGGAAAACTTTGGAAACAGAGGAGGAGAATATTACTCATCTGAAAACAGTGTACGAAGAGTTTAGTAAAGAACGTTTACTAACATTGCAAAAACTAGGTATTGAGTAAATACTAAGTAAGTAATCTCATTGTAACCAGCTACTTAGTTGATGATAGGTGGTGCGTTACGACGGATTTTTACTTTCAAGTCAAAGCAGTAATTTTGGCCGTCTAACGCACCCTACGTTTTACTACTTAGTTGATGATAGGTGGTGCGTTACGACGGATTGTTACTTTCAAGTCAAAGCAGTAATTTTGGCTGTTACGTTTACGTTTGGGAGCATCCCACTTTTGCAATAAGAAATTGTACTTAGATGCGAAATGCTTAGATGGCAAGCCTTTTCGGGAGTTCATAGATTTTTAACGGTTCTCTAAATTGTGTGATTCAAACCAGAATCGTTACTACAAAAGCCTTCTCCCCCTTCCGAGCATTTATACTCATTACATAATTGGGATGCTCCCTGTTACGTTTTACTACTTAGTGGTGCGTTACGACGGATTGTTACTTTCAAGTCAAAGCAGTAATTTTTGCCGTCTAATGCACCCTACGGTTTACTAGAAACTGGATATTTTTAACCATGACAGTCATCAATTTACAATCTTTCGAGAAAAAAGTTTTCTCCCAAAATGGAGAAGATGGTGTGATTGAGCAGATTTTCGCTCTCATTGGTTTTACCAATCGCTTTTATGTAGAAATTGGGGTAGAAGATGGCAGAGAATGCAATACGCGTTATCTGCGAGAAGTTTATGACTGTCATGGTATCCAGTTAGATAGGGATTATAGTAACCCAGAACTTCATCTCTATCAAGAGTTAATTACTGCCGAAAATATCAATCAAGTTTTTATCAAGTATCAGGTTCCCCACGAGTTCGATTTGCTTTCTATTGATGTGGACGGTAATGATTTTTATCTCTGGTTTAGTTTAGAAAAAATCTATCAACCGCGAGTGGTAGTAGTGGAATACAATTCTTCCCACTCACCCAAAGAAGATAAGGTTGTTCCCTACTCTACTCAGCGTTGTTGGGATGGAACAAATTATTTTGGAGCTAGTATTTTAGCTTGGAAAAATTTAGCAGATAAGAAAGGTTATTCCCTTATTTATGCCGATAGTCAAGGGATTAATTTATTTATGGTTAGAAATGATGTTTTAAGCGAAAAAAATCTCATTTTTTTAAATACAAATATCCCAGAGTTAATTTATGTGCCTCCTAATTATTATGGCTGCTTACCCTATAGAAATTTGGCAAAAGGTCATCCTCCCGATCCTTTGCAAAGAAAATATTTGAGTTCGCAAGAAATTTTACTAACAGGCAAATTTGCCAATATAATAGAGGGAAGTTATCAAATAGTTGCCCAGTTGAATAAGCGGGTAAGTTTTGCCGGTTATTTAGCTAATTTCCTTCATCCTCAATTATTCCGACAAGGGTTTTACTTACCCGAAGAAAATTTTACTTGGTTAAAAGGTGATTATGCTTTTTTTACTATCCAGCTTGACTGTACTGTTCCCCTACTTATAGAATGGCAAATAGTGACAGTTTTTCTCTCGTCAGAAAACCCTACACTTAAGGTGGAGGTATGGGTAAATGAAAAATTAGTGGATATTTGGAACTTTGAATATAATCGTTTCCAAAATAATCTTCGTAAGTTTATTTACTGCTCTAAAAATCTACTCAATGACAACTCATCTCTAATAACTATTGAACTAAAAATAGAGGGTTCCACATCACCTAAAAATTTAGGACTAAGCGATGATGATAGAAACTTAAGCTTGGCTATTTCTCAGATAAATTTTCTTTCTAGTGATTATTAACTTAATCACCAAAAATCTCTGACTCATAAAAATTGATGACTAATTATGTTTATTCAACCAGAAACTTTTATCGAATTTTGTTATGAAACTTTTTTGCAGAGAGCTGCGGATATAGAAGGTAAAAGATATTATCTGGAACAGATCAAATTAGGACGTTCTTTTCAGGAGGTTATCCAGTCTTTTTTACAGTCTTCTGAATTTCAGCATCATCAACAAAATAGCCAAAATAATCAAAATAATAATGAGCAGCAACGAAAATTTATTACTAACTTATACAAGTATTTATTAAAAAGAAATCCCGATAACTCAGAATTAGAATATTGGCTGACTACCTCCCATACTTTACCAGAAATATTACATATTTTCGGAGAATCAGCAGAGTATAAACAGGTCAATAATTTTAGTCTCAAAAAGCCGCCAGAATCCCTGTATGGAATTATGATCAAAAGTGATGAGATTGACGGTTATTTACTCTATCCCACTTTTGATAAAGTCCAACTTCAGGAAGCTTTACAGGGAAAACCATTTCAGCTAAATGATTTTTTAGCCTGTATGACATTTCTGGAAAATCATAGTCTATTCCACCCCGATAAGTCTTGTTTTCTTGATTTGGGTGCTAATATTGGCTCCACATCCATTTATGCTTTAAAAGGTAATTACTTCCAGTCCGCTATCTCTATTGAAGCTTCGGGTTTAAATCATCAATTTCTGACTTTTAATACTCAGATTAACCAGTTAACTGAGCGATTACAAGCATTGAACTACGGATTAGCTAATTTTACTGGTACAGGAGAATTAGTTTGTAATCCTGATAATTGTGGCGACTTCCGTATTCAACCAGTCAATGTCACAGATAATTTGTTTAATGAAGACAACTATAGGCGAGAATTAGCCGAGTTTATTACTCTAGATGAGTTAAAGAATCGAGGAATCTTAAATCCTCGAAAAATTGGTTTTGTTTGGATAGATTGTCAAGGTAGTGAAGGACTAATATTTCAAGGAGGACAAGAATTTTTTCGAGAAATATCTGTTCCTTTATATGTAGAATTTTGGCCCTACGGAATTAATCGACTAGCTGGAAAGAAAAGTTATTTAAGCTTTATCGAAACTTTTGCCTCTAGAGTATGGAGATTGCACGAGGGAACATTTGTTGAAATAAGTTTAGATTTTCTCTATACATTTTATCAAGAGAATTTAAACACTGGGGAATATATTGATATTTTAGTTATTCCCAATTAAGCTTACTATAGCGTTTCCTAAGCTAGTGAGGTACACCTATTTTTCTTCCCTTTTGCCTTCTGCCTCTTGCCTTTTGCCTAAAACCCATCACTTTTGTACCTCAGCAGACTGAAAAACGCTATAAACTAATAGTTCTTTTTTATAAAGTAAGCAACTTTAGATTTTTTGATTACAATCTTAAGCAGTCTTTTAATAGCTGATTTTGCTGTAGATAAACTCTTAATTTTCTCTTGCAGACTTTCAATATTTTCTGATAATTGCCTATTCTGATTTTTGAACTTTTCCAGAGAATATTCCATTTCTTGAAGGGAGATAGATGTAATTAATTGCTGCAGAGATTGATTTTGTCTTTCTTCTTGTAATTTTCTTAATTCTACCCAAACCTGACCAGAAGGATTTTCTTGAACTTCGGTAATAGTTTTTAGGATAATTTGATAAATTTTTTCGGAATTTTGCTGCCAAGAAAATTGTTTATATCTCTCTAATCCTTTGTCTATTAGTTGCTGACGAATTTCAGGAATTTGTATTTTTTTGATAGCTTGTATCATCTCATCAATACTGATGCCGTCAATGTATAAAACTGCATCACCTCCTACCTCTGGAATCGCTGAATTAAAGCAAGTAATCACGGGACAACCACAGGCCATTGCTTCAATAATTGGTAGTCCAAATCCTTCATAAAGAGAAGGATAAACTAAGGCAATTGCACCCGAATAAGCGGTTTTTAAATCCTGATCATCTAATTTTAAGACATAGGTGGTAATATTTGGAGCTAATTTCGATAATTCTAGCTCTAACTCTAAATCACTACCGACACAGACCACAGCTAAATTATTATTTTCAGGTAAATTATTCCAAGCTTCAAAGAATAATTTGACATTTTTATAACCCTTGAGACTAATCCTGGAACCAACGATGAGAAAATATGGTTTTAAAATCTGATATTTTTGCTTAAAACTATCAATTTCTTTAGCTATACTTCGAGAAAATTCTTGGCTGACTCCATTATAAACAATATCAATTTTATCCTGGGTAATGTGGGGATAAAACTCAACTAAATCTCGAGCAGTATTAGCTGATATAGTAATATACCTAGATGCGTACAAAATTGCATAGTGTTTTTCCTGCCATTCTGGTTGATTTAAATCCGCTTGCAGGACTTCGGGTATCATGTCATGAACCATGAGAACTGCGGGAGTGAATAAAGGCGTTGTATAATAGGTGGAAATAAATAAACTTGCTTGCAGCTGATCGCAGATTGCTTGAATTTTTCTAGTATCCTTTCCACTATGATTATAATCGTAGGCTTCTAATAACCAATATTTTAAGTTTTTTAGCCTCGGTGCGGTTTGATTTCTATCTAAAATAATAATATGTTGACCAAATTCTGAGTTACTCCATTCTTGTAGAATTGAATACCAAACTCTCGCTATTCCTCCTTGGTTAATTTGAAAAATAACGCCATCAATCACAATAATAGGTTTGCTCTGCTCGGACAGAGATTGAATTAATTGTAAGTTTTCTCGCTCATCTTCAATGAAGGGTACACCTAGATCATGATTAACTTCTAAATCAGTAATATCCCCAAGCTGTACTTGATAGGTTTTACACACTTGATTATTCTTTTGCTGTTCTAATTTATCAGTTCTTTGATCAATAATATAGAGATATTTTTCTTGAAACTTTTGAACAATTTCTTGCTCTTTTTCTGAAGAAGTACTATCGATCACAGTAACTTAAATTCTCCCTTTTGATAGAAAACTTTTATTAATAAATCCTCTAGGCATCCCCGAATAAGCTCGGCTAAATTATCGGCAAAAACAGGGGCGAGAACTTTGATTTTATTAACCAATTTTTGATCGTGACTGCTGACTCCGACATAAGCGAATAGTGGACGATTTACCCTCCTCTAAGTTGAAAAGGTCGTTAACAGAGTAACATCCACTAACTGCATCGCTTTCACTAGCGGGGAATATTTGCCTCGACAATTGCCACTTTCTGGGGTATGGGGGGAAGTACCCAGAATCTGAGCTGCTTCCCCTATCTTGACTAATCTTTTGCCTTGACAAAACCTAGTTAAAAACCCCCACCCTAGCTAGGTTGGACGAGATTATTTAAGCCATAAACCACTTTAGCGGTGATAATCTTGTCCTTATCGGTAAGTTCTTCTAACACCTCTTTTCCCTCGACTAAATAGCCAAAAACCGAATAACGACCATCCATGAGATTAAACCCCGGAGGAGTTAATTCATTATCGAATTTAAAGAAAAAGAATTGCGAGGAACCTCCGTTAGGATTAGTATCCGGACGCGCTAGGGCCAATGCACCAAAAGCGTTAAAAGGTAAGGCGAGACTGGGTAAGTAAATCCCTAATTCTTCGAGAGTATTGCCATAAACTGGTTCTTCTTCCCCTTTAATCAAAATTTCTAAGGGAATAGAGCGATATTGCTTAGTTTTCGGGTCAATAAATCCCTCTTCGGCACCGACGGGATCCCCGGTTTGCACAACGAAATTATCTTCGCTGCGAATGAAGGGTAAACCGTCATAAAAACCCCGTTGGACTAAATCCACAAAGTTACCCCCATTAACCGGAGCGCTGTAACCATCCACAACGATGGTTAAATCTCCCTTGGTGGTCTGCATCTCTATGGTGGCACGTCCTCGCAATTGCGGCAAGTTAGCGTATTCCGGGGGAACGTTAAAGGGAAAACCCACCACCATTAATTCTTCTAAAGCGGTGATATGATTGAGCAATTCCCGTCTGGTTGACCAAACTGCCTCTTTATCCTTCGCTTCTACGGCCGTATCGAGGGCTGCCACTCCCGTTTTGAGTTTTTCGATTAATTCCTCCCCTTGGTTTTTACTGGCTTCGGGAACACTATCTAAGATAGCCTTGCTTTTGGTAGAAAGGGCATAATTGGCATCCTTGACATCTTTTTTAATCGGACTCCAACGTTTGGCCCGCAGATGTTTGGCAATATCTTCGATCGATTGTTGCACTTGACGAATTGGTTTATTATCTATGGGTAAGGCATTGCGTAAAATAGCGGTGGGATCCGTTACCGCATCACCCTGAGCAAGCACAGCCAAAGCAGGGGCAGTCCCCTTAACCGTGAACAGACTTAAGATTAAAAATAGTGCTAGGGCAATACTAGCAGCCCTTTTTAAGAAAAATTTGCCCGATTCCCGTAATCTTGTCGTTATTTTCATATTTTGGTTGGTTCCTCAATGGCCATACCTATCCAAAATACTTGTAGGCTTTTAGGGGAACCCTTGTCAATAGCTAAGAAAATCGATCGAAGCCATTATCAGTAATCAGTTATCAGTTATCAGTTATCAGTTATCAGTTATCAGTTATCAGTTATCAGTTATCAGTTGTCAGTTGTCAGTTCACCCATTACTGTTTACTGAAAAAAGGCTCCCCATCTCCCCACTCCCCCACCTCCCCAATTCCCCAATTCCCCACCTCCCCAATTCCCCACCT
>NZ_CAIP01000150.1 GCF_000297435.1 Microcystis sp. T1-4 | reverse complement strand
GAACCAAAATTGAAAACTTAAACCTAATAACTTAAAACTTAAAACTTAAAACTTAAACCTGATAACTGATAACTGATAACTGATAACTGATAACTGATAACTGATAACTGATAACTGATAACTGATATGTTTATCGTCGAAAGTTTAAAAATGGCCGTCTCCACCCTAAGGGCTAATAAAGTGCGTAGCGGCCTGACCATGTTAGGAATTATCATCGGTAACGCTTCGGTGGTGGCCATGATCGGGATTGGCCAAGGGGCGCAAACCTTAGCCAATGACCAGTTTGCTAACTTGGGACCCAATACCCTTTTTGTGGTGCCGGGGTCGCGACAAGCACGCAATACCACCGTTGATTTACCGAAAACCTTAGTTTTAGCCGATGCTCAAGCGATCGCTGAACAGGTTCCCACCGTCGCTGAAGTCGCTCCGGAAATAAACGCTCGTTTCCTGATTTCCCATCGTAATCGCAACATGACGGCTCTAGTGACGGGAAGCACCTCAGAATACGCTTCTGTCCGCAATTTTACCCTAGAAAAAGGTCGTTTTATCAATAATATCGATCTAGCCCGCAACAAACGGGTAACGGTAATCGGCACTGAAGTGGCGGCGCAACTTTTCCCCACCCAAAATCCCCTCGGTCAACAGCTGCGGATCAAAAATCTCAGTTTTGAGGTGATCGGGATTTTAGAGGCGAAAGGCTCCTTTTTTGGCAGTAATCAGGATGAAATGCTGATTATTCCCCTCAGTACCATGAACTCGCAACTGGTGGGCAAAACCGGACCCTACGGTGTCGAGTTGAGTTGGATTAGTCTCACTGCGCGATCGGGGGAGGAAATCCGCGCTGCTAAGTTCCAAATCCAGAATCTTCTGCGTTTACGCCATAAAATCGTCGCTGAGGATGATTTTCGCGTCGAAACTGCTAAACAGATGATCGAAATCTTCGACACGATTACCAAGGGTCTAACCCTACTTTTGGCTCTAATCGCCGGTATTTCCCTAATTGTCGGGGGTATCGGGGTGATGAATATTATGCTCGTTTCGGTTTCGGAAAGAACCGGGGAAATCGGACTAAGAAAAGCGATCGGAGCCAGAGAACAGGATATTCTCCTACAATTTCTGATTGAATCAACTCTCGTTTCCATCGCCGGCGGTGCGTTTGGTATTCTCTTCGGTGCAGGAGCGATCGTTCTCGTCTCCAGTTTCTCTCCCCTGGCTGCCACTGTTTCCGCCAGCGCCGTCGCCCTGTCTTTGAGCGTTTCCACGGGTATTGGTCTCTTTTTCGGCGTTTTTCCCGCCTATCGTGCCTCTAAATTGGAACCGATTGTCGCTCTCAGAAGTGTATAATTTTTTAAGTTTTTTCGGGGACGTTTTTGGCAAGGATTGCTTTTATAGCTAAGTTGGGGTTTAATGTGTGGGACGAATTTGATAATCCCGATAACGACGATAATCATTGAGAATGCGATCGTGATCAAAGCATAAGGGTTGGGGGAATTCCCAGAGATGAAAAATCCCCACTTTTTTGGCATCATCGGCAGCAATCGGTTTGCCTTTTGCCGTGGCGATAAAAACAATACTAATGGTGTGTTGACGCGGATCGCGGTTAGGATCGGAATAGACGTGAAATTGCTCGATTAACTGCACCTCTAAACTGATTTCCTCGTAAGCTTCCCGAATGGCCGCCGTTTCCACCGACTCACCGTAGTCCACGAATCCCCCCGGAATTGCCCAGCCAAAGGGCGGATTTTTTCTCTCAATTAGTACGATCGGACGGTGGGGCGAGTCGATCAGTTCGATGATAATATCAACAGTAGGGGCAGGATTGCGATAGGTTGTCATTTTTTTCAGTTATCAGTGAACAGTTAAGTAAGTAGTTATAATTAAATAGAAGATAGATTTTGCCTCTGATACCCCCTGCCCCCCCTTGATAAGGGGGGTGTCTGACAACTCTTAACACCTACCTACTTATCAGTAATCGGTCAATAATTCCATTTAACACTCATAATCTTACAATCGAATCATTTCTAACCAGTCACTGATCAGGGATCACTAATAAGGAGGAGAATAAAAGTTGTTAGAAAATGCCAAGAAAATTACGGTTATAGGTGGGGGAATTTGGGGGCAAACTCTGGCTAATTTGGCTAGACGTAATCACTTAGCTGTTAGGGTTTGGTCCCGTCATACCGGGGAAGATTTAGGGGCTATTATAGCAGATACTGACGTAATTATTTCGGCCGTTTCGATTAAAGGAGTTGTTCCAATGATCGAAAAATTACAGCAATTACAATTAAATTCTCGCATAATTATCGTCACCGCTACTAAAGGATTAGAGCCAATCACCACTCGTACCCCCTTTCATCTGTGGAATCAAGCTTTTCCCGCTCATCCCCTTGTGGTTCTTTCCGGTCCCAATTTAGCTAAAGAAATTAATCAAGGTTTACCCGCCGCTACGGTGGTAGCAAGTTATCAGCAAAAAGCAGCAATATTGTTACAAAAATTATTATCTGGGGAATCTTTTCGGGTTTATCTGAATAGCGATCCCTTGGGAACAGAGTTAGGTGGCACTCTTAAAAATGTCATGGCGATCGCATCTGGGGTTTGTGATGGTTTACAGTTAGGTACTAATGCTAAATCTGCCCTGTTAACTCGCGCTTTACCGGAAATAGTTCGGGTGGGAACTTGTCTAGGAGGTTGTCAAGAAACTTTCTTCGGTTTATCGGGTTTAGGGGATTTATTAGCCACCTGTAATAGTCCTTTATCTCGCAATTATCAAGTGGGTTATCAATTAGCTTTAGGTTTATCTTTGCCAGAAGTTTTAGCGAAATTAGAGGGAACTGCCGAGGGAATAAATACCACAGAAGTTTTGATGAGAATTGCCCAAGAAAAAAATTTATATGTACCGATTACCTGTCAAGTTGATTGTCTTTTGCGCGGGGAAATTTCTCCCCAAGTTGCCGTTTATGAATTGATGCGTCGGGATTTAAAAGCAGAATTTGATTAAGAGACAAGAGATTTTTTAGTAAGCAGTAAACAGTAATCAGTGGGGGGTTGGGGAGTGAAGAGCCGAAAAGATTAATCCGTATTGTGGAAAACTTGGCTGGGCATTTAGTACAAGTGTATGACAAGCCTCGGCCAATCTAGCCGCCGCAAGTGCCGGCTCTGATTTGGGCAATTCACCCTATTGTCAAGCTTCAGGGGTCAAAATGATGGCTTCTCTCGGGGGTTTTTTAGCGAGAAAAGGCGACGGTGAACCAGGTGTTAAAACTATTTGGTTGGGACTGCGAAGGTTACATGATATCAGCCAGACTTGGGGACTATCTCATCCACGGGTGAAAATAGTTGTAAGATCAAAGAATTCTCCGATAACTGTTGCTCTATCCCCCGCGTGCCTACCTATTCCTACTATACCGCCGATGTTTTTAGCGATCGCATTTTTGGCGGTAATCCCCTGGCGGTTTTTCCGGAAGCGTCTGGATTAACCCACACCCAGATGCAAAAAATCGCCGCCGAATTTAACTTCTCAGAGACAGTCTTCGTTTTTACGCCAGAAACAGACCAAGGCAGCAAAAAAGTCCGGATCTTCACCCCCAGTATCGAATTACCCTTTGCAGGGCATCCTACCGTCGGCACGGCCTATATTTTAGCCCTAATCGGTGCTATTCCCCCCCACCAAGAAACCACGATTTATCTGGAGGAAGGAGTCGGTTTAGTACCGGTAAAAATTCTCATGGAGGGGGAAAAACCGGTCTATAGTGAGTTAAAAGTGGCACAATTGCCAGAATTAGTGACGGATAATTATGCTCTCGATGATTTAGCGGCGATTCTTTCCCTAAGCGTTGCCGATTTCTTACCTGGTTATCCCCCCCGCGCCTTTTCCTGTGGCCTTCCTTTTTTATTCATCCCCGTCAAAAATCGCGATATTTTAGGGAGAATAAAACTAAATCTAAGTCTCTGGTCATCATTATTAGGCCAATCCCCCGCTAATTCCCTTTTTGTCTGCTGTTTTGACCCAGAATCACCCCAATCTCGTCTCTATGGCCGAATGTTTGCCCCCGGTTTGGGAGTTATGGAAGATCCCGCCACTGGTTCGGCTGTGGCCGCTTTGGCGGGCTACCTAGGGGCTTTAGAATCTTCTAGGGAAGGGATGAATCAATGGACAATAATCCAAGGGGTGGAAATGGGCAGACCAAGCACCATACAATTAAAGTTTCAGAAAAATAACCGGTCAATTACGGAAGTTTCTGTGGGTGGTGCATCAGTTCTAGTCTGCCAAGGTAAGATGATAATTCCCGATGGGGAAAGACTTTAGCTGGTTAGAAAATGAATGGTTTCCCCTAATGATTTTAACTCTAAATCCGAGATTTGGTCATCATTCCAATAACTAATTTCTTTGCCTACTTTTTCGATAAAATAATTGGCCGCATAACGATATCTTTGTTGATACTAAATCCGTTGAGCAACGCACAGAAAACAGGTTTCTCGGAGAAACCCGTTTTCTACTCATGCACTCATGCAAAAAGGGGAATAAATAATCAGTTTTTAATAACCGGATTTAGGGATCTTCGGTTTGTCTTATGCAATGGACGGGGTTATAAGGAATGAAACCCCTATAGAGACAGGGGTTGCTGCGATTTTTGTCAACTGTTTTCGCTCTAGAGCGAACTAATCAATTAAATCTTTTGCCAAATAAGGATTCAGTCGATTTATGCCCCCCTATCGAACCATACCAAGTAACGAAGAACCGGATTTAGTCTAATTTATTCTTGACTATCTTCCGGCTCTAAATAACCAAAAAAAAACGCCCTTATTTCGAGATTAAGAGCGTTCAATTAAGGTTCTTTATGACTGAATTTAGACAAAATTCTCAAAGATAAAGTTTCCTGTGGTAGGAGTTACACTCAGAGTTCCAGTAATACCCGAAACGTTGACTAAGAAGTCATCAGCATTGCTCACCGCACCAGCACCATCGTTCGCATAGAGGTAAGTTCCAGCAACAGAACCAGCAGAAACGGTCACTAAAACCGTTTGCAGTGTGGCATTAGTAGAGGCGGTAATCGCAGTAATACCAGCAAAGACAGCATTAATATCAGCGGCTGTACCAATGGTCTGAGCCGTGTTGATGTTGACGGTCGCATTAGCGTTAAAGGTAAGACCATTGAGGAATTCGTTTGCGCGGGTTGTAAATTTGAATTGATCTCCACCCACACCAGCAGCAAAGTCTGCGATGCGGTCAACATTAGCAGTGCCTTTATTGTTGGCAGAACCGCCACCGTAGATAAATTGATCAACTCCCGCCCCACCGGTCAACGTATCTTGTCCCGCATTACCCCGTAACAAGTCGGAGCCACTACCGCCCGTGATACCGTCATTTTGAGCGGAGCCAGTTAATGTGTTGACAGCCGCAGGTGATGAGCTTGCCCCTTTGATAATTGCACCGTTCACAGTCCCTGCTGAGGCATCAATAGTGACGTTAGCCGTAACCGCAGACGCATCAATGCTGAAACCGGTTCCCAATTCTCGGGCACCAGTCGTCAAATTAAACGTCCCCGCACCTGTTGCCGTAATCGTACTGGCAGACGGGGCATTAAGGAGAGTGTTTACGGTCGTATTATCAGTCGTGGTAAATTTGAGAATCTCAACATTAGGAGCAGTGAGGTTCGTAATGGTAAGATTGTTAACAGCTTCTAGACCATCGCTCACGGTAATATTGAGCGTATCTGAAGTTCCGGTCGCTGTTTTTAAGTTAAAGGTTGGTGTGGCATTAGCAAAGATCGTCACGTCCCCAGCTTGAGTGGCTGTTACGTTGTTGAAAACCGAGGCACCAGCAGAGCGGAGAGCGACAAAAGGCGATTTGGCAAACAAGTCCAGATCTACTTGCTGACCATCAGACTGTAACACCTCGAAGTTAGCATAAACATTCGCCCTGGCCGTCGTGTTCACATCGGCGGTGGTATTAACAATCAGTCGATCTTTTGTGCCTTCTCCGGCATCAACGGCAGAGTCTGTTGTGGTAGTAAGGGTATTGGAACGAACGATGTCATCGCCTTTACCACCTTTGAAAGAGGTAATCCCAGTTCCAAATGCTACCGTCAGTCCGCCCGCCGTTAAGCCTGACGCATCAATGGTTTTGATGGAGTTCGCCACCGCCACATTATCGGAAAAACTCAAAGATTTGCCATCACCAGAGACTTTGATTGTGTTGACCGCTCCTGCATCGAGGGCAGTAGTAACGAGCTTAGTGAACGTACTGGATCCCGTGGCGGTAAAATTGAGGGTAGTGAGTTTATTCCCTTGCACAGTAAGCGTGCCACCTTTGTTCACTGCGTTGGTCCCAATCTGGGCTTCCGTTGCCGAATTGCCAAAATTAGCAGTTAGATTGTTGCTGTTAAAATTACCTTTGAGTGTTAACCCCACCCCACCAATTCCTTGAATGGTCGTGGTCGTAGTGGCAGCACCTAGTACGAGGGTATCAACGGTTACACTCTTGAGACCTTTGCCAGCTGCCGCTGAGAAATCAAAGGCTGCGGTTGCGGTGAGAGTATCAGCACGCCCCTGAATCAAGTTAACATTCTCGATGTTGGAGAGTTGCGGTAGAACATTATCGGTAGGACCAAAGTAATTAAAGGTGTCCGTTCCCTCGCCACCGTTGGCCACATCGCCGAGTTGAACAGTCTGCTGAGCAACCCCGCCACTGTTGTCTCCGTTGAAGGTATCGTTACCCGGCGTACCTGGTAGATTATCAAGTCCGGTTGTGAAGACGAAGGTTTGACCACCGCCACCGCCAGAGCCAGCAATAATCACGGTATTCTGTGCAATGGCGGCATCTCTGGTGGCCTGAGTAGAATTGACGGTGGCAATGTTGCTGGCCGAGGACTGAGCTAGGGTAGAATCAAAGTTGACCCCTTTATTTAAGGCCTGTTTAGAAAAATCTAGGGCTACATCCGCTTTATTCTGAAGGGCCTTAAAGTCATCAGAATCTGGTTTGGCTCCTTGGGCAACATCCAGAATAAATAAAGCAACGGCCTGGGGTGAACCTTGGGCAGCTAGGAGTTGTGTGCGCCAGAAAGCCAATCCGTCAGCATCGGCGTTCCGGGCAAACATATTCTGATAAATTTGGTTAATAAACTCGTCTACATTGCCAAGGAGAGGGCTTTGTAAGAAAGGGTATTTTGTTTTGGCTTCTTGGGACGATCCAAACTGGATCGCTAAATCAACGTTGGTTACCCCCGCCTGACCAGCGGCAACGGCATTGTTGAGGTCTGAAGACGAGGTGGCGCGGCCAAAGTAGATGACATAGAGGCCGACCGAAGTGTTGAGATCTAGGGGATTGACAGTTGGCATAGCAGTTTCGTTAACTCCTCAACGAAAAAACAAATAACATCAGTTTGATGTTAGCTGAGACATTACAGATTAGTATGGACAACTCATTTTACCAAATTATCCTACAATCCTGTACTCAGTATATCGGAGTTTAGCAGTTTGTCAACGCACAAGCCTTTAATTTTGTCGGGTGACATTCTCCCGACGCTGACCCTACGGGTACAGCGCAGGCTTCCCAACCTGGCAGTTAGGCATTGCTGCCCCACGCCACTTATCTAGTTCATAGACCCCCGACAGACCGACTTGGCAGGCACTTTTGTTTCGCCAGACTGGCTACTTACTCGTTCTAGTCCACGATGCAATACCATCCCTGCGGCGGCCTGGTCACGATGCGTTCGATACCCATCGACATTTCGCACATCTTCATATACTTTTATATATTTTTACATTCCCCAAGATGTTTTGAGGAAAAACCTTCATTGTAGAAACTACTATTGAGAACATTTTCAATAATTAATTTTTTTCTGAGAAAAAATTACAATTCTTCACCTTAATAAAAATTAATCATTGTAGCTATAGTCCCTACGGGCGATCAATTTTAAGCAATATATTAGTAAAAATTATCAATTGAATGTTAAGAAGTGCGGAAAGTGGGCTTTATAATTAAGCTTCTTGCTTAAGTTGACACCCATGAAGGTTTGCGCCCATTATGGAAAACAGTGACCATTTTTCCCCTGATCTCCAGAAGAAGCAAATAAGGGAGATTCAGTTAACGCAATTTAAATTACGAACAGCTTGGCCGAGAGATCGGACATTTTGTTGACGGTCAGTTTCATTCGCTTTCCCTGATAGACTTGGAGAAGTATTACCATAGCCATCGCACAACGGGGGATTATATCGATATTTTGGTTCTACCCCTATGATAAAATGTCTTGGGCTCCCAGACAGATAGATTAGTCGGATTATTTAGTCCAATTGAAATAAAGGCACTATATTTTTAGAGCAATGCGAGAAACAACAGAGAACAAATTTTCGGTTGAGTTTATTATCAGCCAACTTCGCCGAGAAATGTGGCGATCATCTTTGGTGCAGACGCAACAGCCTTCACCTCTGGCTCAGGGGCAAAAAGATTTTAGAGAAACCCCAGGATCTCCTACTCCATCTCCTTTGAGGTTGCTCACCTCAGGTCAAACAGAAACTGAAGCCTTAAAGGAACAACGAGAGCGCACTCTCGATTGCATAGCATTAGCCGAATCTCGTTCTGGGGTAAGGAGTCAATTGCCAGGCAATGCAGGACGTTTTCCCTATATTTTATTTCGACCATTTCAGGTATTAATCCTCAAGATTTTCAACCTGCTCTTTCGAGACCAGCGAGAAGTTAATAGTAATCTGTTTGCGGCTCTCAGAAACTCCCTGGCTCTTAATGAACAACTCTTGGGTCAGGTTGGATTGTTGCGGGAGCAAACCCGTGAGGACTTGCTCAGCCTTGACCGAGAACTCCAACGTCAAAGCCACCAGCAGACTGCTCAATTACAAGAACTCCAACTTCAAAGCCACCAGCAGACTGCTCAATTACAAGAACTCCAACTTCAAAGCCACCAGCAGACTGCTCAATTACAAGCTATCCAAAACCAAATCTCACAGATCCATGACTCTCTGTATCAGAATAGCCAGGAGTTAGATGAGAAAATTTGGAACTTTAGAAGTGATACTCAGGACAAAATTGAGACGGTATCCCAACGGGTAACTGAAATTGACCAGCGTTATCTCCGTCAAGAGAACTATTTGCGGAGTGATTTAGTGCAACAAAAACGCCTTTTAACTCTCTTTCTGGAAGAGGCTAGAAATCGTTTGCCTGAACCCTTCACGCCTCAAGAACTTCAGACCTTTGTCCTTGAAGAAGGGCAATCCCTAGACGCACTCTATGTGGCCTTTGAGGAGCAGTTTCGGGGAACTGAGGCAGACATTGCCCAACGTCTCTCGGTTTATCTACCCTATCTGGAATCTTACGGTATCCGTCGTGGAGAGGATCTGGTTTTAGATATGGGCTGTGGCCGGGGAGAATGGTTAGAATTGTTGAAGGTCAATGGCTATCAAGCCAAGGGCATAGATAGTAATGCCCTGGTGATTGACTATTGTCAACAACGTCAACTTCTGGCTGAACGGGGAGATGCGATCGCTTATCTTCAAAGCCTACCAGCAGAGAGCGTTGGGGGAGTTTCGGGCTTTCATATTATTGAGCATTTGCCTTTTCCCGTATTAGTACAGTTTATTGATGAGATCCATCGGGTGTTGCGGCCAGGCGGGATGGTAATTTTTGAATCGCCCAATCCTAGCAATCTAATTGTCGGAAGTTGGAAATTTTATTTTGATCCCACGCACTTAAATCCGCTCCCATCGGCAACTAGTCAGTTTCTAGTCGAATATGCGGGGTTTACTCAGGTAAAGGTGCTGAATCTCCATCCTGCACCGGATCCCCCCTTTCCTGGTGATTCTGATTTAGTCAAACGTCTCAACGAGTATTTCTATGGCCCCCAGGATTATGCTATTATCGGTCTAAAACCAACGGGAGGCGGATAAAAACCGCATCTTTGATTTCCCGACAGCTAAAGGCTTACTCAAACTTCTCGGAACCTGTGACAGCTATTTTTAAGGTACTAATCACTAATGCGTATTTTAATCGTAACGACCCAGACTCCTTTTATTCATGGTGGGGCAGAAATTCATGCAGAAGAACTCCTCAGACAACTGAAAAAAGCAGGTCATGAGGCAGAAATTGTGGCAATTCCTTTTCAGGTTTATCCTCAGGAACGAATCCTTGACAGTATGTTGGTTTGCCGTCTTCTGGATCTATCCCAATTCGCAGGATGGGTTATTGACCGAGTAATTGCGTTGAAGTTCCCTGCTTATCTAGTTCCTCATCCCCGTAAAGTTCTCTGGATTTTGCACCAACATCGTCAAGCCTACGAAATGTGGAATCATCCGCAATTTGGAGATTTATATCGTCTCCCCAACGGGCAGCAAATCAAGTCAAGTATTGAGCGAGCGGATAATCACGCCTTTGCTGAATCTCATGCCATCTTTAGTAATTCCCGCAATGTTGCTAACCGTCTCAAGCAATTTAATGGTATAGATTCTCTTCCCTTATATCACCCACCCCAAAAATCTGACTGTTTCTATTGCGAGCCAGAAGAAGGGTATTTTTTCTTTCCCAGCCGCTTCAACGAGATTAAACGTCAGACCCTCGTTTTAGAAGCTTTAGCTCAAACAACTTATCCGGTCAAGGTAATCTTCGCAGGTCAGTCCCATGGAAACTTTCGTAAGGCTGTTGAGCAAATGATTCAAGATTTTGGTTTAGAGGATCGAGTAACTTTAGCTGGTTGCATTTCTGTGGAACAAAAACTGGATTATTATGCTAAGTCCCTCGCAGTTATCTATCCCCCGTTTGATGAAGATTACGGCTACGTCACTCTGGAGGGAATGTTGGCGGCGAAACCGGTAATTACTTGTTGGGATTCCGGAGGCCCCTTAGAATTTATTCATGATCGTCAAACTGGTTTGGTTACTGAGCCAAATCCAACGTCTTTAGCGAAAGCGTTAGACGAATTATGGGAAAATCGCTCATGGGCGAAAACTCTAGGAAAGGCTGCTCTAGATTATTATCAAAGTCTCGATATTACCTGGTCAAACGTGTTAGAAAAATTACTAAAATAAACCTTTAATACTCATAGGTTTTGACGCTATTTATTACGCTTATTACCCAAATGCTCAAGTTAAGTTGGTTTTCCCCCTTGCTCCCAGCCAAAACGGATATTGCCCACTATACAATGCGTCTGCTACCAGCCTTACTTTCTCGCTGTGATCTGGAACTGTGGACAACTGACAAGGATTTTGACCCGACAATCAGTCAGATAGCTAAGGTTAATGTTTATGATTCCGAGCAGTTAGATTGGGCAAAACTATGTCAGACGGATTTAATAGTCTATAATATCGGCAACAACCACGAGTTTCATCAAGACATTTGGCTGGTTAGCCAACGCTGCCCTGGACTCGTAATCTTACATGATCTGAAGCTACAAGGTTTATTTACTGGTATTTATCGTAGTAATCAGCAGCGGGAAGACTATTTAAATAAGATGTTGTACTATTATGGGGCTGATGCTCAAATCATTGGTCGTCTTTTTGAGGAAGGCCAGATTTCTGAAAAATTTGTCGTAGAAAAATTTCCGCTAACTCCTTTAGCCTTAGCCAATGCCCGTGGAGTCGTTTGCCATAGCCGCTATGCCTACCAGCAATTACTGGGAATTAATTATTTACCGACTAGCTATATTCCTCTGCCCTACGCTGTCCCAACAGGTCATTCCCATTCTTCAACCTCTCGTATTTCCGAGACAATACATCGTTTAATCGTCTTTGGCTACCTAGGAACTAACCGAAGGTTAGAGGTGATTTTGGAAGCCTTGGCTAGTTTTCCTCGGCGCTCAGAATTCTGTCTGGATATTTACGGACAAGTCTGGGATGCCGACTATATTCAACAGCGTATTCAAGACCTAGAGCTCACAGAGCTAGTTCAAATCAGAGGCTTTGTACCAGAAGAAGAACTAGAACAAGCTCTAGATCAAGCTGATTTAGCTTTTAACCTTCGTTACCCTACAATGGGTGAGGCCTCTGCGAGCCAACTGCGCATTTGGAGTCATAGTTTGCCTAGCTTTGTCACCCCAGTTGGCTGGTATGAGGGTTTATCTCCAGATACGGTAATTCCTATCCGCCTCGACCATGAGCTGGAGGATATTCATTATCATCTCCAGGGTTATCTTGATAATCCTGACCCTTATAAGTCTGTTGGGATAGCTGGTCGAAACCGTCTCGCAGAACACCACAGTCCCGAAACCTGTGCTGAACAGCTTGTTGAATTTGCTCAGGAGGTTCTCAAGGCCCCTCTTTTCCCGACAATGCAGTATTTAATGGATAGAACTGTTCCAGAGATACGGAAATGGACACCAGAAAACTGCCCGACAGCCACTTTACAGGGACTAGCCAAAGCGGTTCATTTCTTGACCTATTAATCCTTGGTTCGCTCATTTTTCACAGGTAGTGCCTTATTCCTCAAGTGCCTAATATGGCGACATAAGAAATACTTATATGCTACGGATGGACTATTCCAAGACAAAAAACACCACCGATAGCGTTAGCAAACCTGGGGTTATTAGGAGCGCCTTTCAAAGAACAGGCTAGTGGAGTTGCCAGTGGAACAATAAATACACCTTTTATTTTTCCCTAACCCAATGGGCCCTGTGCTGCCTCAATCATAGGATCCATTACCAACGGACCCCTGGGCAAACCACTAAGATCTGTCCCTGGTCGGGATGTCCCTACTCCCCGCTTGAGCGCATCAGCATAGTAATCGACACTAGAATTGTAATTCTGGTTTACCTGATTTCTCCTTGATTCCATAGTGTCGTTGACCCAGGAAGAACCCAGCAATGAAGACCAAGAACCTCGTGACCCACTTGTTGTTGTCGAGTTGGTGTTAGTCCCAGTTAGCGGATCGTAATCCTGGTTCACCGGATTTACCCGATTTCTCGCTGATTTCACGGCATCGTTGACCCAGGAAGATCCCAGCAATGAAGACCAATAATCTTGTGACCCGCTTGTTGTTGTCGAGTTGGTGTTAGTCCCAGTTAGCGGATCGCCGCTGGGAACAGCCTGACTTAGAGCAACATCAGCTTTCTTTTGAAGCGTGGTGAAGTCCACAGACCCGGGTTGAGCTCCCTGGGCAACCTCAAGAACAAACAAAGCCACCTGCCTCGACGACCCCCCCGCAGCCAAGAGTTTCTGACGCCAGAAGACTAAACCCTCGGCATCAGCCGCTCGGTCGAACATATTTTGATAAATTTGATTGATAAACTCATCTACATTTCCTCGAAGAGGACTTTGCAAGAAGGGGTATTTTGTTTTGGCTTCCTGGGATTGTCCAAACTGAGTTGCTAAATCAACATTAGTCACCCCCGCTCGCCCGGCGGCAACCGCATTATTGAGGTCCGAATAGGAGGCCGAGCGACCAAAGTAAATCACATAGAGACCGACTGCCGTGTTAAGATCTAGGGGATTGATAGTTGCCATTGCTTGATAGCTCCTTTGTTAAGAAACCTGGGGTTCTGGGGCGCACCTTGTCATATGCTACTTGTTATTTGCCCCAAAAACCATAGTAAAAAAATACTTAGGGCTTGCTGAATGATGGTAAAACCCTTTTAAAATAAGGCTTTTGACCTGTTAAAATCCGATGTTAGTACCAGAAAATAGGATTGGGACTTTCAAAAACCTTGCATTATCCTTCTTTTAGTACAAAAACTGGTACGAAAAAGGAGGGCAACGAAGCCTGAAACTGCTGCCTCCTTGCCTCCTGCCTCGGAGCCTTCTGCCTGACCCCACCCTAGGACTTTTTCAGCAAACCCTACTTAGTCCAAACATAGCTTCAATTTCCTCGCGACTTTTCTGGGGGAAATCGCTTTAAGAGTTCCTGCTTGGAACAC
>NZ_CAIP01000151.1 GCF_000297435.1 Microcystis sp. T1-4 | reverse complement strand
CCCCCCTGCCCCCCCTTGATAAGGGGGGTGTCTGACAACTTTTAACACCTACCTACTTACTCTTTTTAACCTGTTCCCTATTCCCTCATCGAAAGCCGACTAGCTTATGACATTTTTATTATTATTAGTTACTTCCCTATCGTTGATAATTTGGTTATATTTAATCTTAGGCAGGGGACAATTTTGGCTATCTAACCAAAAAATTAATCCTGTCACTTCTCCCTTAACAAATTATCCAAAAGTCTCGGCAATTATCCCCGCACGAAACGAAGCCGACGTTTTACCTATCAGTTTAACTTCCCTCTTTAACCAAGATTATCAAGGAGAATTTTCGATTATTTTAATTGATGATCAAAGCAGTGATGGCACTGGAAAAGTTGCTCAAGAAATTGCCCACCAATCTCATAAATCTGGACAAATAACTATTATTTCTGGACAACCTTTAGAGATAGGATGGACAGGTAAATTATGGGCAATGAAACAGGGAATAACAGAGGCTACCGAGAAATTTGCACCCGATTATTTTCTCTTCACCGATGCCGATATTGCCCACGCACCGGATAATTTAACCCAATTAGTTACTAAAGCAGTACAGGAAAAACAAGCGTTAGTTTCCCTGATGGTGTTGCTACGCTGTGACAGTTTTTGGGAAAAATTTCTTATTCCTGCCTTTGTTTTTTTCTTCGAGAAACTTTATCCTTTCCCCTTAGTTAATAACCCTAATTCCCCGATAGCTGCTGCCGCCGGGGGTTGCATTTTAATTCGCCGAGATATCCTAGAAAAAATTGGCGGTATTGAGATTCTTAAACAAGCTTTAATTGATGATTGTTCCTTGGCGATTGCGGTTAAAAAATATCTGCAAAATCACCCCGAAAATAGCGAGAAATCCATCTGGTTAGGATTAACAGAAACCACCTATAGTCTCCGTCCCTATCCCGATTTAGCCAGCATTTGGAATATGGTGTCCCGCACCGCATTTACGCAACTAAATTACTCAACACTTTGGTTAATCGGGACAATTTTCGGGATGTTTTTAACCTATTTAGCCGCCCCCTTGGGCTTAATCTGGGGATTGGTCTTAAAAGAAACATCAATTATTATAATTAGCACCGTCACTTTATTACTAATAGCCCTTTCCTATAGCCCGACTTTAAGACTATATAAATTATCCCCCCTGCGGGCTTTAACTTTACCCCTAATTGCCCTCTTTTATAGTTTAATGACCGTCGATTCTGCCCTGCGTTATTGGCGCGGCCAAGGGGGAAGTTGGAAAGGGCGAGTTTATTCTAATTAGCTAGAGCAATCCTCAAGAATTCCTAGCCAATTAACTAGGGTTTGCTGAAAAAGTTTGTTGGTGGGGTTAGGAGTCAGTAGCCGGTCGTCAGGAGCCGGTCGTTTCAGGCTTTGTTGCCCTCTTTGTTGTACCAGTTTATGTACTAAAAGAAGGATAATGCCAGGTTTTTGAAGGTCTTAATCCTATTTTCGCAGCATGAACATCGGATTTTAACAGGTCAAAAGCCTTATTTTAAAAGGGTTTTACCATTATTCAGCAAGCCCTAACTAAGGAGTTATCTTATACTAAATCCAGTTATTAAAGACTGATTATCTATTCCTCCTTTTGCCTGTTGCCTGTTGCCTCTTGCCTATCCTGATATGTAGCCTATACTCAATGGATTTAGTATTAATGCTTGCTGCTATCAGCTTAATTTTCTTCGTCCGCTTCTGGGGTTGGTTGTGGTAAACGAGCGATAAAATCTTTCATTTTAGGATGATTAAACATTTTCTCCGTATCTTGCAGAAGACGTTTACCCCAGAGATTTTCGCCTAAAAATTCCAGACTGACATAACGACTATCGCTAGTGAGAGCGGCCTGAGCTAATTTGATGCCTTCCTCGGTTTTACCTTGACTATAAATAGCCACCGCAATAGCTAACTGAGGTTCCGGCTGTTTAGGATCGATTTTCAAAGCGGCCCGCCAATCTTTAAGAGCGGCTTCCTTGTCACCCTGTTCGTATTTAACTAAACCAATATTATTAATAGCCGGCCAAAAATCTTGATCTTGAGTAACAGCTTTTTCGTAAGCTGCGATCGCCGCAGGATATTGTTCTAACTTGAGATAGGAATTACCGAGATCAAAAAGAGCGGGGGAGATATCGGGTTTCATTTGCAAACCCGCTTCAATCTGGGCAATAGCAGACTGGTAATCTTGATTCTGAAAATAGGCACTACCGAGGGAAAATTTAATATTAGCGTGGGCATCGGCGGGAGCGAGAGACAAAGATTGATTTAATGCCTCGATACCGAGTTGCACCTGATCGTCTTGCAGATATAAACTACCGAGAATAAACCAAGTTTGATAGAGATGGGGGGCTAACTGCACCGCTAACTTAGCCCGTCCGAGGGCTGCATCGGTACGGCGAAAACGAGCTAATTGGATGGCATCCTCGGCCATTTCAATTCCCGCTTGTTCCATCTGTTCTAACTCTGGTTCGATGGTGTAGGGGAGTAGAGCTTGGGAAAAAGCCGGCGGGCTGCCAGCGACGAAAAAAATGAGCAAAGAAATGATTAATTGAAGTTTTGGCACAGTTTACCCCCGCGATAGGCCTTTTTTAATCAGTCTATCTCGCTTGGGAGTTGTTGGCTAAAGAAACAACAAAGGCAGCTCTAGAGACGTTAGTATATAACCAATTAACTTTTGGCTGATCGATGGCAATAACCGTGTTGGGAAAATCAAATCGCCCCCTATTTTGGATATTCGGACTCATGGCTAGTGGTTTTCTGGCGGTGGGAGTAGTTTCTTATCGCTTGCTGCAAACTCCTCCTCCTGGCCTGGAATTGGCGAAAATGACCGTTCCTGCTCAACGGGAAACCCTCGCTGTGGAAATTAAAGCTAGTGGTAGGGTGGAACCAATCCAAAGTGTTAACATTAGCCCAAAAAACCCCGGCCGATTAGTGCGATTATTGGTGGATCAGGGCATGATTGTTAAAAAGGGACAAACCCTCGCCGTCATGGATAATTTAGAGGTGTATGCCCGAGGAATGCAGTCAGAAGCGCATCTACGGGAAGCTCTAGCCAGTCTGGAACAGGCTAAACGCAGCATTCCCGAAGATATCCGGCAATTACAGGCCCGATTTTATCAGGCACAGGCCAGTTATAAGCAATTAGAAGCCCGTTTAGCTCAGGCCAAAGAAAGAATTCCCAAAGATTTAGACCAGCTGCAAGCTCAGGTACAAGCAGCCCAATCCCGTTTTCGACTAGCAGAAAATCGGGTTAAACGCAATGAAAATTTAGTCCGGGAAGGGGCGATCGCTCAAGACCAATTTGATGCCGTCCTCAATGAATATCTCAACGCTAAAGCCAATTTAGACGAATCGATCCGCCGTTTGGAACAAGCGGATAAAACCGCTTCCCCAGAAGTGGCCGGAATTGAGCAGGAAATGATAGGAGCTGCAGCAGCGATCGCAGAAGCGAAATTTGCCCTCGAACAACGCCAAAAAACCCAAGAAACCGAGCTGGCTCGACTAGAATCATCTGTAGCGGCCGCTAGGGCCGATTTAGAGCAAATTAAGATTCAATACCGCGATACAGTCATTACTGCTCCCTTTGATGGCATCGTCACCCAAAAATACGCCACTGAGGGTTCTTTTGTCACTCCCACCACTTCGGCCTCTAGTACCGCTTCCGCCACTTCCACCTCGATTATCGCCCTAGCATCGGGATTGGAAGTGATTGCTAAAGTGCCGGAAGTAGATGTGGGTTTATTGCAGCGCGGCCAACCCGTGCGAATTGTCGCCGATGCTTTTCCTGAAGAAGTCTTTGAAGGTCGAGTTATTCTCGTGGCTCCCGAAGCAATTATCGAGAATAATGTTACTTCTTTTGAGGTGAGAATCGGTCTGGTGACGGGACTCGACAAACTCAAATCGAAAATGAATGTGGATGTAACTTTTGTCGGCCAGCAGTTAGATAATGCCCTCGTCGTGCCGACTGTAGCCATTGTCACCCGGGAAGGCAGGTCAGGAGTTTTAGTTCCCGATGCCGAAAATAAACCCAGTTTTAAACCCGTTTCGATCGGTTTGGTCTTAGACGATAAAACCCAAATTTTATCAGGTTTGGAAGCTGGAGAAAAGGTCTTTATCGATCTCCCCGAAGGGGCTGAAGATACCTCGACAACTAATAAAAAATCTCAATAATTTCTCTTAACAAATATCTTCAAATTGTCTTTTTTATGATATGGCAGTTTCAGTAATCAGTAATCAGCTTCTGAAGGCAAGAGACAACAGGCAAGAGGCAAAAGACAGAATCGGGCAATTCTCCCAAAAGCTTTTAGCTTAACAAATTAGGTTTTAGATTCGGCCTTTGTTATCAGATGTGAGTTTTCAGTTCACTGATTACTGTTCACTGAAAATACGTCCCAATTCAT
>NZ_CAIP01000152.1 GCF_000297435.1 Microcystis sp. T1-4 | reverse complement strand
AGCTTTTCGGTGGGATGCTTACAGGCAGCTGCTGATCCATTTGTCATCATCTAAAATTCACCGATAATTGCTGATTGTCGGTATTTCTGCCTTCCTAACTCCTGACTCTAAGGACAATTTTTTGATTTTTACCAGAGGTCTATTGACCTTCTTGAGGTACTTTTCCTCCTAAAGATTCCACGATCGAGCGAGTATTTTCCCTGAGCATTTTTACATAACTATCCCCTCTAGTACCCACCGCGCCGATCGAATCAGAATATAATTGTTGTGGTGCTAATTTCACCCCCGCTTCTTCCGCTACCGTGGTAATTAAAGCGGGATTAATAGTGGTCTCGGCAAAGATAGCAGCAACCTGGAGATTTTTAATAGCATCGGCTAGATTTTTCACCGTTTGGGCGCTAGGTTGTTCTTCGGTACTAATACCAATTAAAGTTCCTGCTACTTTTAAACCGTAGGCATGAGCATAATACTGAAAAGCGTCATGAGTGGTGACTAATTGTCTTTGGGAAGGGGGGATAGTTTCAATAGCCGCAGCAATCCAGCGATCAAGATTTTCTAATTCTGCGATTAATTGGGCGGCATTTTGGGTAAAAATCTCTTTATCTTCGGGACTTAATTCAATCAATTGATCTCGGATTTTTTCCACCATGATTATCCCATTTTTTGCCGACCCCCAAACGTGGGGATCTGGGACTTTCTGCCCCTCTTTTTCCAGTTGTAAAGGCTTGATTGCTTCTCCCACAGCCACTTTTTTCGCTTTAACTGCCGTAGAATTGATCATTTTAATTAACCCCGGTTCGAGATTATAACCGTTATAGAGAATTAAATCGGCTTTTTCTAAAGCCACACTATCGGCGGGAACTGGTTCATAAACGTGGGGATCATCCCCGGGTTTTAAAATGTCTTGATGGTCAATTTCTTCACCGCCCACTCGTGCGGTTAAATCGGCGATAATTGTGCTAGTGGAGATTACCTTGGGTTTTTGGTTATCGGTGGTGTTAACCGAGGGATTACAAGCAACCAATCCTAAAAATAAACAGGATAAAATTAGTTTTTTCATCGGAAAATAGAGATGAGGGTTTAGAGGTTAGAGATGAGGGGAAATGGCATTGTTATCTATCTTGATTTTTTTCCTGACTAAAGACTCCTTTTACCATTAAAATAGAGAATAGAGAAGGTGTAAATTCAAAAGACATGGATAACCAAGCCCCGATTAAACTACCGAAAACCAGCGAATCCGACCACCTCAAGCGCATTCGTCACACCACCTCCCATGTGATGGCCATGGCGGTGCAGAAATTATTTCCGCAAGCCCAAGTTACTATCGGGCCTTGGACTGAAACCGGATTTTACTACGATTTTGATGTGCCGGAACCTTTTACCGATAAGGATCTCAAGGACATCAAAAAAGAGATGGTCAAAATTATCAATAAAAAACTGCCGGTGATTCGCGAGCAAGTTTCTCGGGAAGAGGCGGAAAAGCGCATTAAAGCGATTAATGAACCCTATAAGCTGGAAATTCTGGCGGGAATTCAAGAACCCATCACCCTCTATCATCTTGGTGACGCTTGGTGGGATTTGTGCGCCGGTCCGCATCTAGATAATACAAGCGAACTAGACCCAAAAGCGATCGAATTAGAGACGGTAGCGGGTGCTTATTGGCGTGGGGATGAGAATAAAGCCCAATTACAGCGCATTTACGGCACAGCTTGGGAAAATCCCCAACAATTAGCCGAATACAAGCGCCGCAAGGAAGAAGCACTGAAACGAGACCATCGCAAATTAGGCAAAGAATTAGGTTTATTTATTTTCTCTGATTCTGTCGGGCCGGGGTTGCCTTTATGGACCCCCAAAGGCACTTTAATTCGTTCTTTGTTAGAAGATTTTCTCAAAAAAGAACAGTTAAAACGCGGTTATTTACCCGTAGTTACTCCCCATATTGCTCGCGTCGATTTGTTTAAAATTTCCGGTCACTGGCAAAAGTACAAAGAAGATATGTTTCCCATGATGGCAGACGATGAGGAATCTGCTAGTAAGGAAATAGGATTTGTCCTCAAACCGATGAACTGTCCTTTTCATATTCAAATCTATAAAAGTGATTTGAGATCCTATCGGGAATTGCCGATGCGTCTGGCAGAATTCGGGACAGTTTATCGTTACGAACAATCGGGAGAATTGGGAGGGTTAACTAGAGTTCGCGGTTTTACCGTTGATGATTCCCATTTGTTTGTCACTCCCGAACAATTAGACAAGGAATTTTTAAGCGTTGTTGATTTAATTTTGACGGTGTTTAAGAGTTTACAGTTAAAGAATTTTAAGGCGCGATTGAGTTTTCGTGACCCCGAATCGGATAAGTATATCGGTTCCGATGAAGCTTGGGAAAAGGCACAATCAGCGATTAGAAAAGCGGTGCAAACTTTGGGGATGGATTATTTTGAAGCCCCCGGAGAAGCGGCTTTTTATGGTCCCAAATTAGACTTTATTTTCCAAGATGCCCTCGAAAGAGAATGGCAGTTAGGAACGGTACAGGTAGATTATAATTTACCCGAACGTTTTGAACTAGAATATGTTGCCGAAGATGGTAATCGTAAACGTCCGGTGATGATTCATCGCGCACCTTTTGGTTCTTTGGAACGTTTAATCGGTATTTTAATCGAAGAATACGCGGGGGATTTTCCTCTTTGGTTAGCCCCTGTCCAGATACGATTATTACCAGTTAGTGATACTCAATTGGATTACGCAAAAGAGGTGACAACGAAAATGCAATTGTTAGGAATTCGCGCCGAAACCGATACCAGTGGCGAACGTTTGGGTAAAATGATTCGCAATGCTGAAACCGCAAAAATCCCCGTGATGGCAGTGGTGGGGGCAAAGGAAATGGAAAGTAATAGTTTAAGTATTCGCACCCGTGCGGCGGGCGATTTAGGAGTAATTAGCGTCGAGGAAGTGGTGGCAAAATTAGAAAGCGCCATCCAAAATCACGGTAATTTTTAAGCGTTTGCTCATCTAATTCTATGGGGACAGAAAATATTTCTGTCCCAGCATTTTTGAGCAACCCAGGAGATTTTTGGCTCTCTTAGGTTTGGTGGGCAAAATGTATTCTAAGATACATTCTTCCTAGCGAGCGAGTGGAAGGAACCACAAAGACACAAAGGACACAAAGATTGATCGATCCTATATAAGTTAAACTTATCACACAGAACCTAGAAGAGCCGATTTTTCTTGATTATCCTTTAGGTATCGTCATCTTTTTGAAAGGGATTTTCCCCAATGCCCAGGCCTTTTTTGCTCTGTTTTAAGTCTTTCCAGAGGGCTTTAATTTTTTGGTAGGCTTCTAGAGAACTGATTTTGCCCCCCGTTTCCAGATTACAAATAAAACTGACTTTTTGGGCAAATTCCTGTAAATTGGCGTTAAATAGCAAGTTTTCTGGCTTAAATTCCCCATAGTAGGGCGCGCGAGGATAGAGAAAATCCTCCTTGCGGCGATCGGGGAGATTCGGGTTATCATCGTTAGGAGGATTCTGATTCATAGGGCGACGGCGGGTAATTTTTCGGAATTTCTTTAGATTTTTCGGTAATGGTAATGGGAGATAATATCAGTTGTTGGCTATCATTGGGGATTTAAGTAAAAACTGGGCCGATTCGCCAAAAGTTGAACCCTGGGATCGTGACACTTTTTGGTTATAGGTTAAGATTCGGTCGCAAAATGTTGGCAGTTATCTTTAAGCAGCAATTATACATTATTTTTTCTCAACGATCATCCCCCTGATGATGGAGATTTTTTGTCTAGGTTGATCGCCAAAATTTGCTGCTGCCGCTATCCGATTAACCATCGATTTTCGTTTATCAATTGCCAAGGATGATAACTATGGAAAAACTCTATGAAGGTAAGGCCAAAATTCTCTATCAAACCGATGATCCTGATATTCTCCTCACTTATTACAAAGACGATGCCACCGCTTTTAATGCCCAAAAACGTGGGCAAATTGTCGGCAAAGGAGAAATTAACTGTACTGTCTCCACTGCCCTATTTCAATGGTTAGAATCCCTAGGAATACCTACCCATTATATTGATCGCCCTAGTTCTAGGGAAATGCGCGTCAAGGCGATTAAAATCATTCCCTTGGAAGTAGTAGTCAGAAATATCGCCGCCGGTAGTTTGTGCAAGCAAACGGGATTAAAGGAGGGGAAAGTTTTACCCTTTCCTCTCGTAGAATTTTACCTCAAGGATGATGCTTTGGGAGATCCTTTGTTAACGCCCGATCGCATAAAAGTGATTGATATTGCCAGGGAGGAGCAAGTCAATCAGTTACGAGATTTAGCCCTGAAAATCAATCAATATCTACAGGAATTTTTTGATAAGTGCCAGATTATTCTCGTCGATTTTAAGTTAGAATTTGGAGTTGATAAAACGGGCAAAATTTATCTAGGTGATGAAATTAGCCCCGATACCTGTCGTCTCTGGGATAAAACCCAAGAGGATGCTCAAGCGCGCATTCTCGATAAGGATCGTTTTCGTCGCGATTTAGGAGATGTGGAAACTGCCTATCAACAAGTACAAGCAAGAGTTTTACGACAGATAGAAAGTTTATAACCGCAGGGTGTGTTAGCGAGCGCGTAACGCACCTTAATTGAGATTAGCAATTTAATAATTTATGTCCAGAAGAATTATCGGGTTAACAGGGGGAATAGCTTGTGGTAAATCCACGGTTTCCAATTATTTAGAAAATATCTACAAAATTCCTGTTCTTGATGCGGATATTTATGCCCGGGAAGCAGTGGAAAAAGGTTCGGAAATTTTAGAGAGAATTTTTGCGCGTTATGGCAGAAAAGTTAAAACTGAGGATAATTCCCTTAATCGCCAACAGTTAGGAGAGATTATTTTTAATAATCTCGAGGAAAAAATCTGGTTAGAAAGTCAGATTCATCCCTATGTTAGAGAATGTTTTAAGCGGCATTTAGAGCAGTTAGAAGTCCCGATAGTTGTTTGTTCTATTCCTTTATTGTTTGAAGCCAAATTAACCCATTTAGTCACAGAGATTTGGGTGATTTCTTGCAGTTTCGAGCAACAAATTCAACGCTTAACGACTAGAAATAACCTAAGTAGAGAACAAGCGATCGCTCGAATTAATAATCAAATGTCTTTAGCCGAAAAAATTGCCTTGGCTGATATTGTTTTAGACAATTCCGGGGATTTAGAAGCTTTATATACCCAGATCGATCGAGCTATACAATAGGGATTAATATTAAAACAACCAGGCAAATTTTCCCACCCCGAATTTTACATAGAGAATAATTGCCAAAACCAATAAAAATAGAAAGCCAATAATTAATAAATAGTCTTTATTGGTTAAGATTGATTCCTGTAAAAATGTGCGATCGGGATCACCAGAGAAAGCTTTAGCCTGTAAAACTACCTCTAATTTTTGCGATTTAGCCATAGCGTTTAAAATTAAAGGTACAGCGATAGAAGCGTAAATTTTTCCCTTTTGTAACCAACCCATTTTTTCTATTGCTAATCCTCGTAATCTTTGAGCGGAAATAATCGATCGAGATTCTTCTACTAGGAGAGGAAATAAACGCAGGGTAGAGGAAAAAATAAAGACTATTTTGTAGGGAATTCTAGCTTTAGTTAAACTCACCATCATCTGATTTATATCGGTGGTAAAAATAGCGAGGGGAATAATTAAAACCATAGTGAGAGTTTTAAAGATCACATTTAAACCGTAGAGGGTTCCCTCCACAGTCATTTGAGCAGAACCGACAGTTAATAAGGGAGTTAATTCAGTTTTTCCCGTTAAAGCTTTTACCTGTTCCACATTAAAAAATCCCATGGTAATTAATAAGAATAGATAAAAGGGAGCCATGAATTTGAAAATAGTGAGGAGATAAGACCATTTTACCCCAGCCCAGAGACAAGCTAAAGCGACAATAAGAGTTAGAAAACCGCCAGCGAGGGGACTTTCCCAAGTAAAAGCGATGAGAGTAACCACGATCATCATGGTTAATTTTGTCCGAAAATCTAGGCGAGTAAAAGGAGAATCTTGATCGACGGTTTGCCAGTTAAATGATTGCATAATTAGGAAAAAAGTTAGTAAGTAGC
The DNA here is from genome assembly GCF_000297435.1 of Microcystis sp. T1-4. Taxonomy (GTDB): domain Bacteria; phylum Cyanobacteriota; class Cyanobacteriia; order Cyanobacteriales; family Microcystaceae; genus Microcystis. The sequence continues at coordinate 13,553 of NZ_CAIP01000152.1, read as the reverse complement.
TAGGTGTTAAAAACTGTCAGATGCCCCCCTTATTAAGGGGGATCCCCCCGCCTATCGGCGCCCCCCTTATCAAGGGGGGCAGGGGGGATCGGCACACCCCTTATTAAGGGGGGATCTATCTTCAATTTAATTATAACTTTAAGGGAATGAGTTAATTACCCATCCCCATCAATCCCCTAGGAAGGGTTAGTAATTCTCTTCATTTGCTCTTGAATTTCGGGGTTATAAATCTGGAGATAATTCCAATAATTACCAAACACCGATTCTATATAACCCTTAGTTTCTCTAAAGGGAATATTCTCGACAAATTGATCGGGATCGCTAAAATCAAAACGCTGTTTCCATTTGGAAACTGCCCCGGGTCCGGCGTTATAACTAGCCACGGCAAAAAGTGAATTTCCGGCGAATTTGCCATGGGTATAATCGAGATACCATGTCCCCATCATAATGTTATCTTCAGGATTAGTTAAAGAATAACTTTTATTGCCAGTATTACCCGCAATATATTTACCCGTGTCGGGCATAATTTGCATTAATCCCACTGCCCCTACAGGAGAACGAATTTCTTTTTCAAAGCGGGATTCTTGCCGGATTAAAGCAGTCACTAGCAGGGGATTTAATTGTCTATCTTTTGACCATTCCAGGATGGTATCGTAGTAGGGGAAAGGGAATAAAGCGTGCCAGTATTTATCATTTTGTCGCAGGAGTTTCCAGGCTTTCTTTTCCTCCGGGGTATCTCTTTCTCGCAAGCGCCAAATCAGGTTAATTCCTTCTAAATTTTGATTGCGAGAGAGTTTATAGACACCGAGGTTAAATTGTTCGTCAACGGTTAAATTCCAAGGATCGACAATTTCTGCTTGGAAGAGATTCCAAGCATCCGTATCTTCACCAATTCGATATAATTCCTTGAAAGCTTCCGAACCAGCGGGGGGATCGTTACGAGTGGCGGGTTTGACGGTGGTAGGGTTATAGGAGCGGACAGTGGTAAAATCCCCCACGTCCCAACCTAATAAAACCGCCGAGCGCCAGGCATAATAGGAATGGGGATGACGAGAAATAGTGTAGGTAAAAGCTTGTTTTGCTTCTTGGTTTTTGCCGAGTTTTTGCGCCCATTTTCCCACCCAAAAGGCTGCTTTCGGAGCAGTTTGACTATCGGGATTATTAACCGCAATTGGCTGCGCCCACTGCCACGCCTTGGCGTAATCACCGGATTTAGCGGCTCTTTGGGCCATTAACCAGCGATAATCGGCGGCTTCGTCGGATTTTGGGTATTTATTTAATAAAGTCTGCCATGTTTGACTAGCGGCCTGAGCATTAGTTGATCCTAGTAATTTGGCTTTCGCCTCCAAAGCTTCCGGAGCGCGATCGGGAAATTGCTTGACAATGCGATCGAGATATGCTATGGCATCGCGGTTAGGAGAAATTTGGGCGAGTCGCAGTAATCCTAAACTGGTTTCTGGGGCCTGGGGATAGGTTTTAATTAATTTTTGGTAAGCGCTGCGAGCTTCTGGCAGTTTTTTGGCAATTTGTAGCCCACGGGCGTAACGATAGGCTTGTTCGGGGCTAGGAGTGGCTTTAGCGTAGGCTTTATAGGCTTTTTCGTACAATCCCGACTGCCAATAACCTGCCCCAATCATTGCCCAATCCGCTGGAGTCAACTGCTCGGCGTAGTCTTTCACCAAACGATTGCGGGCTTGATTGAGGGTAGGATCAAAAGGATTAGCCTTGGCTAACTGTAACCATAAGGGAAATTGATCGGGATTTTCTTGAAGACGTTGGCGAATTAAAGCCAAAGTGCGCGGGTGTCGGGGGTATTCCTTGAGCAATTTCTCATGATAACTGGGGTCGTATTTGCCCAAAGAGTAGTAAGCTTCTGCCACTACGGGCGATTGGGGATAGGTTTTAATTAATTTTTGCCAAATTTCTCGCGCTCTTTCACTATCGTTGCTTAATTCGTGGGCGCGTCCCTGTTTGAGGAGAATCTGGGGAGCGAGGACAGGATATTGTTTTTCTAAGCCTTCTAATTGTTTTAAAGCCGGACCGCCTTCATATTTTCTCAATAAATCCATGGCCAGGAGATAGCGGGCGCGACTACGATCTAAAGAGGGCGAGTTGGCATCGGCAACATCTTTTAACTTGACATCTCGCTCGGTTTGTGGTAAAGAAGCGCTATCAACCACGGCAGAGGGTTGGTTAGGATCTTGGCTAGGAAGCGACGCACTATTGCGATCGAGCCAAGCGAGAAGTTTCGGGTGAAAGAGAAAGAGACTGGTGAGAGTAAAAAGCGCAACCCCAGAACCTAGTCCAAGAAGGAGCGGGGTGTGAGGGGGGAATTTCTTAAACATTACCTTAATTCAAGACAGTAACTCAACCTACATTATCAATGATCGTGGTGACAGGTTGTTTGTTTCAATCAGGTTGGGGGGTTGTTCAGTTATCAGTAAGCAGTAATCAGTAATCAGTGAACTGAAAACTCCCATCTGGTAACTGATCACTGATCCCTGAGATATGGTACGCTAAACAGGATTTAAGTATTATTAATGATTACTATGAAACAGCGCGGCGTGACGGTTTGGTTAACGGGATTGAGCGGTGCGGGGAAAAGCACCATTACCGAGGCATTAGAGGCAAAATTAATCGCTGAAGGCTATTCCATTGAAGTTCTCGATGGCGATATAGTACGGACGAACCTCACTAAAGGTTTAGGATTTAGTAAAGAGGATCGCGATGAAAATATCCGTCGCATTGGTTTTGTGTCTAATTTGCTCACCCGTCACGGTGTGATTGTCCTAGTTTCAGCTATTTCTCCCTATCGTGAGATTCGCGAGGAAGTACGGGGGAAAATTGGCAGTTTTGTCGAAGTTTTCGTGAATGCTCCCTTAAACGTCTGTGAGGCGCGCGATGTGAAAGGATTATATAAAAGAGCGCGTGCTGGCGAAATCAAGTCTTTTACGGGAATTGATGATCCCTATGAACCACCTTTTAACCCGGAAGTGGAATGCCGCACCGATTTAGAGACTTTAGAGGAAAGTGTCGCCAAAGTCTGGAACAAATTGACGGAATTAGGCTACATTCATCAAGCTGTGGCGGTTTAATCCCAGAATAACTTTGTATTATTGGAAAACATCGTAGGGACGTGGACTAAAAACGTCTCTACTCCCCGATTAACCCCTTAAGCCAATTTGTTAGTTAATCTCCTTTTCTTCAGTACCTAAGCAAAGTTAATTAGATCTCTGGCTAAAGTGCAAGACTGTCTAAACAGTGATCAGTAAACAGTAAACAGTAAACAGTGAAAAGACAGTAGGAAACTTCTATTTAATACTGCTCACTTAAAACTTAAATCTGATAACTGATAACTGATAACTGATAACTGTCTCGACTAGCAAATTAATTTTGCAGGAATACTTAAGTAGGTGGGTGGAATTAAATATAAAATGAACGTAGGTTGGGTTGAAGCATGAAACCCAACGCCCGCATGGGTTACGCTACCGCTAACCCATCCTACAAATAATTGTGCCTACCTACTTAATAAGTAAGTATTTATAATTGAAGAGAAGATAGATTTTGCCTTTGATCCCCCCTTAATAAGGGGGGTGCCGACAGTTTTTAACACCTACCTACATATTTAAAGGCGATAAATTATTTTGAAATCTCGCTCTAGTTATTGGAACCTCATTCCCTATCTCCGTCCCCAAACCCAAACAATTATTTTGGCGTTCATCTGTACGATCGGATTTACGGTATTTTGGCCGATTTTAGCTTGGTTAGCTGGGCAAATGGCCAGATATATCGGTGAGGGAAATGTGCAAGCATTGGCCACACTTTCGGGGGTGGGGGCAGTGGTTTTTTTACTGCGGGGAATGTCTCAGTATGGACAAGATTCCCTGATGGCGAAAGCTTCTTTAAAAATTGCTCTCGAATTAAGAAAAAAAGTTTATGCTCACCTGCAAACCCTCGGTTTAAATTACTTTGAAACGGCCAAAACTGGTGATTTATCCTATCGTTTAACGGAAGATATCGATCGCATTGGGGAAGTAATTAACAAATTTTTCCACGATTTTATTCCCTCAGCCTTACAGTTAATTGTCGTCTTTGCCTATATGTTTATTGTTAACTGGCAATTGACGATCGCTGTCATTATTATCGCTCCTTTGTTAGGAGTTTTGGTGGGATTTTTTGGTGAAAAATTATTACAATATGCTCGTCGCGCTCAGGCGAAAATATCTAATCTTTCTTCGTTATTAACCGAAGTTTTTGGCGGTATTCGTGTGGTGCAAGCTTTCGCAGCTGAAGATTATCAAACCGAGCTTTTTGCTCAAGAAGCGGAGGAAAATCGCCGCGCTCAATACCTATCAGAATCCACCAAAGCTTTACAATACGTCGTGGTGGGATTCTTACAAGCTCTCGGTGTCATCTTTTTATTCTTTCTCGCTGGTTGGCAAATTTCCCAAAAGAATTTAACTGGAATTGACTTTGTTAGTTATGTGGCAGCGGTGGCAATGTTAATCGATCCCATCGCCCATATTACCAGTAATTATAATCAATTTAAACAGGGTCAAGCCTCCATGGATCGGATTTTTGAATTGTTAGCTATTTTGCCAACAATTACCGAAAAACCGAATGCGATCAATCTGCAACCCCATAGCAAAGAAGTTGAATATTGTCAAGTAAATTTTTCTTACAATGAGGACAGACAGGTTTTAAAAAATATTAATTTTACTGCACACGCTGGCGAAATGATTGCTTTAGTAGGAGCATCGGGAGCGGGAAAAACCACTTTAGTTAATCTTTTATTGCGTTTTTATGACCCCACTGCCGGCAAGATTTTAATCGATGGGGTGGATATTCGTGATGTGACTTTAAAAAGTCTCCGGCGACAAATTGGCGTAGTTTTACAGGAAAATATTCTCTTTTCTGGCACTATAGCCCAAAATATCGCTTTTGGCCAGGGAGATTTTAATCTGCAAGAGGTGGAAAAAGCGGCAAAAATTGCCAACGCTCATCAATTTATCGGTGAACTTTCCCAGGGTTACTATACCTATGTGGGAGAAAGAGGTGTTAATTTATCGGGTGGACAAAGACAAAGAATCGCCATCGCACGAGCGGTTTTATCTAATCCGAGAATTTTAATTTTAGATGAAGCAACTTCAGCGCTCGATTCGGAATCGGAAGCTTTAGTGCAGGAAGCTTTAGAAAGAATTATGACGGAGCGCACGGTATTTGTTATTGCTCACCGATTAGCAACTGTCAGAAAAGCTAACCGTATTTTAGTCTTAGAAAAGGGTGAAATTATCGAGGTGGGTAATCACGAGGAGTTATTAAATCTTAATGGTCGTTACGCTCAATTTCATGCTAGACAATTTCAAGATTAGTCTATTTGGCATTAAGAGTTGGGCATTATTTCTGATTTTATCACTCAAGCCAAGCTTTTGGGGGCTAGAACCCCCCAAACCCCTCGGGTTGATTCAAGGTAGGGTTGATTCAAGGTAGGGTTGATTCATGAATCAACCCTACCCAAACCCCCCGTTGGGGGTAGAATCCCCCGAACCCCGGAGCGCATTAGTTTTTCGGTGAGATGCTTACACGCAGTTGTTCATATATTTGTACTAATTTAAGAGTCACCGATAGAGCAGTTATCTTAATGGTGAGGTAGGAAGTTTTCGTTTTGGGGAGTCCCTCGCTGAATTAGGTTAGACTTCATCTTTAAGGAAAACGCTGTAAGTATCCAGACAGAATTAATTATAGATATTTGGCTCTTCTAGGTTCTGTGTGATAAGTTTAATTGACATAGGATCGATCGATCTTTGTGTCCTTTGTGTCTTTGTGGTTCGTTCCACCCCCTCGCTCTTGAGAAATGTATCTTAGAATACATTTTACCCACCAAAGCTGGGAGAGCCGATATTTTTCTGTTCCCTCTACTTAGGGTTTTTTCGGGGAATTCCTCGCAAAGCTAAAACATCATCGAGGGTGGAACAATAGTTTTTTAAACCAAAATCAGCAGGAGTATAGGTTTTAAAGTGGGTGAAGTGGCGATAATTCATCGCAAAGCGGTCCCATGCTTCCATCTGCAAGTTAAAAACTTTGATAAAAAAGTTAGCAATGGTTAAAGATAAAGGAATGCGAAAGTAGATTTTTTTATTTAAATAAGTACAGATTTCCTCCACTGCTTGGTTAGCTGTTGTCCGTTGATTGCCTAGGACAATTTTGCTTTCTGGTGCGGGATTTTCGATTAAATAATTCACCACTTGAGCTATATCTTTGGCATGGATAAAATGAAAACTGCCATCAGCTTGAAACCAACGCACTAAACCGATATATTTCAACACATCCGGTAAACCACCATAGATATGAGAATAGGGTTTATTTTCGTCACCACCTAAGACAAAAGTGGGGTATAAAGTGATAATTTTATCGGCAATTTCTAGGTCAGTAAATTTGCTATAACAAATATATTTGGTGCGGATATAATTAGTTCCTATTTCCCCAGCTTCGGGCAAAAGTTGATTATTTTGATTGAGAATACTGGCAGTAGAAAAATAGAGGACTTTCTCGCAGATTTGAGCATCTAAATAACTAATTAATTCTAGGGTTTTTACCACATTAATCTGATAACTTTCCTCCTCTCCTCCCCAACTGGTAGCGATTAAAACCGCTATATTCATTGTTTTTAAAAGCTCGGCATATACCCCAATATTTTCCATATCGCCTAAAAGTATATGAACATTTGATCGCCCTTGGTAAGTAAATTTTAACTTCTCGGGATTACGCAATAAAAAATATAATTCATAGTCGGGATTTTCCAGTAAAATCTCGGCGATATAATGCCCAATACAGCCACTCACACCCGTTAGAAATATTTTTTTCATTATTTTAATTGATCCAGCAGAATTTAGGGGACAGTGTGAAAGTAAAAAGTGAGTCACGGGTTCGGATTTTGGAGAGCTGCATCTAAACTTTGCAGAAATATCAAAAATGAGTAATGGTCAGTGACTCTTAAATTATTACAAATATATCAGCAGCTGCGTGTAAGCATCCCACAAAAAAACTAATGCGCAGGGGGTTCGGGGGAGGCGCTTCGTCCCCCGACGGGGGGTTTGGGGGGTAGAACCCCCCAAGAGTCTGGATTGGAAACAAACAACCTAGAAAGCACAGTTTTTTAACAGAAGTTATCAGAGAATCCCAACTTAGTAGATTTTAAATTATGGGATGCACTCTTAGGTGTTGGGTGTTACAGACGATTTCCTTACCTCCTAACCCCTATTCCCTAAACCTTGATCACGACATCCTAGGCGTGAACTGCTAATAATTGATCCGCTTGTTTAGCAGTTTCAAAGAAGAAACGCACGTTATCTTCAGGAGTTCCCACCAAAACACCATGACCTAAATTAAGAATATGACCTTGATTACCCGCTTTACGAATAGTATCAAGAATCCGCTCGCGAATAAAGGACTGGGAACCGAATAAAACCCCCGGATCGATATTACCTTGAACCATCATCGATTTACCTAAACGCTGTCTCGCTTCCGCCATATCCACGGTCCAATCGACGCTGACAATATCAACCCCCGATTGAGCCATTCTTTCCAAAACGCCGGCGCTGCCACTAATGTAGAGAATTAACGGTATATCGGGATGGGTTTCTTTCACCAAACGAACTACTTTTTGTTGATAGGGTAAGGCAAAAACATCGTAATCTTGGGGAGTTAATTGACCCGCCCAAGAATCGAACATTTGTACTACTTGCGCCCCACAATCGATTTGATAACGGACATAGGTGGCGATCATATCCGCTAATTTATCTAAAAATTGGTGCAGTACCGAGGGTTCCGAAAAAGCCATCCCTTTAATCACAGAATAACTTTTAGAACCTTTCCCTTCCACTGCATAGGCTGCTAAAGTCCAAGGCGCTCCGACAAAACCGAGGACAGTGGATTTATTTCCCACCTCTTGACGCAGGGTTTTTAAAATCGTTTTGATAAAAGGTAAAGACTGATCGGGATCGAGGGGATTAAGTTGGTCCACCTGCGCTTGAGTACGAATGGGAGAATCGATAATCGGCCCCTTACTTTCGATAATATCAAAGGGAATACCAATTCCCGCCAAGGGAGTGAGGATATCGGAGAACATGATCACCCCATCCGGTTGAAAAGCACGCCAAGGTTGCAGGGAGATTTCGATCGCTAGATCGGCATTTTCCGATCTTTCCCGAAAACTGGGGTATTTATCCCGCAATTCTCGATAAATCTGCATATAACGTCCTGCTTGTCTCATCATCCACACGGGAGGACGGGGTAAGATTTCTCCTTTGGCAGCGCGTAATAAATAAGGTATTTCAGGGGAGTCAGTCATATCACGATGATTATTCTATTGCCTTTTCTACGGTATCATCCCCCGTACAGCTAATTTTTCTGGTTTTTCCTTAAGAATTGTTAACGAAAGTTATCCCCCCACCTCCCCATCTCCCCAGCTTCCTATCTCCCTTGTTCCCCTACACCCCACACCCTACACCCCACACCCTACACCCCACTCCCCACCCTGGGATGAACTCGACGCAATCGCAAGGCATTTGTCACCACGGAAAGGGAACTTAAAGCCATGGCAGCGCCGGCAATAATCGGATTGAGCAGAAAAGGATAGAGGACTCCGGCAGCGATGGGAATGGCAATCAAGTTATAAATAAAAGCAAAAAAGAGATTTTCTTTGATATTTCGCATTGTTGCCCGACTTAACTCAATAGCGCTCACAATTCCCTGTAAATCTCCCGAAATTAAGGTTATATCGCTGGCGGCGATCGCTACATCGGTCCCCGTGCCAATGGCAATACCTAAGTCCGCTTGCGCCAATGCGATCGCATCATTGATGCCATCTCCAACCATGGCGACTATTTTCCCTTTTTTCTGCAAATATTCGATTTTTTCGGCTTTTTGTTCGGGACGGAGTGCGGCAAAAAAGCGCCGGATACCCAACTCGCTGGCGATCGCCTCTGCGGTTTCGAGGTTGTCCCCCGTCATCATCATCACCTCTAAGCCCATTTTTTTGAGCTTGGCGACCACTGAAGAAGAAAAAGGTTTTAAAACGTCGGAAATGGCGATCACCCCCTCTAAACGCCCGTTAACCGCTATCCAAGCCACGGTTTTTTTCTGCCATTCCCAATCGTGGGCGACTTTTTTAAGAACTTTTGTTTCGATCCCTTGACTTTCTAACCATTGTTGTGTACCGATTTGCACGAAATCTGACCCGACTTTTCCCTGCACTCCTGACCCAGTTATTGAGTCAAATTCGGTTACTTCTAAGGTTTTAATCTGGTTTAACTGCCCATATCTAACTATTGCTTCTCCTAGCGGGTGTTCAGAATGATTCTCCACCGATACGACTAACTGCAGCAGCGATAATTCCCGTCCATCCCTCACCCCTTCGCGAGTCAAGAAGTCCGTCACCGTTGGTTTCCCCTGGGTGAGAGTTCCCGTTTTATCGAGAACAATAGTAGTAATACCCTGGGCTAATTCTAAACTTTCGGCATTTTTAATTAAAATTCCCTGTTTTGCTGCCTGTCCTGTTCCCACCATAATCGAGGTAGGTGTAGCTAATCCTAGCGCACAGGGACAAGCGATAATTAAGACTTCCACCATTGTAATCAAAGCGAGGGTGAGATTACCCGTGCGGAGAATCCAAAATAGGAAAGTTATTACCGCAATAATCATCACCACCGGCACAAAATAAGCGGTCACTCGATCGACTAATCTTTGTATAGGTGCTTTTGATGCTTGTGCGGTTTGCACTAATCGGACAATCTGAGCTAAAACCGTATCTTTTCCCACTCGTAACGCTTGCATTTGTAGGCTACCAGTTTTATTAATTGTCGCACCGATTACCTGTTGATTGACGGTTTTTCGCACGGGTAAACTTTCCCCTGTCACCATCGATTCATCAATGCTAGAACTGCCTTGTATAATTATGCCATCGACGGGAATTTTTTCTCCCGGACGCACTAAAATTATATCTCCTACCTTCACCTCTTCTATTGGTATATCTAGCGTCTGTTCTTCCCTAATTACCCTAGCAGTTTTTGCCTGTAATCCCATTAATTGTTTAATAGCGGCGGCCGTTTCTTTTCTGGCACGTTTTTCGAGGAAACGACCGAGTAAAATCAGAGTAATTACGATAGCTGATGCTTCGTAATAGACATGGGAATTAAACCCCTGTTTTTCAATAAAATCGCTCCCGAAGGTTAAAAACAGGGAATAAAAATAGGCGGCACTGGTTCCCAAAACTACTAAAGTGTCCATGGTGGCGGTGCGATTTTTAAAGGCTTTCCAAGCATTTTTATAAAAACTTTGACCACACCAAAATTGGACGGGAGTAGCGAGAATTAATTGTAATAAGGGAGCGTGTAACCAGTGGGGAATAAAAGATAGAGATAAACCCGTCATCATCGGTAAAGAACCGATAAAAAGTATAATGCTAATAACAATAGCGATCGATAGTTTAGGGAGAAGTTCTTTTTCTGGCCTGGATTCGAGATTAATTTCCGTTATCGGTGTAGCTTGGAAACCGGCATCCCTAACTTTTGCTTGAATAGTGTTAAGATCGGTACGCTTGGGATCATAGTCCACCTCCACCTGTTCCATGCCAAAATTAACTTGACATCGAATCACTCCAGGGATAGATTTAATTATCCGCTCGATCGAATTAGCACAACCAGCGCAACTCATCCCGACGAGTTTGAGAGTTTGATGGGTCATAATGTTAATAGCAGCGGAAGTCAGCAACAAAATCCCCCGCAGCACAGTTCTATCTTTAGCATAAAATATTACCCTAGCTGCAGGGTCAAGAATCCTTTGTTAATTTTTCTGAATAGATATGAAGAAATGTAAAAAAGAGTGTCTGTATTTTCCTAACACACCCTTAGGTTTTATGGACAAATTTCAATTAACCCCACTCTGTTGCGTATCTTGACCCTGCAAAGCATCGGCAGCGGAAACACCATCACCCTGAAAACCAAAATACCATAAAGTAGCGGCAGCTTCAGCGCGAGTTACTGGTCTTTTTGGCTGAAATAGGGTAGTAAAACCAAAAACTCGCCGAATATTAGCTTGTTCGGCATTTTGAAAATCGGCATAAAGAGCGCGCACCAGCTGCGGGTTAATTTTATTAGTATCCTGAAAACCCCAAGTATTTTTAATCGTATCAAGATTGGCGCTCGGTAAAGCTTTTCTAATATCTAATGGCACTTTCCAAGCAATTAAATCTTCCCGGGTTAAAGGAGCATTGGGACGGAATAAAAGGGAGCTACTATCTCCCGTTAAGGGAGAGGGAATTAACCCCGCTTCCGCTAATCCTTGAATATAAATATAATCGGTATCGTTATTTTTAACATCACTAAAAGCTGGGGAACTATTGGGAGTAGCTAAACGGATTTGTTTACCCGCTACATTGGCATAAATGGCATTATTAGCCTGTAACAACCAGCGAGCAAATTCTCGGCGCGTTATTGTATCATTAGGGTTAAACTGATTGTTATTACCTGTTAATACTCCTAATCTAGCTAAGTCTTGAATGTGGCTTTTTAAGGGATTAGGTAAGGATTCGAGATCGTTAAAACTGGTGGGATTAAGATTGGGTAAAGGGGAAGAAATAGGGGAGGGACTAGGGGAAGCAATCGGGGTTCCCGTTGGACGATAATCGAGGCTATATTCCGTATTGGGAGAAGTGGCAGTTATGGTGATAGTTAATTCTAAATTATCTCGACGGGCCGTTAGGGTACTATTGACTCCCTCCCCAGAAAAGGGAGTAATAATTTCCCAATTATTATTAACTAATTCCTGTTGATAAAAAGCCTCGATCGCATTGCTGGGATCGGTGGATTGCCAACGGGTTTGCCCACTGGTATTATCAAGATTTGTCTGCACGGATAATAATTCTGATTGACTATATCGAGGAATTTCTGCGGGAAAATTTGCGGGTAATTGCTGGTTATTAGGAGAGTTTTCTGGTATGGGATTTGTTTGTAGATTAGGATCGGCAGCCAGACGATTTTCTAGGGCAGGATTGCCACTACAGGCTGCTAAAATGCCCAGCAGAGTGATCATTGTACTGTAGCGAATAAACTTACTCACGGTCTTTACCAATATTGTTTCCTTAGCTTTATCCTAGCTTATTTACCCGGGGTTTTGACTAGGGAAAATTCTGCGCCACCATTGACGTAATTTACCCAGCAGAAATCCTCCTAACCCTTTTGTGTATTTTTCAAATTTGTAGTAAAATAAAACGTCGATTATATCCTGGGTGGAAAGATACTTGAGATAGGATACTCCTTGATCTATACGCGCATCACTATATTCTAAATAAACTTTGCGACTGAGGCGATCGGATAAATTCCATTTTGGTTGAAAATATTCTTGCATCCGCTGTTGATAAAGTCCAAAACTGCTCGATTTTCCCTGTAAATATTCCTCCATGTATTGACAAGCAATTTCGGCTCCTTTCATAGCATGGCGAATACCTTCCCCTCCTAAAAAGTTAACCGTAGAAACCGCATCACCAATCGCTATAATATTCGGTTCTTGATAATAAATATCTTGCAGATTGAGCGAATATTCTAAAATAGAACCATGGATGTCGATTATATCATATTTAGAGAGATTAATGTAGGTTTGAATAATTTGTGTAATATAACTTTTTAAAGGCTTAACTTGAGAAATATAAGGATGTTCTCCCTCTAACCAAGCCGCTCCTATTTTTAATTGCTGATTATCCATAGGAAAAATCCAGCCATAACCTTTAGGACTCCATTTATGACCGAGAAAAAACACTAAATTATCTTGATATTTTTGATATTCTCCTTCTGGCACAGCAATTAAATATTCAATACCAACTGCTTTTAAAAAATTAGGTTTTTCTCGTCTATGTTTATACATAACTGCTCTAGCATATCCCGTGGCATCAACCAATAAACGAGTAGTAACTGTATCGATTTCCTTGCCTTTTGATTTCAAGAAAACAGTTAGCTGATCCTCCATCTGTTCATATTTCAGATAACGACAACCTAAACGAACTTCTCCACCCCAACGCAGCACTTCCGCCGCTAAAAACTCTCGCAATTTGGCAAAATCAAAAACTACTCCTAAAGGTTGCGTTGATGACCAAAAATGATGTATGCTAGTGGAGATAATTTCGATATTTTTCCAAAACCTAGCCACTACGGTTTCGGGGAGATTGAATTGTTCTAAAATTTCTAGAGGAGAAGCGGCACTAGAAAAGTTATTATCTTGCCAACTAGAATGTTGTTCCACCAAAAGAACACGATAACCTTTTTCACTTAATAATCTACCACAGTGACCTCCCGCTGGTCCACCCCCAATAATTACTACATCATAATCCATGATTTACTCCCTCGCCTAATCTTGCTAACTTGCTTTTATTTTACCCTAAATCGCCCTCTGTTAAACCCTAAACTTATGAAGCTGTTGTGCATCTAAATTTGATAAGTAGCTGATTATAATTAAATTAAAAATGGATTTTAGATTCGATCCCCCCTGCCCCCCTTAATAAG
>NZ_CAIP01000153.1 GCF_000297435.1 Microcystis sp. T1-4 | reverse complement strand
TTAATAGAGCCGTAGATTAATAACATTGTCGTTAAAGTCATGGCCATAATTAGGGGGGCAATTTTGGCTAACCAGAAAGCTACGAAGATTATCCCGATTCCGTCAGCGAGTAAGATGGGTAAACGTGGCCCTATGCCATGGTCAATAATTTTTCCCGTGGTTGGCTGCAGTTGAATTTTGGCTAAACAATGAAACCAAATTTGACTAACTAAAACTATTAAAGCTCCCCATCCTATCCAGAGGGCAGCCACATAAAAGCCCGCTAATTCCAAAACAATTGTACTAATTGTGACCATAAAAAAGCGATCGAGGCGAGGATCGCTGGTTTTTTGCTGAAATTGGGCAATTTCTGCCAAGTCCACCGCCGCCATGCGTGCCTGTTCCATGCACATCCCCAGGGTACCTAGGGCAAGAATAGCAGCGGATAGGTTTTCCGGTGAGAAGATTTGGGAGATTATGCCTAAACTAGCCGGAAAAAACAGTAAAAAAAGGATCGTTCGTCTCATCTATTCGGGGTGGGGTCGGATTAAGATAAGAAATGCTCTTGACTTGATCATTTCTGTAATGTCTTGTTTGCCTCCTTTTCAAAATGCTCTCCTTCTCACCCAAGCTTTAACCCATCGTTCCTATGTCAATGAACAGTCGGAATTGACGGAAAATAACGAGCGCCTAGAATTTTTGGGCGATGCGATTTTGGCTTTTTTGGTGGGCGAACTATTGTATCAAAAATATCCCGCCATGAACGAGGCAGAATTAACCCGTTTGCGGTCAAATTTGGTCAAAGAAGAACAATTAGCGCAATTGGGTCTTGAAATCGGCCTGGGGGAGTTAATGCGTTTGGGTAAGGGGGCAATTAAAGATCGGGGGCGATCGAATCCTACCCTATTAGCGGACACTTTTGAAGCGATAATTGGGGCTTATTATCTAGATTCGGGGTTAAATGCGGTTAAAAATTATCTGCACGGGCTTTTTATCCCTGTAGCCTCTCATTTAGTCTCTCAACAATCGGAATCGTCATCTTTTATCGATGCTAAAAATCTCTTTCAACAGTGGGCCCTGGCCAATTTTGCCTCTAATCCAGAATATGCGATCATTGATGTGACAGGACCCCCCCACGCTAGGGAATTTACTGCCGAAGTGCGGGTTAATAATCTTCTCTACGGTACAGGTAAAGGTAAACGGAAACAGGATGCCACCAAAGCGGCTGCCGAAGATGCCTTAAAGCGCTGTCAATGGCAATAATAAATAAGGCCAAACCTACTTATCTTAGGGGCCACCAATTAACTTTATCCCGGGTGGCGCTGTACACTTCTTTTAAACCCTCGGCATCCAGTACCCGAATTAAATCCCCCGTCGATTCTGAGGCAATTAATCCCACGTTTTGCAATCCTTTTAATACCTGTTCGACGGTGCGTTGATTGAGTTGACAAGCGCGAGCAATCACATCGACGGATAAATCAAAAGTATAGATATTTTCGGCATCTGGTTGACTACCTAATTCTCTTTCTTGATAGATTAAAGCTCTGAGTAAAGTGGCTACAGCTTGGGGTGGATAGCTACTGCAATTAAGCAAATGATACTCGAATTTTTGCTGTAATTCAAATAACAAACAGTACCGTTGACGAAAACTTTCGTTATCGTTGTAAATCTTTTCTAGCGCCGATAAGGGAATTTTCAGGACGTGGGTAGTTTTATAGGATTCCACCAAACAGGGAAAGGCGCGACTGGCTAAACCATAACTAAAGGGTAAACTCCTCATGCCAAAACAACCGCCGGGGTAGGTAATGGCAATAATCCGGTCGAGGGGAGTGCTGCGGACGACGATTACACCCTCATTCAAAATCACATACAAAACATCTAGAAATTCATCGGGGAGAAAAGCCGTATAGACGGGACGATTGGAAAATAGCGTCTCTAGCTTGAGATTGTCGGCATCGAGATACTGACTTAACCAAGCTTCCTCTAGTCCGCGAAAGAGAAAACTCTGGTTAATCAGTTGTTGTAGGAGGGTTGTTTTTTTGGCTTTGACGCTCTTGCCCATAGTCTCAAACCTAGATGTAGCACTGATTCCATCTTCTCACAGTTTCTCCTGTTATCATCTTGCTTCAAGTTTGTTTTATAAATGTATTGAAATTTTGTTTTCTATGATGTAAGATTAAAATAGACATAAAAACAGATACAACCTCAGAGTAAATCTCAGGAGGACCGCCGATGCAGTCATCCCAGTCTTGTTTGTCCCTACTCATGGCAACTGTCCTGACGGGGGGAATGCTCGTGTCTTGCACCCCATCCCCCACCAGTAGCGGCAATGACAGTCAAAAACCCGTGACTGTGACACTTGTTTCCTATGCTGTCACCCAAAGTGCCTACGAAAAAATCATTCCCAAATTTGTCGAGGAATGGCAAGAAAAAACGGGGCAAAAGGTAACTTTTGAACAGAGTTATGGTGGTTCCGGTTCCCAAACTCGCGCCGTTATCGATGGTTTAGAAGCGGATGTGGTAGCGTTGGCTTTAGCTTTGGATACCAAGAAAATTGAGCAAGCGGGATTAATTCAACCCGGTTGGGAAAAAGAAGCACCCAATGACTCTATTGTTCATAAGTCTGTAGTGGCTTTTGTCCCTCGTGATGCCAATATTAAAATTAATAAATGGTCAGATTTAGCCAAGGATAATATTAAAGTTATTACCGCTAATCCCAAGACTTCCGGCGGAGCGCGCTGGAATTTTCTCGCTCTTTGGGGTTCGGTGACGCGAGCAGGAGGCAGTGAACAAGAGGCGCAAACTTTTGTCGAAAAAGTGTTTAAAAATGTGCCAGTTTTACCTAGAGATGCTCGCGAATCTAGTGATGTATTTTTTAAACAGGGTCAGGGAAATGTGCTAATTAATTACGAAAACGAGATGATTCTCGCTAACCAAAAAGGTGAGAATTTAGCTTATACTGTTCCCACCGATTACAATATTTCTATTGATAATCCCGTGGCGGTTGTTGATGCCAATGTGGATAAAAAGGGTACGAGAAAAGTGGCCGAAGCTTTTGTGCAGTTTTTATTTACTCCCGCGGCGCAAAGAGAATTTGCTCAGGTGGGTTTTCGTCCCGTTGAACCGACGGTAGCTAAAGAGTTTGAGAGTAAATTTCCTCAGATAAAAAATCTCTTTACCGTGCAGGATTTAGGCGGTTGGGATAAGGTACAAAAGCAATTTTTTGATGATGGAGGCTTGTTCGATAAAATTCTGACTAAAGCTGGGAAATCCTAAGGAGAAAAACCATGGATAATCAACCTCAATGGCAAACTATTAATCATCCCCAAAGTGACCTACATCTTGATCAATCTGGACTTGATCGCCCCACTTCCCGACGGATAAAAATTCGGGTTCCTAAACAGTATATTAACGAGCCAATTATAGCACGTTTAGGGTCTTTTCCTAGTCTAAAAGTGAATATATTTTCCGCTTTATTAGCTGCCAATAATAATCAAGATGGCTGGTTTGATCTACAACTACAAGGCAACTGCCAAGGTATAGAAAATGCCCTTTCCTATCTGGCAGATTTAGATGTAGAAGTTTGGTATGATTCAGCACAAGTTCTTGAAGAAGCGGACAATTGGTAATCTCTAGCAATAATTAACAATGGCTAACCCACAATTATCTTTATCTCCCAGTCAACCCCAGAAAAAAGTTTCTATTCCTTGGGTAATAACCATTAGTTACCTAGTGGTTTTGTTGGTTTTACCAGCAGCGGCACTATTTGCTAAATCCCTAACTCTTGGTTTTGCTGAATTTTGGCGCGTTGCCACTTTACCGATTTCTTTATCCGCTTACCAAGTCACTTTTTTGACTTCCTTAATTGCCGGACTGATAGACGGAGTTTTTGGCACTATTATCGCTTGGGTATTAGTGCGGTATCGATTCCCAGGTAAAAAAATTGTCGATGCTTGTGTGGATTTGCCCTTTGCTTTACCCACTTCTGTTGCTGGTTTAGTCCTCGCCACAGTTTACAGTGATAATGGTTGGCTCGGTCAATTTTTTGCCCCCTTTGGCATTAAGATATCCTTTACCATTTTAGGGGTTTTTGTGGCGATGTTATTTATCGCTTTACCCTTCATTGTCCGCACCTTACAGCCGGTTTTACAGGAAATGGAAAAAGAAGTGGAAGAGGCGGCTTTATCCCTCGGTGCTTCCTCTTGGCAAATCTTTTGGCGAGTTATTTTTCCCACAATACTACCGGCTATTTTAACAGGAGTTGCTCTCGGTTTTGCCAGAGCGATCGGTGAATATGGTTCCGTAGTTATTATCTCCTCTAATATCCCCTTTAAGGATTTAATTGCCCCAGTTTTAATCTTCCAAAGACTAGAGGAATATGATTACACAGGGGCGACAGTAATCGGCATGGTTTTATTGCTGGTTTCTTTGTTCATGTTAGTAGTAATTAATTTCCTGCAGCAATGGGGTCAAAAATACAGAGTTAAGTAAAGAGTAAAAAATATTGGAGTATGACTGGAGACAGATCAAAAATGCTGAGTCTAAAAAAATCAACCAAACCGAAAGAATGGGATTACAAACCCCTACTAATTATCATCGCCCTTGTCTATCTGGCACTATTATTATTTATTCCCGCAGCGGCAGTATTTTACTATGCTTTTCGCAATGGATTCCAAGCTTTTTTAGAAGCGGCGGGAACTTCTGACTTTATCGAAGCGGTAAGATTAACAGTCATTATTGCCCTAATTACTGTACCTTTAAACACAATTTTCGGACTTTGTGCAGCTTGGGTAATTGCTCGCAATCAATTTCGTGGCAAAACTTTATTAATTAGTTTAATTGACTTACCTTTTGCCGTTTCTCCCGTGGTAGCGGGTTTAATGATTGTACTGCTCTATGGGCGCAATGGTTGGTTAGGTTCTTTTCTGGAATTTTTCGATATAAAAATACTTTTTGCTTTACCCGGAATGGTATTAGCAACTATATTTGTCACCATGCCTTTTGTCGCTAGAGAAGTTATCCCAGTCTTAGAAGAAATTGGCTTGGAACAAGAGGAAGCGGGGCGCACTTTGGGGGCAAATGATTGGCAGATTTTCTGGCGCGTCACTTTACCTAATATTCGTTGGGGATTGATGTACGGAGTGCTGTTAACTAATGCCCGGGCGATGGGAGAATTTGGGGCGGTTTCTGTGGTTTCTGGCAGTATTTTAGGCAGAACTGCCACCCTGCCAATTTTCGTAGAACAGGCTTATAAAAATTATCTCACTCCTGCCGCTTTTAGTGCGGCGGCTATTCTCGCCTTACTAGCCGGAGTTACTTTAATTATTAAAGAAATTCTCGAACGTAAAACCGCCCACAAAATTCACACTACATAACTACAATTAACCTAAAAATATGAGTATTACTATCCAGCAAGTTTCTAAACGTTTCGGCAATTTTCAAGCTTTAGATAATATCAATTTAACCATTCCTGAAGGAAAATTAGTCGCCCTCCTCGGACCATCGGGATCGGGAAAATCCACCTTATTACGTTCAATTGCGGGATTGGAAACTCCCGACAGTGGCGCAATTATCATTAACGGACAAGATACGACCCATCTGGAGCCTAGACGGAGAAATATCGGCTTTGTTTTCCAACATTATGCCCTATTTAAACATTTAACTGTCCGTCAAAATATTGCTTTTGGTCTAGAAATTCGCCAGCAAAAATCGCCAGTAATTAAGAAAAAAGTTGAGGAATTATTAGAATTAATTCAATTACAAGGATTAGGCGATCGCTATCCCGCCCAATTATCGGGAGGACAACGGCAAAGAGTAGCTTTAGCCCGCGCTTTAGCCATTCAACCGAATGTATTATTATTAGATGAACCCTTTGGAGCTTTAGATGCAAAAGTCAGAAAAGAATTAAGGGTATGGCTGAGAAATTTACATAAAGAAGTTCACGTTACCAGTGTTTTTGTTACCCACGATCAAGAGGAAGCAATGGAAGTAGCCGATACGATTGTCGTGATGAATCATGGTAAAATTGAACAGGTGGGTTCTCCCGCCGAAATTTACGATCATCCGGCCACAGCTTTTGTGATGCAGTTTATTGGGGAAGTGAATATCTTACCCAGTTTAGCAGGATTAGGAAATGGACATCATCCGCGGGATAATTCCACCGTTTTTATCCGTCCCCACGACATCGAAATTATGCCCAATCAAGATGGTTTGAATAGTTGGGCAGTGGTAAAAAGAGTTATTCATTTAGGCTGGGAAATACAAGTAGAATTAATGTTAGCCGATGGGCAAATGGTGGTGGCTTATCTCAATCGTGAGGAATACAAGCAATTACAGTTACAACTAGAACAAACGGTACATTTAAAACCGAGAAAAGCGACCTTACTCACTGATTTTGACAATAAAAGTGAGAAAGTTATCGATTACTCAATTATAAAATAAACCTTAAAGCCAAGTCAAGGCTGATTCTGATCTGGACAAAGCAGATGATGGGGAAACTCAGGCAAGAGAAATGGGTGTATCTGATCACCCATTGGATTTGGTATTATAAGTAGAGATTACTAAAAATTGACTGGTTTTTTCGGGGAAGCGGCAAAATTAACAGCTAATCTGGGACAAGACGAGCTAAAAGTAGCAGAGAGCAACAATCAATGTCTAAAAACTCTATACCTTGAATCGAAAATCTGCGCCTGCAAAATTACCGAGCTTTACAGGACTTAGAATTAAAAAGCATTACTCCTTATAACCGTTTTTCTCTGTCCTAATGGGAGCGGAAAATCTACCATATTTGATGTCTTTGTTTTCCTCTCTGAATGTTTTACTGTTGGTTTAAGAAAAGCTGGGGACAGACGGGGAAAATTTAAAGAATTAAGAACCAGGATGAACAAATTTCTCAACGATTAGACTCCCCGGAATTTTTAGCTGTTCTCACTCAACAAGCTCGGAGAAAGCGGGTTTCTTAACCAAAAACCCGCTTTCTGTTCCACTGACTGATAAGTATTGATATTGACTGATAAATGATAACTCAGGTTAACTAACTATTTTTTGCCTCTAATTTGGTCAAACGACTTTTCAGTTCCTGATTTTCCTGTTTCATTTTTTCTAATTCCTCGCGAATTTCCTGAATTGCTTTGTCGGAACCTAATTTTTTCTGGACTTTTTGTACTGCTTCCTCCGCTACACGACGCACGCGACCATCGGGAGTTCGATCGCTCAAAGCTTGTAAAATAGCGATAGCTTTGGCATTTTCTATCTGTCCTAAAGCGTTACACACTGCCACCTGCGTCAAGAAAAAAGTTTCCTTGGCAATGGTTTCTAAACGTTCCAAAATTACGGTTAATTTATCCGTGCTTTGTCCCGAAGAAATCGCTCCCAGGGCGCGGATAGCTCCTAATCTCAGGGGTTGAGGCGTGCCTAAAGCCGTGTAGGTCAAAATTGACTCCAAAGCCGCCGGCGAGGTTTTTAACTGGCTTAAACCGCCAATCGCGCCCGCTCTTACTACCTCATTCCACCCCTTTCTTAACTGTAAAACATGATTGAGCAGGTCAATAATTTCCCCTTCTTTATTTTGCAATTGTCCCACGGCCATGGAGCCTAATCCTCGCGCCGCGGCCGCTTCCACATAATAACTAGCATCTCCGGCTTCTAGTAGGGATTTAAGCGCGTTATAACTATCTAAGGTTTTAATTTCACTTAATCCCTCGACAATTGCCCGACGGACTTGTGCTTTTTCGTCGTTTAAACCTTTAATTAAAGCAGTAACCGCCTGATCTAAACCAAGAGTTGCTAACTGTTTGGCCACCTCCACACGCACCCCCCAAAAAGGCTCATTTTCTAGGGATGTCCCTAAAGCTTCGATCGCTTCTAAACCGCCTTTTTTAGCAATGGCTATGGCTGCATAGATACGGGAAATTGGATCGGTATCCTGTTGTAATTGCGCTTTTAATTCACCGATGGGATACTCAAGAGTGACGGTTTTGAGGAAATTATTACCCCGATCAAACTTGACAAAATCGGGCTTTTGTGCTAGGGGAAAATAGAAACTTTGTTCTTTTTGGTGAATCCGCAGATTGTAGGTAATATCCTCAGAGTTGAGATAGGCAAAAGCGACGGGAATTTTCAAGTCGAATAGTTCCTTTTCGTCCTGGGTTTGGGTGACAGTTAATTGGGCTAAATTATTCTGATTGTCCCAACTGTAGGCCACCTTATAATCGGGATGACCACCGCGATAAACGTACTGATCAAAGAGGAATAATAAATTGTACCCGGTCGCTTTTTCGATCGCCCGTAATAAGTCCACAGTTTCCACGGTTTTATGGGCATTATCTCGCACAAAAGTCTGAATCGCTTTTCCGAATAAATCTTCCCCTAAAATAGAGCGGATCATGTGATAAACACAAGCACCTTTTTCGTAGAGATGACGATCATAAAGTTCGATCGCTTCTCGATAAACATGAGTAACAATCGGACGACGATAGCGGGAAGTATCTTCTTCTAAATAACTTCTTGCTTCCCCTAATAAATAATAACTAGCAGCTGCTTTTCCGTATTCCGATTCTGTCCATAAAACCTCAGAATAGGAGGCCATTCCCTCTTTAATCCAAGCATGAGACCAGTGTTTAATCACCACTAAATCACCGAACCATTGATGAGCTAATTCATGGGCAACTAAGCTTTCTGTCCAAGTATGATCAATGCTGGCTCTTTGATCAATTAAACAGCGATCGGTTAAAATTGTGGTGGAGGTATTTTCCATCCCACCAAAAATAAAATCATCTACACAAACTTGCGCGTATTTGGGATAGGGATAGGGATAACCAAACTTTTGGCTAAAAAACTCGATCATGCGGGGAGTTTTACCCATACTTCTTTGGCCCTCTTCTTCCCGTCCTTTTTCCACATAATAAGTGACAGGAACACCATTCCATGAGTCGCATAATTCAGCAAAATCTCCCACCGCAAGAGTCATTAAATAGGTGGGATGAATTTGCTTTTGTGACCAGTGATAAATTCTGTCCTCACCAACGGGTTCCACCGAGATTAATTCCCCGTTAGAAATAGCGATATAGGGTTGGGGAATTTTAACCCGAATTTCGGAGGTAGCTAATTGACCGGGGTAATCAAAACAGGGAAACCAAAAGCGAGAATCTTCATCTTCTCCCTGGGTCCAAACTTGAATCGGTTTATCGGGATAGTATTCGTCGGGTCCGATAAAATATAATCCCCGTTGTGGTTGCTTAACCTGATAGTTAATCGTCAGGATAATCGGTTTATCACTGGTGGGTTGTAGCAGATGAATAGTCAGGAGAGAACGATCATAGTCAAAGGGTTGACTGATACCTTCAATGAACACAGAATTAATATTTAGATCCACCGCATCCAGAGTTAAACTGCTAATTCCCTGACGAATGGGGGTGAGGGTAATCTGACAGCTGCCCTGAAAACTTTGTCCGGGAATATCAATAATTAAATCGAGAAAAATATGATTAACTTGTCCGGGTCGATCGGGGTTATAATGGGGTTTAGCCCCCGGTAATTCAAAGGGTTGACGCTGATGATTTTCCGTGTCGATGGTGAGATGAGACATATTAGCCCTAACTTGCTGATTTTTGTCCGGTAAACTTAAATTAACACGATCGGTCGTCCCTTTCCTTGCTGATAATAATCCCACCCCTATGAATCTCCCCTCCTTTCTCTGGTTATGGAAAATTGCCGCTTGGTCGATGGGATTTGCCCTCTTTGCCTATTTTTTACTGGCAGTTTCGGGGGTAAACATGGGTTATCGACGACTTGCGGGCCAATCTCGACCAAAATGGTTAAGACCCTTTCATCTCCTCAGCGGCCTGATCATGGTTGCTTTGGTCTTAATTCTGCTGGGAATCGGATTAGTGGGAACAATCGGTCATTATGGCAGTTTAGGCCACTCTTCCCACCTGATAGCGGGTTTATCGGTGGTTTTTCTGGTTTTTGTTTCGGCAATTAGCGGCCTGAACATTACAACTCGTCCACCTCTAGCGCGGTCTCTCCACATCGGCACTAATCTTTTATTGTTTCTGGGTTTTCTTTTTGTTACCCTAACAGGATGGGATGTGGTCCAAAAATATCTACAATAAAAATAGTCGGCGATCGAGTGGAGACTGTTTGATCGAGAAAAACTAGCTATCTCATCCCGAAGAATCGCTTTTTAGTGACAGAATACTCACCCCCAAATCATTATGCAAACCGTCGAATCACAAACTATTAACACGATGTCAGTGCCAAAAAAAGGGCTACCAGTAACAATTATTACTGGTTTTCTTGGTAGTGGTAAGACTACCCTCCTCAATCATATTCTCAGTAATCAACAGGGAATTAAAACTGCTGTTCTTGTCAATGAATTCGGTGAAATCGGTATCGATAACGAACTGATTATCAGCAGTGATGACAGCATGGTAGAATTAAATAATGGCTGTATTTGCTGCACGATCAACGAGGATTTAATTCAAGCAGTTTATAAAGTTCTCGAACGTCCCGAAAAAATCGATTATTTAGTTGTAGAAACCACGGGATTAGCCGATCCTTTACCGGTAGCTTTAACCTTTTTAGGTACAGAATTACGGGAAATGACCCGTTTAGATTCCATTGTCACTATGGTGGATTGTGCCAATTTTAGTCTCGATTTATTCAACTCGCAAGCGGCCTTAAGTCAAATCACCTACGGTGATATTATTGTTCTCAATAAAACCGATCTAGTGGATGAAGCGGATGTGGATTCTTTAGAAATAAGAATCCGGGACATGAAGGAAGGAGCGAGAATTCTTCGTACTAGCAAAAGTCAAGTCCCTTTACCCTTAATTCTCAGCGTCGGACTATTTGAATCGGATAAATATTTCGACACAGAAGAAGAACACCACGACCACGATCACCACCACGATCACGATCATGACCATTGCGATCATGATCACCACCACGATCACCACCACGATCACGATCATGATCATCACGACCATTCCAATCATTTAGAGGTGGATGGATTTACTTCTATTTCCTTTGCTAGTGACCAACCTTTTTCGATTCGGAAGTTCCAATATTTCCTCGATAATCAGTTACCGGAAAGCGTTTTCCGCGCTAAGGGTATTCTCTGGTTTGATGAAAGTCCTAAACGTCATATTTTCCACCTTAGTGGTAAACGTTTCACTCTCGAAGATGACGAATGGAAAGGTACTCCGAAAAATCAGCTAGTTCTTATCGGTCAAAATCTCGATCATGAAACTATCAAAGAGCAAATTAATAGTTGTCTCTGTTTACCTGCTGTCAATCGCGGTAAAGGATTTGGGAAATAAACCCCGCTTTGTAAATCTACTAAGTTGGGATTTTTAAGGGGAAACTCTCTGCTAAAGTCGGGCGTTACTTTCGATTTTTTCCCTCAATCCAAGCTTTTGGGGGGTTCTACCCCCCAAACCCCCCGCGCATTAGCTTTTCGGTGGGATGCTTACAGGCAGCTGCTGATCCATTTGTCATCATCTAAAATTCACCGATAATTG
>NZ_CAIP01000154.1 GCF_000297435.1 Microcystis sp. T1-4 | reverse complement strand
CCTCAGTTATCAGTTATCAGTAATCAGTTATCAGTTATCAGTAATCAGTAATCAGTTATCAGTAATCAGTAATCAGTTATCAGTTATAAGTTATCAGTTATAAGTTATCAGTTATAAGTTATCAGTTTACTGATATTACATTTTGGGCGCACGCGATGCGCGCCAACCATATAAAAACTGACTAACAAATTATCTAAAAGTCGCTTGAACCTTTAGCCAACAAGAGTTAATTAGTTTCATTATCCTAGATAAGTTTTTAAATACTTGACAAAATATATCAAATAATTTATAATATTAGATAGCCAAAAATCATGATAATGTGCTGTCAACATAATCGGTTTTGAGGTGTTTGAAAAAATATTTTTTCAGTCATCAAATCTGGAATTTATGAGCATTTTAGAACTGATAGAAAAAAGACTAGAAGAAAACTTTGCCCTCCACGAACAATACCTAAACCCCCAGATGGTTAGGGTACTAAAAACGATCGGCTATGATCGCCACTACGTTAAAGCCGAAGGTCCGTACCTCTTCGACAATCAGGGGGACAAGTATCTGGACTTACTGAGTGGTTTTGGTGTTTTCGCTCTCGGACGCAATCACCCCAAGATCGTGCAAGCTTTACAAGAGGTATTGACGGCAGCATTGCCCAATTTAGTCCAATTGGATGCTTCTATCCTAGCGGGATTGCTGGCGGAACGGTTAGCAGCGATCGCACCAACTGGATTAGAACGAGTTTTCTTTGCTAATTCTGGCACGGAAACTGTCGAGGCCGCCATTAAATTCAGCCGCTACGCCACCGGACGCAGCCAAATTGTTTACTGTCAGGGAGGCTACCACGGGTTGACCATGGGTTCCCTTTCCGCCACCGGCGATCCCCATTATCGCCAGGGATTTGGGCCGTTTGTGGCCGATTTTAAGGAAATACCCTTCGGCGATCTGGCCGCGCTCGAAAAAGCTCTAATTAACCAAGAAGTAGCGGCTTTTATTACCGAACCGATCCAAGGTCACGGGGTGAGAATTCCCGAACCGAACTATCTCCCCGCGGCCGCGGACCTTTGTCGTCGTTACGGCACTCTTTTTGTGGCCGATGAAGTGCAGACCGGTTTAGGCCGGACTGGCAAAATTTGGGCTGTGGAACATTGGGGGGTAGAACCGGACATTTTATGTGTTGCCAAGGCTCTTTCGGGTGGTTTTGTGCCAGTGGGAGCGGTTCTCTGTCGTCGCTGGATCTTCGATCGAGTATTCGATCGCATGGATCGTTCTGTGGTTCACGGTAGCACTTTTGGTAAAAATAATCTGGCCATGGCCGCCGGTATTGCCACTTTACAGGTGATTGAAGAGGAAAAATTAGTCGAGCGATCGGCCGTAATCGGTCAACAAATTATCGCAGAACTACGGCCCCTGGTAGATCAGTACGAATGTTTGCAGGAAGTGCGGGGATTGGGTATGATGATCGCCTTGGAATTTGCCGAGCCGAGCAGTTGGTCACTAAAAGCCGCCTGGAAAATGCTAGAAACCGCCAATAAAGGGCTATTTTCCCAGTTAATCGTCGTTCCCCTCTTTACCCGCCATCAAATCCTCTCCCAAGTTTCCGGCCACGGCATGAATATCATCAAGTTTATCCCCCCCCTCACCCTCTCCGATGAGGATTGCCGTTGGCTGATCACCGCCGTTAAAGATGTGGTCGCTGATGCACACCGCTTCCCAGGGGCCACTTGGGAATTCGGTAAAACCTTGGCCAGCCAAGCTATACGCCAAAAAACCGCCAAAAAATAGTTAATATGTCTAGTTTGTTTCATCCCCTCTGCGGTAGTAACCTTAGCACTCTCCTTCATTTATTTTTGACCAATGGCGGCATCGATCGCCCCAATTTGGCCCCGGCAACCCTGGCCCTGGCAGTTACCCTGGCGCGACTGCCTTTTTCTACCCTAGAACGAATTTTAATGACAGGGTTTTATGAGCGCCGCGTGCAGGTAAAAGCACCCATTTTTATTGTCGGCTATTGGCGCAGCGGCACGACCCATCTCCACAATTTACTCGGTCAATCGGAGCATTTTGGCTATATTTCGCCCCTAGCGGTGGGATTACCCTGGGATATCCTCGGTATCGTCCGCTTATTTCAACCGCTGCTAGAATTGGCCCTACCAAGCGATCGCCATGTGGATAACGTTGCCGTTACTCCCGATTCCCCCCAAGAAGACTCGATCGCCCTGGCCAGCATGATCCCCCTTTCCTACTACCATGGTTTATACTTTCCCCAACGTTTTCAGTATCATTTCCAGCGAGGGGTTTTTTTTCAAGGCTGCAGCGAGAAAGAAATCGCCAATTGGCAACGTTGGCATACTCATCTATTAAAAAAAGTTTCCATCCATCAAAAAGGCAAACAATTACTACTTAAAAACCCCGTTTATACGGCACACATCGCCAGATTGCGAGCTATCTGGCCCGATGCTAAATTTATTCATATCTACCGCAATCCCTATCTAGTTTTTCCCTCAACCCGTCACTTTTTTACCCGCATCCTACCGGAACTAGCACTACAATCCTACGATAATTTATCCACGGATGAAATCGAGCAGGTAATTCTGAAAAGTTATCCCCCAATGCTCAATTCTCTCCTGCGAGATAGTGCCGATTTACCCGCCGATAGTTTTGTAGAAATTCGTTTTGAAGATTTAGAAAAAGCTCCCCTAGCACAAATCGAGAAAATCTACGATCAACTGCAACTTCCCGACTTAAAAATATCTATGCCTCGCTTTGAGAAATATATCAGCAGTCTGCAAGGATATAAAAAAAATAATTATCCCCCAGATGCAAAAGCGATCGAGTTAGTCGAATCCCATTGGCTGCCATTTATTCAACGTTGGAACTATTTTTAGTTATCAGCTTTTTCAGTTATCAGTTATCAGTTATCAGTTATCAGTTATCAGTTATCAGTTACCAGTTACCAGTTATCAGTTATCAGTTATCAGTTATCAGTTATCAGTTATCAGTTATCAGTTATCAGTTATAAGTTATCAGTCATAATTCATAATTCATAATTCATAATTTAGTATGAAATATCTTAAATTTATTTTTCTGGGTTTAGGTTTTGTTTTACTAGGGGTAATTTTGCGCCAAACAAATCTACAAGAAGTTTGGCAACAAATCACCCTAGTCGGTTGGTGGGGAATGACATTAATAATTATTTTTTACTTCCTAGAATTCCTCACCGATGTTTTTACTTGGCAACTAACTTTTAAAAGTATTCCTATCCAACCTCGATGGACAATTCGCCTATTATTAATTTACATGGTAGGGGCAGCCTTTAATCGCGTGACTCCTTTCGCTTCTTTGGGAGGAGAAGGTTTTAAAGCAGTGATGTTAAAAACTCACTATCAGATTAGCTATAAAGAAACCAGTGCCTCGATTATTCTGACAAAAACGTTAAATACTGCTTCCCTTGTCTTCTTTGCAATTATCGGTTTTTTTCTGCTCCTAGCTTCTCCAAAATTTTCTAATTCTTTTAAAACTTTTACTGGATTAAGTCTTGCTATATTCTCCAGTTGTATCCTGATATTTTTCTTGATTCAGCGATTCCGTTTATCCTCCCGAATAGTTAATCGATTAGGTCATTCTTTTTTAGGCGATCGCCTAGCTAAACCTTTAGAAAATCTTCGCAGTGTCGATGATCGTTTAGGGGAATTTTACCGGAATCTGCCCCTATTTAGAAATGGCTTGATCGTCGGTTTTCTCAATTGGCCCCTCGGAGTTTTAGAAATCTATGTTTTAATGCAATTTCTCCAACATCCGATCACTTTTGCCGATGCTTGGTTATTTGATTCTGTCGCTCAATTGGTGCGCGCTGGAACCTTTTTTATTCCCGCTAATATCGGTACTTTAGAAGGCTCTTTAGTGCTGCTGGGTGCTTCCTTAACCGGTAGTCTAGAATTAGGTTTAGCGATTTCTGTAATTCGCCGGGTTAAAGATATTCTCTGGATTATATTAGGTTTGTTGATCTGGTGGTTATTTTCCTTAAGACCGACTTTACCCGATCGCTCTTCAAAATAATCTCCATCAGTCAACTCCCGGCTCTTCTAGGTTCTCTGTGATAAGTTTAACTTACATAGGATCGATCGATCTTTGTGTCCTCTGTGTCTCTGTGGTTCCTTCCACTCCCTCGCCAGCGGTACTGTATCTTAGAATACATTTTACCCACCAAATCCAAGAGAGCCAACTCCCGATTATTCATCCTGTAATTTTTCGCGTACATTGCGAACAATCCGCGATAATTCAGTCTTTTCATCGACGCTAATTTTAGTTGGGGAACCACTAATAATCCGCTCGTAATTGCGGAAAGAATCCTTGATATCCGCCCCGTCCTGACTGATAGTATATTCACGAATCCCTTTATCGTGCCAAGAACCGCGCATCTTAAAGACGTTAATCGCTCGCGACATTTCGCCGCGAATTTCCACATATTGCAACATTAAAATCGTGTCGGTAATCGTAGAAATATGGGATTCGGTGATCGAGTGCGCTCCCATAAATTGGTCGGTGGTATTGGTGAAAAATCCTGTAATTTCCTCCTGTTTGGCGTATCCTGTCACCCCGATCACAAATTGCCGAAAAGCATTATTTGTCACCCCGCGCGCGAGTGCCGATAGAGAATCAATAGCAATACGAGAGGGTTTAAATTCCGAGATTTCCGACTTAATCATCTGTAAATGGTCTTCTAATCCCGCCGATTCGGGGTAAGAACACAACAATTTTAATAATCCCTTGCGTTCCATCTCCTCAAAATCGATCCCCCAAGAAGAGGCATTTCGGGACAATTGGGCGCGAGATTCTTCATAAGCGAACAAAATCGCTCGCTCACCGCGCCGACATCCTTCTTCCAGAAATTTACTGACTAGGAGAGTTTTACCCGTACCGGTTGCTCCTGTGGCCAAAATAATCGAATCCTTGAAAAAACCGCCTCCACACATATCATCGAGGGTTTTTACTCCCGAAGAAATGCGGACATTAGAAGAGCGCTGAGTTAAACGCATGGCTCCGAGGGGGAAGATATTAATGCCATCATTGGTGATAGTAAAGGGATATTCCCCCTTCATGTGGGTTGTTCCCCGTAATTTGAGGATTTCCGCGGTTCTGCGTCGCCTTTCTCCCTCTAGCACGTTCCGCATAATTACCACATTATCAGAGACAAATTCCTCTACACCAAAACGGGCCACCGCTCCGTATTCTTCGATACGTTCCGTGGTCATAATTGAAGTCACTTCTAATAATTTTAACCGGGCCACGAGCCGAAAAATTTCTCGCCGCACCACTGACACCGCTTCGTACTGCTGAAAAACAGCAGTTACAGAGTCAACCGATACCAGTTTGGCTTTATATTTAGTAATTGCGTATTGAATGCGCTCGATTAGGGCCGAAAGATCAAAACTACCCACCACCTCTTGACCTTCTGGATCCGGGGAAGCATCGAGAATAAATAATTTACCCTGGTCAATTAATTCTTCTAAATCCCAACCAAAACTATAGGCATTTTGGATAATATCGGTGGGAGATTCTTCAAAAGTAACAAACAGGCCCGGATAGTCAAAATACTTGATCCCATGGTAGAGAAATTGCACAGCAAGCAGGGTTTTTCCCGTGCCAGAAGTGCCACTAACTAAGGTAGTTCTCCCCATGGGTAAACCACCGTGAGTGATCTCATCAAAACCTTCAATTAGGGTTCTAATTTTGCGAACACCTTTCGGTTTAATCGGTGGATTTGGTTGGCTATTAGAGTTAGATTGAGTCATTATTTATCCAGCGAGTATTTAAAGAGTAGGATTTTTATCTAATTTTTCCACAGAAACATATCGGGACTGACTAGACACTTTACACTATCTCGATTGCCATTGACTCTTGACTTTCCCATAGACGTACTAGATTACGCCCCGATCATTTCTCCTTCAATAAATATAACCCGTCTAATCACCTATTGCCGAAGGCCTAGCTATCATTTTCTCGTTCACGAATTTCCTCGTACAGTAAGTCTAAACCGATCAGAACCTTCTCTCGATCGGACAAATCACCGATAATTTTCCGCACCGGGGGAGGGAGGACCTTCGCGAGGGTAGGAGTGGCGAGAATCTTGTCTTCCTCCGCTAGTTGCGGGTTTTTCAGCACGTCAATCACCTTGAGCGCATAAACTCCCTGAAATTCCTCTTCTAGGATATTTTTCAGGGTTTTTAAGGCTCGCACGGAGTTGGGGGTGTTCCCGGCGACGTACAGTTTTAAAACATAGGTTTTTTTAAAGACGCTCATAGGTTAGGATCAAAGGGGCTGGGGATATGAGTTCATCGCTATTTGTCTGGGATATTTTAGTCTATTCCCAATATTGACACTCCCATCGCACTCAAGCGCGGGATTCTTAGTTCAACGAGTCCACTTAAATTAGATGCCTTGCGTTATCCAACCCAGAGGTGGTTCTCTCCCTAAGCGTTACTTTTCGTATGCCCTACGATAGTTGTATTTCTACAAAGTTTGCTTGAATTGAAACGTTAGCTTCAAATACTGCTTTGTCTAGTTCCTGCAAAGATTTTACCTACTCACAGGTGAGAAACTAGAACTATTGAGTAGAACCCTATATCTTTGATTGTCAAGGTGCAGATAGCGTAGTGGTTAGACTACAGGGGTTTTTAGAGCGGTTGATTACCCTATCCGCTATACTCATATAGTAGCTATTTGGCCTGAGTAGGTCAAGACCCTTAAAAGAAGAAGTTATTCGAGATTTTTTCAGGATACTGGACACTTATTTTTAATCGTGCTTCGTGTCACTGAGCCTGTGGAAGTGCTGTTTTATATTGGCTGGGGTTTCATCCCGTCGCACTAAGTGCTTCGGGTCTTCACCCCGACATTTGAGATAAATCATCAGGGATATCCTCGCGAGGTATGGAACGACGGTACATTTCCCCTAGATGAGCCAGGATATCAATGAGAGCGAGACGATAATCTAGGAGAATTTCCTCGCTTCTGCCTTCCAATTTTAATTGTTGGGAAAATTCATCCATTAACTCCATGTGAATTTCCAGAATTTGCGACACGGAGAGATCGGTAAAAAAGACATTATTAACCAACTCGTCGATCGCTTGATTAATCGGATAATCCTGTTGGAAGTAATTTAAAATAATCTCCCGATAATCTGCTCTTACTTCCCGCAGTAATTCTTTTTTTTCCTCCGGGGCAAGATTGCGATAAAATAGCTGCGGGTTGCGTTTGTAGTAAACACCTAAATAGCCGAGTCTTTCTTTTAATTTTTCTGCTAAACGGCGCTGTTGTAGGAGGAGAAAACTGTGATTATTGGCCACTGGATTCGGTTGGTTAACAATCGTAGTCCGCTCGGAAAAAGAGCAGTTAGGAGCTAAATGGAGAAATCGAGCGATCGCTTGGTCGATTACCGAGGTGATGCTGTCTAATTCCTTGACGGTAATTTGTAATTCGGCACTATGATAGAGACAGGTGGGAGAGTCATTCGTTCCGGCAGTGATGTTTTTGTCAGCGACAATGATCACTACTGGCAGTAAAACCCCCGCTTCGTAGAGTTGATTAAAAGTCGGCTGTAGGGAAGGATGAAAGACCACCAGCAAACAATCGATTTTTTCCTTCTGTGCCTCGATATTAGCCAGTAATTCGCTAGAAGAGGACCCTAGGGTTAGATTATAGCGTTCATTAGCCAATAAAGCCGTCAAAGAATTAACCAGCCCTGGGGGTGAACTCACTCCCGTCAAGGGTGAGTCCGTTGGGACAAAAGCATAAATAGTCAGTCTCGGAGGCAACGTTTTCTCACCCGCAAGGTAGATAGAAAATAACAAATTATAGGTTAGGCTGTCTCTGTTGAGAAGACAACCCCCTCGCCATCAGATCGGAGAAGTTAAAGTTAACTTGGCTTTTTGGCAGTGGGTATTGTAGTTAATTGTAATCAATCGAGTGGTCCTCTAGATGAGCGAGCGTCATAATCAAGGTAAATTCGAGTTCTAGGACGACTAATAGTTTGGCCATCAGTTTGTTAATTATGCCCTAAAGTTACCGCCACCGCCCACCCAATTATCCCCATGCCTAGCGTTACCCTCAGTCTCCATCACTTTAATCAATCCGTCACTGCCTGTGAATTAATTGTTGATACGGCCAGTCTTTTAGATTTAATTAATACGGGCAATCCAGAAGCGATCGTGGTGGTGGATGAGCGGTATTGTCCCCTAGGACTGATTGAGAGTCAAGCCCTGATCGCTTACCTCCTCTATCAACAACAGCACCCCGAAACCAGAAACCCCTCCTGCAACTGTCTGGATCTGAGCGGTTGGCTGCGTCCGATTATCCCTCTGAACTCGCGCATGGCCGTCAGTGAGTTTCTGGCAAACCTGAGGGGAGAAGCGATCGCATTGGTTCCTATTTTAGTGGATGCTCAGGGTAAACTGTTAGGGCGCTTAGACACGGGCAAACTACTGCAATTTTGTCTCGGGCGCTCGATTCTCGATGATCCCTCTCCGCAGCTCCGCATCAGCGATCGCAATTTCTCCCACCGCGGAGATCGTCCTCTGGAATTTTTGGAACAATTACCGCTGCCGCTGCTGCTCTACAGTCCAGAAGCGGGAATTTTATACCAAAATCAGGCTTGGTGCCAACAAATCGGGGCAGCTTTCCCCACTCAACCCTTAACTCCCCAATCCCCCACCCCCCCCCTGTTCCCCCAGCGTCTGGAAACGCTGACATCGGGTTTAACCAAGACTTGGCGCCTGTTGTCCGCGCCGTTAAATTGGACAGGTCATTATCCCTTGATCGAGAAAACTTCGGGACTGTGGTTACTATTAGCCACCGATATCACGGAACAACAGCAATATTGTCGGGAATTAGCGGTTAAAAATGCCGATTTAGTCCATTTAAATCGTCTTAAGGATGAATTTCTCGCCTGTGTCAGCCATGAGTTTAAATCGCCCCTCACCGCCGTTATCGGTCTCTCCAATCTGCTGCGGGAACAAAAAATCGGTGAACTTAACCCCCGACAGTCCAAATATGCCGATTTAATCTATCGCAGCGGTCGCCAGTTGATGGCTTTAGTTAATGATCTCCTCGATTTAACCCGCCTAGAGACAGGACAACTAAAATTAACTTTAGCTAGAGTCAAAATCGATCGCCTCTGTCAACGGGTGTACGATATCATCGTCGATAAATATCCCCAACGTCTTGATCTCCCCAACAGCTATCGTCTTGACATCGAATCGGGGTTAGATTATGTCCTGGCCGATGAAGCCCGTTTACAACAGATGTTAGTGCATTTGTTAGATAATGCGGTAAAATTCACCATTGACGGCGGTAATTTGGGCATTAAAGTCAATCGTTGGGAAAATTGGCTGGCTTTTACCGTCTGGGATACGGGGATCGGTATTCCGGAAGAATCCCAGCATCTGATTTTTCAGAAATTCCAACAGCTAGAAAGTCCTTTCACCCGTCAATTTGAGGGTGCGGGTTTAGGTTTAGTCCTCAGCCAAAAATTAGCACGCTGTCACGGCGGTGATCTATCTTTTGTCTCCAAGGACCGGGAAGGCAGTCAATTCACTTTACTGCTGCCGGTTCATCCCCAAGGAACAGAAGAGGAACAATCGACCCCCCAACGTCTGGTGTTAGTGGTGGAAGCTAATCCCCAAGTTATCGAACAGTTTGTCGATCGCTTAAGTGAATTGGGATTAAAAGCCATTATCGCCCGTAGCGGGACCGAAGCGATCGAAAAAGCCCGTCAGTTAAAACCCCGTTGTGTTTTTCTCAATCCCAATCTACCCCTCTTGTCCGGTTGGGATGTGTTAACGCTGCTCAAATCCCATCCCCAAACCCAAGATATAAAAGTTATTGTCACCGCCGCCGATTGCGAGCGCAACCGCAGTCAACAGCAAGGGGCCGATAGTTTTCTGGTTCCGCCAATCACTTCGGCAGCTCTGCAAGCTTGCCTAAATCTGACCGTTTCCCCCGTTCCTAGCCGAAAACGGCGCACTGCTCCGACTCTGCTGCGTTTGCACGGTCATTATGCCCCTAATTTCTCCGATTTATCTTCCTTTAGCTGGATTTGGAATAATCAATTAGTTCGGGAGAATTATCGTTTTATTGAGGCCGATAGTTGCGAACAGGCGGAACTTTTAGCCACTGTCTGGGAGGTGGACGCTATCTTAATCGATAGTTCGATCGCAGAAGATTTATACTCTTATCTGCAAACCTTGAGCGAGTCGCAAACCCTAGCTAATTTACCCCTAGTCACCCTTGATGTGGCTGTCACCGAGGTGGCCAATCAAATCCCCGGTTTAGCCGTTTTTCCCTGTTTGGCCCCCCCGACGGAAAACCGCATCGAACAGCTATTAAAGGTAATTGAGACTGCTGATCTGGCTTTTTCTGGCCACCAAGAGGGGTAAAGGGGGACTGATAATTAGACCTCAGCCCGCAGAACCTCAAGGTTGTATAATCTTTAAGAGTTATTAAGCTTTGTATCAGTTTGCCCAGCAGCATTTAATGAATATACTTTTGCTGACATCATCTTTAGGTTTACTCCTAGCGATCGCTATCGTCGTCTATTTTGTTTCCTCTCGCAAGTACCAATCGTCGGACTCGGTGGCCAATTCCTACGACCAATGGACCGAAGACGGGATTTTAGAATATTATTGGGGCGAACACATCCATTTAGGTCACTACGGTTCCCCACCAGAAAAAAAAGACTTTCTACAGGCAAAAGCTGACTTTGTGGCGGAAATGGTCTCTTGGGGAGGTTTGGATAAACTACCCACCGGTGCCACTCTCCTCGATGTCGGTTGTGGTATTGGTGGCAGCAGTCGCATTCTGGCCCGCGACTACGGATTTGCCGTTACCGGTGTCACCATTAGTCCCAAACAAGTGGCACGGGCCAAAGAACTAACACCCCCAGATGTAAATGCTCGCTTTTTGGTCGATGATGCCATGGCCCTTTCTTTTCCCGACGAGAGTTTTGATGTGGTCTGGTCAATCGAAGCCGGTCCCCATATGCCGGACAAAGCCGTTTTTGCTCAGGAATTACTGCGAGTTCTTAAGCCGGGGGGAGTCCTAGTGGTAGCGGACTGGAATCAGCGAGATGACCGTCAAAAACCGCTCAATTTCTGGGAAAGTCCTGTAATGCGCCAACTTTTGGATCAGTGGTCCCACCCCGCTTTTGCCAGTATCGAAGGTTTTGCCGAACAGTTAGCGGCCACGGGATTGGTAGATGGGGAAGTGATGACTGCTGACTGGACAAAAGCCACTCTACCCTCTTGGATTGATACCATTTGGCAAGGGGTGATTCGTCCCCAAGGTTGGTGGCAATTTGGTCTAACTGGGTTGGTTAAATCTGTCCGAGAAGTGCCGACAATTCTGCTGATGCGTTTGGCCTTTGGTACGGGTTTATGTCGTTTTGGGATGTTCCACGCTGTTCGCGCTCAATCCCATCTGCAAGCAAGTCAGCAAGAGTCTCTTACCTCAGTTATCTAGCTGGTTATAATTAAATTGAAGATAAATCCCCCCTTGATCCCCCTTGATAAGGGGGGTGTCTGATAATTTTTAACACCTACCTACTTAAATTAATCTTTAATATTTAATTAATCTCTGAAAGATTAATAAGGTACGGTTCTAAACTCCACGCAATTATTACTAGGATTATAGAGAGTGTAAACTGCTTTATTTAATTCTTTGCCAACGCTACCAACCCCAATTAAACGCTTATCTTGAATCGTCAAAGTTTGACTTGGTTGCCGTTTATCTAAAGTAGTAACAGTGCTAGTTAAATTAGCGGACTGTAAAGAATAATCAAAAACTTTTCCTGAACGACCACAAAATAGATTATTAACTCCCACCCGTTGCAGTCGATCTAAAATTTGCCATGGGGGAGTATCGGGGGTTAATTCTTCACTAACACTGACACTACTGCCATGAATTAATAAACAATCCAACTCGACAAAACCAAAATCGAGATTTCGTAACCATTGCACCGTTTCTAAAGAAACTGCGTCCCAGAGTTGTTTAGTGCTATCAATTCCATGTTTATCGATTAATTCCGTCGGTTCTCCTGTTGCTCCTAAACTGTGTAAAATTAAACATTGTTCTTCCCACCATCCCCGACAAACCTGCGGATATAAGTTATTTTTAGTGGGATAACGTATTTGTTCTACCAGCATTTCACTATCGGGATTAACACCGATAAAATCTCCTAAAATATATAAATTTTCTACAGTAACTGACCGTTGCTGAATATCTTCCAAGACCGCTTGATAGGCTGGTAAATTGCCTTGAATACCGCTTAAAATTGCCCACATAATTTCTTGATTTATCACAAATTAACGTTCGCAAACATGAGTCGGATCATCGGCTTTTTCCGCATATTCTAGACCCTTAGCCAATCGCCAAGCGAAAATAGGAGGTAAACCCGATGCTAAAATAGCCTGACAGGTTTCCTGATAGTTATAGGCCACTTCTCGCAGTTGTACCGCTGCCGTTTCTCGATCGTAAATCACATAGGTGGCATTTGGACGACCGTGACGTGGTTCTCCCACCGATCCCACGTTGATGATACGTTTAACCGGTGTGGTAAATTGCCGCGACTGTTCCCCATCGGGTTGATAAACTTTTATTTGCAAGCTTCCCGCGTCGAGAGTGCGAATGTAGGGGATGTGGGTATGTCCACAGAATAAAACCTCTGTATCTACCGATAAAACCCGTTCTAAAGCCGTAAAAGCGTCCATTTCGGCTAAAAGGTACTCATGGTTACTTTGGGGACTACCATGAACAAAACAGAGGTTATCTAGCTTAAAAATTTCGGGCAGTTTTGACAAATAATTACGGTTTTCTGGGGTGATTATTTGATTTGTCCACTCATGAGCTAATCTACCGCGTTTTTCTGCTAAAAGCGACGGATAACTGCACTCACAGGCATTTAATCCCTCAACGATATCCTCATCCCAACACCCTTGTACTGTAGTAATCCCCAGTTGACGGATTTTTTCCACCACTTGGTTAGGATGGGGTCCATACCCAACTAAATCCCCTAAACAGTAGATTTCTTGACAACCCTGTTGGTCTAAATCTTGCAAAACAGCATTAAAAGCGGGCATATTGCCATGAATACAGGATAAAACGGCTATTTTCATCAGATTAACTCCATTTCTGGCTCTAAAGATTCTTGAAATTGTTGTTGATAATAAAAAAGTGCCTCATCGGACAGACAACAATCACTCAGGGTATCGGCAATTATCGGTTTATCGAGATTGCGACCGACGATTTCAATCCCACTGAAGCGATTCGGTCTCCCATCGACATTTAAGGGGAAATTTAAGCTTTGAAAGTCTTTTTCTGGCCATTCATCCATAAATTCCCCATAAATACACTGACCGTCGATGATATCGAAGATACTTTTGACCCGCAGCACTTCCCCATAGGCTCCTTGGGTTAATTCTGTCCAAAAGGTGGTTAAACTGGAAAAATCGAGGATTTCTCCCGTTAAAACGGCTCTATAAATCTGTATTTCCCGTTTTTTTAACCATTGATCACCTTTTATGGTTGTTTTGACGGGACTGATGACTATTTCATCGACGGGAACTTGTCCTTCGGGGATTTCTTCGTCTGGAGACGTAATCGCTACCCGATGACAATTGAGGGGTTTTAGAAAGCTTTCGAGGGATTGCGTGTCTAAATGCCATGGTACTTCCATATAGACCCTGTTTTTCATGGATAAACTGCTCAAAAGGTCTTCTTCTTCCCTAGAAATAGAGGACAACTGGGGAAAGTCACTCTGTAAAGTGAGGTGATCAATGGGAAAAGTTTCCGTCTGGGGACTAAAATATAGACTTGGCTGCTTGCTTTGGGCGATTTGTTGGCGAATCCAATGGGTTTTTCCCGCAGCTATACCCCCCGTCACCACGATAATCATTTTGCTCCTTCTTTATTGTGGTAATGATAATCATTCTAGCATAAGTTAGATTGGGGCAAGTAATCTTTCTTAACCAATCCTCTAGACTTAGCAAGGTTATTTTGGGAAAAATTGGCGGTCTCTTGGGATATTAATCATGGTTATGGCTCTTTTCTCTAGGATACCATTGGCTTTGTCCATCGGGTAAATCAACTAAGATAATTCCCCTCGTTTTTAATTGTTCCCTTAATTGAGCGCCGCTTCCGTAAAGTGCAAGGGTTTGCGATAATGAGCTTGGAGAACAAAGAGACGTAAAACCATGAGATCGAGGGTTCGTTAAATTTTAAAGTTTTTATCCATAAATTATTCATAAGTAGCTGGTTTTAATTAAATTAAAAATCGATTTTAGGTTCGATCCCCCCTTAGTCCCCCCTTAATAAGGGGGGGTGTCTGAAAACTTTTAACACCTACCTACTTAGTTTGTGCTTTTTAATTTTTTGAGAACTAGCCAAGCATTCGTTTAGTTGTGTCAAGATTTCCTCTTTATTTAAATTTCTGCCGATAAAAACTAACTGATTATTAGGAGATGTATCCCATTCTACCGCTTGCAGATCATAACGAAGACCGCTCAATTGAAAAATATGTTTTAAATCGCTTTGTTGAAACCAGAGAATCCCTTTTGCTCGAAAAACATTTATCGGCATTTTTTCCGTGAGAAAAGGTTCAAATTTATCTAAATTAAATGGTTTATCGCTAACAAAGGAGACAAAATTAAAGTCTTCAGGAGATTGATTATCACTGGAGATTGGGCGATTTTTTTGAAAGTCTCTCAACTGGACTTTATACAATTCTTCTTTAGTTAAACCTAGATCTAACAATAAACCCAAAGGAACCTGACCATAACTACTTTTTAGGAGTCTTATACCCTCTTTTTCTCGACGAATAAACTTTTCTAAATCATCTAATTTTTTGGGACTGACTCGATCTATTTTATTGAGAATTACCACGTCACCATAACGAATTTGACTAAGGGCAATATTACTATCAAAATGATCGGCAGTAAAGGTTTCAGAATCCACGAGGGTAATAATAGAATCTAAGCGAGTCAGATATTTTAATTCCGTGGCCAGGAAAGTGAGGATAATTGGCAAAGGATCGGCTAATCCTGTGGTTTCAATGATTAGATAGTCCACGGGTATTTCTTTTTCTAAGACCTGATAGACTGTCTCAATTAAACTATCATTAATCGTACAACAAATACAGCCATTACTCAATTCTACCATATCTTCATCGATGGAGACAAGCAATTGAGAATCAATATTAATATCCCCAAACTCATTGACTAATACGGCAACTTTTAACCCTTCTTTATTGTCAAGAATATGATTTAGTAAGGTGGTTTTTCCACTCCCTAAAAAACCAGTAATGATCGTCACAGGCATTCCCGATTTAGGCAAGCAAGGGAGGGAATCGGAGAGAGGAATTATCAAAGAACTCATGGCAGCTAACCCACTTTTAAGTTAATTAATTGGCAGAAAATAGGCTTTTCTCAACCCTGTTAAATTCGCCTGGAAGGGATCAATATCCACTATTTGCTGGTTGATACAAAAGCTTCAGAGATTAGTTTTAGATAGGATCGCCGTTTGCATTTTTTCTAATAAATCTGCCAGCGTCATCGAACCTAAATCACCCCCTTGTCGAGTGCGAACACTTAGAGTTTCACTGCTAATTTCTCGTTTTCCAATCACAGCTAAGACAGGGATTTTTTCTAGTTCTCCTGTACGAATTTGTTTACCTAAACGCTCACCACTTTTATCGATTTCCACTCGATAACCAGCTTGTTTTAACTGCATTGCTACCTCTAAAGCATAATGCTGCTGTTCATCACTAACGGGTAATAAACGGACTTGAATAGGTGCTAACCAGAGAGGAAAATCTCCCGCATAATTCTCGATTAAAATACCAAAAAATCTTTCCAAAGAGCCAAAAATAGCTCGATGAATCATAATCGGTCTTTCGCGAGTACCATCCCTAGCGACATATTGCATATCAAAGCGTTCTGGCA
This sequence comes from Microcystis sp. T1-4, assembly GCF_000297435.1. Lineage (GTDB taxonomy): Bacteria > Cyanobacteriota > Cyanobacteriia > Cyanobacteriales > Microcystaceae > Microcystis. Next base: position 1,657 of record NZ_CAIP01000154.1, on the reverse strand, counting down.
AGTTAAAATCGACCTGAATCGTGGAACATTGCCACATTCTACCGATCGCATCTTGAATTTTTATATCAATTTTGGGACCATAAAAAGCCCCACCTCCCTGATCCTCAATATAATCCCACTTTTTAGCATTTAAGGCCTCAATTAAAGCTGCGGTTGCCAATTCCCAAACACTATCACTACCCACGGATTTACTGGGACGAGTCGATAAATTTACCTCATAATTAGTAAAGCCAAAATCGGAGAGAATTTTCTCGGTTAAGTTCAAAACTCCTAGAATCTCTGCGGCAATTTGTTCTGGTAAACAGAAAATATGAGCATCATCTTGGGTAAAACCTCGCACCCGCATTAATCCGTGTAAAACCCCCGATCGCTCGTAACGATAAACTGTGCCTAATTCTGCCCATCTGAGGGGAAATTCTCGATAGGAATGCAGGTCATTTTGATAGGTTAAAACATGAAAAGGACAATTCATCGGCTTAATTTGATAGCTTTGCTGTTCTAACTCGATCGCCTCAAACATATTGTCGCGATAAAAGTCCCAATGTCCAGAAGTTTTCCACAGATCTAAATTAGCTAGATGGGGAGTATAAAGAAATTGATAACCCGCTTCTAAATGAGCTTGGCGCCAATAATCTTCGATTAAATAACGCATTGTTGCACCCCGGGGATGCCAAAAAACTAAGCCGCCACCCGCATCTTCTTGGATGCTAAATAATTTTAATTGTTGTCCCAATTTGCGATGATCTCGTCGCTGCGCTTCTTCTTTTTGTTGGAGATAATTTTGTAATTCTGCGGGGGTTTGCCAAGCTGTGCCGTAAATTCGCTGTAATTGCGGCTGTTTTTCATCTCCTTGCCAATAAGCACCCGCTACACTCTCCAATGCGAAAGCATCTGGGTTAATTTCCCCCGTCGAGTTGAGATGGGGTCCCGCACACAGATCCCACCAAAATTCTTCCGGGGGAGAAACAGCGCCATCAATTAACGAGGGTTCTCGATCGCTCCGTCCTGCGTCCGGACTACCGATAAAATAACGGGTAATGGTTTCATCTGGGGGAATTCTCTCTAAAATTAACTTTTTGTAGGGTTGATTAAGGCGCTCGATTTCTGCGGCAATTTCGCTTCTTTCCAGCACTTCTCGGATAATTGGCAGGTTTTTCCCGATAATTCGCCCCATTTCTGCCGCTATTTTCTCCAAATCTTCGGGGGTAAAGGGTGTTGGGCGATCGAAATCGTAGTAGAATCCCGTTTCTGTCCAGGGACCAATAGCGACTTTGGTTTCAGGAAAGAGAGTTTGTACAGCCATCGCTAAGACATGGGCGCAAGTATGGCGTATTTTTACGATTTTTTGCGAATCTTCCTCGATAACGGGGCTTTCTGCTCGGGGGGACTTAATTTGATTGACCATTGCCAGTTAAAGTGATAATGATTATCATTTTAGCAAAGGAGGGCTGATGTCTGAGAGAAAAATGCGCTCAAATCCTCTAGCGGCAAGCTCAACGATAATTAATTTTTGAGAGTTCAAAAATGAGAAAAATAGGCATAAAATCTCTAAATAGAGAATTTAATTGATTAAAGCTCATTTTTGATTCTCCTGACGACCGAATACTGGCTACTTACTCCTCACATAAGGGAAGATTTTTGAATTTGACAAGAGGTC
>NZ_CAIP01000155.1 GCF_000297435.1 Microcystis sp. T1-4 | reverse complement strand
AGGGGAACTAGAAAGGAAAGGAAAGGAAAGGAAAGGAGGAAAAGTCAAAAATCAACTTGGTAAAGCCACAGATAAACCAACTTTGAGATGGATATTTCAGGTTTTACAGGGAATTCACTTAGTGAAGATTAATGCTCAAAGCCACATCAGTAATTTAACTGACGAGATTCTTGATATTCTTCAATATTTTTCGATTTATTGCCAAAATTACTACCGAGTAAGTTGAGAATCAAATTGGACAAATTCAGTTTAAGCCAATTCCAGAAAAAACTTTTTCCCCGAAAAGTGTCTAATAAGTTAGGACACTTTAGTTTAACCATGTCTAACTTGAGCGACTCTTGCTTCTGTCAAATTATTTTTGGTGAAGTCAGATGTAAAAATTCTACAATCTCAACAAATTTTGTCGTTCAATCAGTTTTTCTTGGTGGCATTATTGCGACTTAATCATAAAGTGCGGAATGTGGGTTACACTACCGTTGTAGTACCATAATGACGTTCTCGTACCGTTAATGAGGGGACCTCCCAGCAAAGAGTACACATCAGCATCATCAGGAGTCGCATCTGCTAGGCCACCCCACACCTCCAAACCATCGAGATCGTTAACTCCCGCTTGCTCAATTTCTGGAGGCTTTGCCAAAAGCCAATCCCCCCGCCAATCGATTCAAAAAGAACACTTTTTTCATGTATTGATGGGGAGCATCTCACCTTTGTAACCTCTAAATCAGGTTTTATGTCAAGCTATTTTAAAAGCCTTGCTAGAAACCAGTTTTAGGGACAAGTATAATTACTCACTTGCATAAATGAGATGCTCCCTATTGATAATCAATTCCTGCAATGACAGGCAAAGTATGACCTAACTTTAATCCCAATAAAACCCAATCCTCCAGGGTAGAACGTAACTCAACCTGACACTCTGCAAAAGTATTTCCAAAAGCAATGATCCCTTGACAGTTAGGAATTGTACCAACATAACTAGCATCTTCTAACTGTTCAATTTGGGAAATAGTCAGAGCTTCTTGGATATAATCACTTAAAGCGTAGCAAACTAACATTACTGTTACTCCATTTAGTTATATGCTTCATTCTAAGCAATAACTGGCTTAGTATAAAATATCTTTTCCCAAAGCGATTGCGGTTGATATTTTTGGAAAAAGGCGATCGCTGTTTTATTGTTGATAATTGAAAAGTGTGAGCGCCTATAATTATGATTATTATCAAGTTCAGCCTTTAGGACTACCACAAACAATCAAGAAAGAAGAAACCGGTTGATGATGAAAGAAATCATTCCTTTGAGGTTCTTTACTCGGTAGATAATCGGCTATTGCGATTGATGTTTGACGCAGGGTCCTCATAGATCATTAATCAGGACGTGATAGCTCTTTTCTTGAGCATGATTCTTAAACCACTCAAGGATTTCTGAATCCAACCTGATACTAATTTGCTCTGTTTGTGGATTTGGTTTAACCAGTTTAGCATTCTTGAAAAATTCATCATCTAGGGGAGGAATATCTGAATAATCAATATCCTCATCGGACATTTGCATAAATTTCTCTTGTCGCTCTTTAAGAGGCATATCAAGGGAAAATTCAGGGTTGCTCATAGGGTTTTCTCTCCCGTTCATTGGCTTTTCTGGCTGATATGAGACGAATGCTTTGATTTCTTTTTTGTAAGTTCTCGCCTTCAGTTTTCTTAACATCGCTGTGACTTTTGAACAAAAGTTTTCAATAGGAGAGAATTCGGGAGAATAAGGAGGTAAATAGATGAGTCTAGCTTGTTCTTGTTCGATTATTTCTCTGGCCATTTCTTCGAGATGAATCTTGGCGTTATCCATGATCAGACAGTTTCCTTCGAGTTCTATTATTTGTCTATTTGCTCCCCATTGTACCTCATAGCTTCAAGAATTACCATAAAAACCCTAATCAACCGACTTATCCCTTATCTTCTCATTAGTTAAGGTGCGATCATTGATAAAATTTTTGCCTGATTTTTAGGCAGAGGATTTACTGTTGGGTGGACTAAACTATACTAAAAAGACGTGATTAATTTTGGCAAAGACAAATGGTTACATCACTTTACTAAGAGGATATTTTGCTTTGGGTGGAGCAAACGGTTAAACAACTGAAAGCAAGAGATTTTGCTAGTTTGGATTGGGAGCATTTGATTGAGGAGGTAGAGGCGTTAGGCATTTCGCAAAAACGGTGAATATAAGGCGCTGTCTTTTCTGGAGGAATGGCCCTATGGGAGGGATTGGCAGAGGATTTTAACGACTGATTTTTGGGAGTGAGGTAGCAAGGCTGTCTGAAAGAGTCATAATTATCAAAAAAATCCCTTTTGCATAATTTTTTTATGGTACAATTGATCGTCAAAGCATAATCTGGCGAGATTTGAGTTAAACTAGAAAGGTTGACTATTGACAAACATCGATCGCACAGGAGCAAATTATGTCTAGAGTCTGTACTATGACGGGGAAAAAGGCCAATAACGCCTATGCAGTGTCCCACTCCCACCGTCGCACCAAAAAATTACAAGAAGCTAACCTGCAATGGAAAAGAGTTTGGTGGTCGGAAGGCAACCGTTGGGTAAAACTACGCCTCTCCACCAAAGCTATCAAAACCATTGAAAAGAAAGGATTAGCCGTCTTCGCTAGAGAAGTAGGCTTAAACTTGAATTTGTACTAATTTAGTAGTTCATAAGTGGAGACAAATCGGCCGTATCGTTGACTCCTGTGCTTTTGATTATTAAGTATTGCAACAGGGCGTGATGTGGGGTGAAAACTACCTTTAAGATTAAAAACTTAAAACGACCTGTTCAGGAGAATTTCAATGTATTCAACCCTATTAATGGCCGCCACCGCCGTGCAAGGTTCCAGCGAATGGAGTCCCAAAGTGGCGATTGTCATGATTATCTGCAATATTCTCGCTATTGCTTTCGGTAAAGCGACTATTCAACAACAAAATGTCGGTCCTGCTTTACCTTCCCCCGCTTTATTCGGTGGTATGGGATTAGGCGCTTTACTGGGTACTACCAGTTTTGGTCATGTCCTCGGCGCTGGTGTCATCCTCGGTCTTTCCCGTCTGGGAGTTATCTAAATATGTTTTGATTTTCTCAATCGGTGGCCAAAAGTCACCGATTTCTTTTGTGAAAAATTCTGGACTATACAATAAATATGACTGGGTGCATCTTATCTTTGTGACTTTCTCTCACATATTGGTGAGCAGCAGAAGTTATTAAAAGAGGGCGAATGCCATTCGCCCCTACAATAATATTATCGCGCCAATGGTAGGGGCGCATCGTGGTCAGTGAGTTTATCGAACTGCGTGCGCCCAAATGTAATATAGATATTTCGACCAAATTGAGATGCACCCATTATGACTTTACCTCAAAAAAATTCTTTTTGGTACGATGAGCGATTTCAGAAGATTTTTCTACAGGTAATTATCCTGCTAATTGTCTGTCTAATTTTCTGGTTTTTTGGTCGCAATTTAGTGATTAATTTCCAACGCCTACGCTTAAGTTTTGGCTTTGGCTTTCTCTTTGATCCCGACCGACCAGCCTCTTTTGCTATTGGTGACTCTCCTATTGCCTACAGTCCCACCGATACCTATTTTCGCGCTCTTTTGGTGGGATTGCTTAATTCCCTCCGCATTATGATTACTGGCATATTTTTGGCGATTAGTCTGGGAATAGTCATCGGGTTAGGTCGCTTGTCGGATAATTGGTTAATTCGTCAGTTAGCAACAATTTATGTGGAAACTATTCGCAATACTCCTCTATTATTACAATTATTTTTCTGGTATTTTGCCGTATTTCTGAAACTGCCGAAGATTGAGGACTCTCTAGAGTTTTTTGGCAGGGTGTTTTTAAATAACTCAGGAGTCTATTTACCTTTTCCCGCTAATAGTTTCAGGACATGGTTAACCTTTGCTGTCATTATTTTAGGAATAATTATCTCAGTATTTTCATACCTAAAAAATAAACTTGGTTTATGTATAACTAGCCTACTAATCCTAGCTATAATTCCTCTAATCTGGGGTTTACAATGGCAAAGTCCCCAAGTTAATCCTCTTAATCAAAATATTGACTTTGGTTTACATCTTTCTTCCGAGTTTGCCACCCTCTTAATCGGTTTAACTGTTTATACAGCTGCCTTTATTGCGGAAACGGTACGGGGGGGGATTCAATCGGTTAATCTGGGACAATGGGAAGCAGCTAAAGCCTTGGGATTAAAACCTTTATTAGTGATGAGATTAGTGATTTTTCCCCAAGCTTTGCCAGTGATTATTCCTCCTTTAACTAATGAATGTTTAAACCTTGTTAAAAACTCTAGTTTAGCGATCGCTATTGGTTATAATGATATTTATGCTATCTCTAGTACCATCGCTAATCAGACAGGAAAAGCTGTAGAGATGTTAATAGTAGTTATGGCCACCTATTTATTCTTTAATCTGGTGATTTCTCTGGCTATGAATCAATTAAACCAACGGGTAAAAATTCAGGAAAGGTAGTAACGCACCGGAATTTAGTGATAAATTAATTAATAAACCTCTTGCATAATTAATTTTTGATGGTTCAAAAACGAAAAAAATAAGGATTATTGCCTAAAATCTGTAAATAGACCATTTAATTGATTATTATTCATTCTTAATTCTCCTGACTACTGATTACTGGCTACTGACTCCTAACCCTAACAACAATACGAATTTTGATTTTTACAAGAGGTCTAATGAGCATTAGCAGAATATAAAGCGGTGATAATTGCTGTCACCGCAGGACTAAGACTAGATAAAACCACCACAGAAGCGGTGGCAATGATGATAGTAGTAGCCATTCTCACCATACCATCTGTACCTTTTTGATAGGCATCAAATTTATAATCTATGCGATCAATTTTTTGTCCTATTTCATCTCGCCACTTACTGAATGCGTCTTGTGATTGGCTGAATTTTTCTTGCAAATCACTAACTTCATCACTTAATTGAATCAACGCTTCTCTGATGTCATCATTACTGTGATTTTCGGGAATTTGCATAACCTTAATTAGCAATCAACGAACAACTGCATATATTATAGCAGTTCTTAGCCATAAATTACAATTTTTTATCGGGGGGAGGAGTCAATCGCCAGCGCACTAAAAAACTATCAATATTTTCTAAACATTCTAAGTCATCTTTAGGTAAATAAGAATCTTTTGACAAGAAAGAAAAAGCCTGCTGAAACTCTTGACTATCAGCTTGAATTGGACTAGCAAAATGACAAGGAATAACCTGTTTAATCGGCCATTGGCAAATTCTCTCAACCCATTGACTCACCTCGTCAGTATTGCGATTAAGAATCAAAGTTTGCAAAATTGGCGCGACTATTAACCTCCCCTCTTGACGCAAATTTAAAAAAGTCCTTTGCCAATCATCACCCCATTGAAAAGGGAATAAACCAAAATAGGCTTTTTTACTCCTTTCCTTAGCATTAAAAGCATCTCGAAACACATTAATCCAATTGGGAACAGCTAAAACAGGAGGTTGAAAATAAAGAGCAAAAAGACAAATTCTCTGCCAACCCCGACGGCGATTTTCTGGAGTATCCTCCACCAGATCCTTAGCACTATTTTTAGCGTGAAACAGCAGCGGATAGGGGTCTAATTCTAAAATAGCGGGAGGATTTTCTGGGATAGAAATAATGCCATCGGTCAGCAGCAGAGTTTGAGAGTAGTGATGAAAAAAAGCCACTTCCGAAAAGTATCCCACATTCAGATCGATTGCGGGTAAGATTTCATAACTAAAATCTTTTGCTAAAGGAGTGGTTGCCGAGTCAGAGGGTAAAATTTCCGTTCGTTTTGCTGGTAAACCCAACCAACTCAAAGGTAAATTAAGAGGAAAACTCCATTGATTAGGAGCAACATAAACTATAGCCTTAGGAAAATAACGGGCAAAAGGACCGACAAAAACCTTATGTTCAATCCCAGAAATCGTCGGCAAAATAATATATTTAACTTCCCCGTGTTCATTTTCCAACTCACGCATTAAGCGAATACATTCCGGAGTCGGGGCCACTGGTGCATAAACAAATAAACCCCCGGATGCTAACTTAATTACCGTCATGCGAATCGGCACAACCACATAGAAAATACCCTGCAATTGCTCAAATGTCCAGAGCGTATCTTTCACCACTTCTTGGCGAATTGTCCGTCTTTGACCATAGGGATAAAGTGGTACAATTGGCCAAAAAGGCCATGATAAATCTTGCGGACTAATTGCGGCTTTTGTCATCGTCTGATTCTATCGCTGAAAATTTCTATTTTAGTTATCATAAACCCTTCTAATCCCCATGACTGATAAACTGCCCATTGATTCTTTGGTCAATACTTGGAATAGTCTCACGGGGGAAGTGATGAAAAGACTCCCCATCGACCAGTTGACTAATACTGTCCTGCAATGGTTTAGTGTTAGTGACACTCAAGTGGCGGAAATTTTAGAAAAAGTCCGTCAAGAATTACCCACCACCGAAGCGCTGTTAATCGGCAAACCGCAAGCGGGAAAAAGTGCGATTATTAGGGGAATAACGGGAGTTTCGGCGGAAATAGTCGGGCAAGGTTTCCGTCCCCACACCCAAAACACCCAGCGCTACTCCTACCCAGCGGAAGACTTACCCCTGTTGATTTTTACCGATACGGTGGGGTTAGGGGATGCCTATCAACACACAGACACAGTAATCGCGGAATTATTGGCAGATTTAAGCGAAAACACGGGACGCGCCCAAGTTTTTATCGTGACGGTAAAAATTAATGATTTTGCCACCGATAGCCTTCTGGAAATTACCAGACAATTGCGGCAAAAATATCCTAAAATCCCCTGTTTACTGGCTGTCACCTGTCTTCATCAGCTTTATCCTCCTAATACCGTTGATCATCCCCCTTATCCTCCCGATTTCGAGGATATCAATCGCGCCTATCAAGAAATTAAAGAAACTTTTAAGGATTTATACGACAATTCTGTGCTGATAGATTTCACCCTAGAGGAAGACGGTTATAACCCCGTTTTTTACGGTTTAGAGGCATTTAGGGACAATTTAGCCGATTTATTGCCAAAAGCCGAGGCTAACACCATCCACCAACTTTTGGACCGGGAAACCAGCAATAAATTAGGCCATCTCTATCGGGACGTGGCCCGACGCTATATGTTGGCCTTTTCTGTCATAGCGGGAACCTTGGCGGCGATTCCCTTACCCTTAGCGACTATGCCAGTGTTAACCGCCCTACAAGTGTCAATGGTGGGGGTTTTAGGCAAATTATACGGTCAAGTCTTAACTCCATCCCAAGCCGGTGGAGTCGTCAGTGCGATCGCTGGCGGCTTTTTAGCCCAGGCCATCGGCCGGGAATTGGTGAAATTTATCCCCGGTTTTGGCAGTGTTATCGCCGCTTCTTGGTCCGCTGCCTATACCTGGGCCCTAGGAGAGGGCGCTTGTGTCTATTTTGGCGATTTAATGGGGGGTAAAAAACCCGATCCTAAGAGGATTCAAAGGGTGATGAAAGAGGCTTTTTCTGCTGCCCAAGAAAGATTTAAAAATGTCGCCACGGGGGAAGATAAAATGTAGTTATTAGCCCCTTAAGTGTTGGAGATGAAGCAGCCTAAGACAAGTAGCATATCTTCAAGTTAGCGAGATTTTAGTAATATTCGTCAGCTTTAGCCCCACTGGAAATTTACTTGGGCTTTTCAACCAGATCTATGGTTCAATACAGTTGAATATATCCCGTTCAAGTAATAGACAAAACATATCAAAAATGTGCCATCAGTTTCAGTGAGTAGCAGTATAATGGCTTTATGCAGTTTGACTGGGATAAAAATAAGGCAGAACGCAATCTATCAAAGCACGAAGTCTCAATTGAGGAAGCAAAAACTATTTTTGATGATTCTCTCTATGTTGAATTCTACGATACAGATCATTTAGAAGGAGTTGATATTATGTTAGTTAAAGGAATTAAAAAAGGCAAAATTATTGAGTTATTAGAGGAAGTTGATTTTCCCGATAATGAAGAGATATTAGTAGAAATTAGAGAGGTTAATGATTTTTGGTCAGCCTTGCAAGATTTTAGGCAAAGGGTAGATTTGGCAAGTCTTGATGATGATACTTTTGATAATTTACGGGACAAGTCAACGGGGAGAGATGTTCATTTATGACTCTCAAGTATTTACTAGATACTAATGTTTTGTCAGAGGCTAAACGACCTCAACCTAATCAGAAGGTCATGACAAAGCTCAGGTTATCTAAACGGGAAATAGCCACAGCTACTCTGGTTATCCATGAGCTATTATTTGGTTGTTTTCGACTTCCTTTGTCCAAAAAACGCCAAGACCTAGAAGATTATGTAAATAATGTTATTTTAGCCAATCTACCTTTATTCGATTATGACTTAAAATCAGCCCAATATCACGCACGGGAAAGGGCAAGGTTATCTAAAGTTGGTAAGAGTCCTGCCTTTGTCGATGCTCAAATAGCGTCTATTGCTTTTACCAACAATTTGACTTTAGTTACCAATAATGTTGACGATTTTAAAGATTTTCAGGGTTTAGTGATTGAAAATTGGTTTCTCTAATCTAGGGTAAGTGCATCTTGACAATCCTTGACAAAATGAAGTTTATTGAGGTTGCTTACCCAGAGGACAATTCAGGCATATTTGATTATAATTTGCCATCTCAATTGTTAAGCAATAATCGACCAAATGGGTCGAGTTCGTAACTTTTATGATTGACTGGTATTACTTGAAATGCCTACACAGCAAGCGACTCACAAAATTGGCCAATTGTCAATAGCGTTTGAGATACGCTCACCCTGTCTTTTTAATCTACCCAGAGAGTTTACCAGTATCATGATATAACCTCACTTAAACTATTGATTTCTCACTCCTTTTTCTCTGTTCCCTGTTTTCTCAAACAAGAGACTTGGTACTTCAACAGGATGAGAATTGCTATAATTGAATTAATAGTTAGGGGACAAAATTATCCAAAAAGAACACAATGACATTTTCACAACGAAAAAATATTCAACCGACGGAGGTTCCTGTCCAGATAGATTCTATGGATAGGGGATTGCGTAATGGGTTATGGTCTGCTATATCATTAAAATTTGTAGAACCGGGTTCTTTGTACTACGTCCAGAAAGGCAATTGTAGCCATGTGATTGTCTTAAGGCGGTTATGGCATAATTATTTTAAGATGCCACTTGATGAATGCCCAACTTCTTGGCCTAAACTTGTTGAATTTATCCGTGAGCGTTTTTTCCAGTTTAAGTGGTACGAGGTTTACGATTTCATCGAATGCCTGATATATTCTTTTGATGAAAAGGACGAAAACATAGTTAGGGGTATGACCGAATTTATGAACAGTGTTATGGAACGAGACAACTGTGGCTATAGAATTGTTGATGGAAAGGTAGCAGACTTAATTGATGAACATACAATAGATTCTATTGAAAATGCGGCAAACCAAAATCGGTTTGCTGGTGCTGCCACACATATAACAACATCCGTTAGATTTCTTTACGATAGAGAAGACCCAGATTATCGTAATTCAATAAAAGAATCTATATCTGCGGTTGAATCTGCCTGTAGAGACTTTACGGGTGATCCAAAAGCTACACTTGGGAAATCAATCAAGAAAATTGAAGAAATCGGGTATCTTCATCCTGTTCTAAAGGAGGCTTTGTCCAAGTTATATGGATACACAAGCGATGAATCGGGAATACGCCATGCACTGATTGATCATAGCGCCGCAACAAAAGATGTTGCCGTATTTATGCTTTCGGTTTGTTCAGCATACATTAATTACCTCATAGCCAAAAGTGCCTCAAGGCGATAGCGTTGTAGTACCTTAAACCCTATACTTTACCCACAGTTAAAAACGAAAGGAAAAAGGCAGTAAATCCGAGAGATTAAAACGATAATTTTGCTGGGTTCCACAGATAATAATCTCTGCTTGCGGCGCTAATTCGGCTATCCATTGACGACAGGCTCCGCAGGGAGTTAACTGACTAATATCATCCTTGTCCACCCCATCGATACAGGCTATAGCGATCGCCCGTACTTCTCGATCGCCTGCCGCGATTATTTGCGCTAAAGTTGCCCTTTCCGCGCATAAACTCAAGCCATAACTAGCGTTCTCCACATTAGTACCAGCATAAATCTTTTTATTTGTCAAGACCGCTGCCCCCACGCGAAAACGGGAATAGGGAGAATAGGAAAGTTTCGCCACTTCCCGAGCAGTGTCACAGAGTTGTTGTCTTTCTTGTTCAGATAGGGTCATCGGCTAGATAGCATCCGAGGCAACTTTGATTACTTCTTAATTATCCCTTTGGTCGTGCTTTGATGACATCCGAGCAAGACGGCCATTTGCCGTTGAGATAAATTTCCCTCTTGACTAGGTTGGTAGAGCAAGTTTCTTTGTTCTATGTTAAGGTGTTGGTGGCTTAGTTTTTGGGATTTGTTGTTGCATTGATCGGACAATACCTCATGAGCCTTTCTCTGTCAACTCTTAAGGAGTCGTGCGTTTCATTTTTGAATTGGCGATTTAAGATCAGTTTTGTTTAAGTATCTTTTACCATGACTTCTACATCGAACTTTCAGCCGACGATAGTCTCAGAGTTTTAGCCGACCTAGAACTCAGCCTAGTTGCTCATTTTCACCGCAAAAACTGCATCCATAAATTTATCGCCGAATTTTAGCATGGAAATTGACACAATACTGCAGCAAATTGATATTGGAGAAGACCAAGAATATGAGTTTAAATCAGCCGAGGGAGGCTTGCCAAAAGACATTTGGGAAACTCTTTCAGCTTTCGCTAATACCGATGGCGGTTACATTATTTTGGGTGTTAGCGAAAAGAAACCTAGATTAGAAATTACAGGAGTGCGTAACCCTAAAAATCTTCAACAAGAGTTTTGGGATAACCACAACAACCGACAAAAACTGAATATATCTATCTGTTCTAATTCAGACGTAGAAGTAAAAAAGATTAATGAATATCAGCTTCTCATTATTCATATTCCTAGAGCTACCCGAACTCAGCGTCCTGTATATATTAACAATAACCCAATGACTGGTACATATAAGCGAAATTATGAGGGAGATTATCGCTGTCATAAGGAGGAAATAGAGCAAATGTTTCGCGATGCCAGCAATGAACCTCAAGATTTTCAAGTTTTAGATAATTTTAATCTCAACGATATTGATCCTGATACTCTGAAAGTATTTCGCCAACGGTTCAGCAATCGCGAACCCGATCATCCTTGGTTAGCATACAATGATTAACAATTACTCCATCAGTTAGGAGGATGGCGACGAGATAGAAATTCTAGCAAAGAAGGATTAACTGTAGCGGGTTTACTCATGTTTGGACGAGAACGCAGTATTTTAGATGCTTTCCCCCATTATAGTCTCGACTATCAGGAAAAATTATCTGATGATCCTGAAAAAAGATGGACATATCGCTTAACTCTTGATGGTAAATGGGAAGCTAATTTACTTAACTCTTATTATCGTGTTTATGGCAGATTAATTAATAATTTAGATGTTCCTTTTCAATTAGACAAAGATGCCGTTCGTAAAGATGAAACCCATGTTCATGAAGCTTTAAGAGAGGCTTTAGTTAATACTTTAATCCACGCCGATCACCAGTCGTCACGGCCTATAAAGGTGGTAAAATCTATCGATGGCTATCTGTTTTCTAATCCCGGTCGTCTGAGAATTCCCCTACAGCGTCTCTATGAAGGCGGTACTAGCGATCCTCGTAATCCTCATCTACAAAAAATGTTTCAAATGCTCGGATTAGGTGAAAAAGCTGGCTCTGGATTTGGGAAAATTCTTCGTGCTTGGAAAGAACAACAATGGTTGAGTCCCCTAGTTTCGGAAAAACTTGACCTAGAAGTTACATCTGTTAATTTACCGATGACAAGTTTTATCCCCGAAGCAGTTGAAGTGGAATTAAAAAGGATTATCGGGGATGCTTACCGTCAGTTAGGTGATCTTGATAGGATAATATTAGTATTAGCGCATCAGTTTGAGGAAATTAGTAATACTGACATTCAGCGTTATCGATCAGAACATCCCAGAGATATTAGCGAACGCCTTCGTAATTTAGTTCAAAATGGCTGGTTACACCAGTCAGGTAAGTGTCGGGGAACACGCTACACCCTACCGAACCAGAATTCTTCAGCGCAACTTTCTCTATTACCAAGCTCCGAACATTACCCACCAAGCTCCGAACATTACCCACCAAGCTCCGAACATTACCCACCAAGCTCCGAACATTACCCACCAAGCTCCGAACATTACCAACAGTTAGAGGCAATTGCTGAACCCATACGCAGAAAAGGCCGCATTAGTAAAGACTCGGTACGAAAAGTGATTCTTGAACTATGCTCCCAACAATATCTACCCCTCGGAACATTAGCTCAACTGCTCGGAAGAGAACCTGATACTATTCGTAATCACTATGTCAACCCGATGATAGATGAGGGATTGCTGGAGCTTAAACACCCCCAACTAAGGAACCATCCTCAACAAGCTTATCGAACAGTATCTCGATCGCATTTCCTATCAGCGCAAAATGAGTAAACACCCGCTCCTCAAATCCGAGAGATTAAGGGGACTACATCGGCAAGCCACTAATTTAGCGATCGATAGCTAACTTACCACTTAACATTTCCCTGACGATTTTAGCGGTAGCGGGGGCCAATAAAACCCCGTTACGGTAGTGTCCCGTGGCCAGAATAACGTTATCGTATCCGGGCAAATATTCGATGATGGGAGCGGATTTTTTCTCCGGTCGCGGTCGCTTACCTGACCAAGTACGCACGATCGCACCCGCAGCCAAAGAGGGACAAAAAGCGATCGCCTGTTGATACACTTGCTCTAATAGGGCAGTATCGGCGATAATTTCGCCCTTTTCGTCCATAAATTCCACCGTTGCCCCAATCCAGTATTCTGCTCCGGCCAAAGGCAGAATATGCAGGTCATTTCCCGTTAAAATCGGCTTAAAATCGGAACTTTCTAAGGGTTGCGTCAATTTTATCTGTAAAGCTTGCCCTAAAACCGGTCGAATCTCCACTGGATGGGTAAGAGTTTCGGTTAAAGAAGTGGCACCGATTCCCGCACAAAGAATCAAAGAGTCGGTTTCCTCTATACCATTGGAACTATAAACGTGGGTGCATTGCCTCAAATTAGAGTCTTGAAGCTCTGTCTTCCCGAAATTTTCAACTTTTACCCCAAATTGACATTTTACCCCCCTTCTTGCCGCAGCAGTGACGAGAGCCTCCGTGAGCAGGACTGGGTTAATTTGATGATCACTGGGAGAATAGATAGCACCCTGGAGATGCTCCCCGGCCACCTGGGGACATTTTTGCTTCAAAGTCTCTTTATCCCAGATTTCTAGACAATATCCCTGTTCTTGGCGGATTTGGGCTAACTTGCGCCAATTTTCTTCGTCTTCGGCACTCGATCGCAGGAGGACAATACCATCACGGTTACAGGGAATAGTCAGTCCAGTGAGGAATTCTAGCTCAGGAAGGAGGGTTTCGTAACGTTTTAAACTTTCTTGCCGCAGTTTCCAGGCTCTCCCTTTGGTTTTATGGCTGATAATCCCCATTAAAATCCCTAGGGCAGCCCCAGTTGCTCCTTGTCCCGGTTTTTTTTCATCGATGAGGGTAATTTCTAATCCTTCGATGGCGCTTAATTCGTAGGCAATGGTGGCCCCCACTATCCCCGCACCGATGATGACAATTTTAGTCATAAGACCTCTTGCAAAAATCAAAAATCTTCCTTTAGGTGAGGAGTCAGGAGCCAGTAGCCGGTCGTCAGGAGAATTAAGAATGAGCATTAATCAATTAAATGCTCTATTTAGGGATTTTACGCAATTTTATGTCTATTTTTCTCATTTTTGCACTCTCAAAAATTAATTATGCAAGAACTCTATAAACTCCAGAGGCTATTTTTCTAGTGGGAATAGGACTAAAAAGGGGTTGAGGCTGCATCTCACATTTGCAGAAATACGGACAATCAGCAATTATCAGTGACTTTTAAATTATTACAAATATATCAGCAGCTGCGTGTAAGCATCCCACCGAAAAACTAATGCGCTCCGGGGTTTGGGGGGTAGAACCCCCCAAAGACTTGGATTGAGTGATAAAATCGGAAGTAATTACCAATTTTAGAAGACAGTTTGCATTTAAAAATCCCAACTCAACAGATTGACAAAAATGAGATGCACCCAGGGTTGAACAGGTTTCAACCCCGATAATTAATTACAGAACCCTGAAAATAAAAGGATAACGGAAAACCTTATAGGCATCTTTCCAGACTTGCAGGATAGCAAGAATGGGAAGAACAATATTCACCACAGCAAGAATCGGTAAGAGCAAATAACCGATTAAAACCCAAATTAGAATCCCGGCAATTAGGTAGTATAACCACATATTCAGGTGAAAGTTTAAAGCTTCTTTGGCGTTTTCCTTCACCGTTCCATCATCAGAAATGAAATAAATAGCTAAGGGAATCCCCACCGATACCAGCGTAGCACTCAAAAAGATCGAAGCATGACAAGCCACAGATAGGAGTCTTTTTTTGGTTAAATCTTCACTCATGACCATCGGGTTTATCCCCCTAAAATTGGCGGAGAAAGCGGATATCGCTATTATAACAACGGCGAATATCGTCTATCTCATGTAATACCATAGCAAATCTTTCCACGCCAAAACCAGCCGCAAAACCCGTATAGATTTGGGGGTCATAACCGACTGCTTTTAAGACATTGGGATCCACCATACCACAGCCCATCACCTCCAACCATTTGCCTTTCCACTGCACATCTACCTCGGCCGAGGGTTCGGTAAAAGGGAAGTAGGAAGCGCGGAATTTAACCGGTAAATCGGCCCCAAACATTTGCTTAAGAAATTCTTTAATTGTTCCTTTCAAATCCGTAAAGGTTAATCCCCGGTCCACCGCTAATAATTCCACTTGATGGAAAACCGCGGAATGGGTTGCATCCACGGTATCGCGACGATAAACCCGGCCCGGGGCCACAATCCGAATCGGGGGTTCGTGACTTTCCATGTAGCGAATCTGCACCGGGGAGGTATGGGTCCGCAATAAACGACCATCCCTCAAGAAAAAAGTATCCTGCATATCCCGGGCCGGATGGTCAGCAGGGATATTTAAAGCCTCAAAATTATAATAATCGCTTTCTACCTGCGGCCCAGTGGCGATGGTGTAACCCAGACCGACGAAAATATCGATCATGCGATCAACTGTGCTATTTAAGGGGTGAATTCGCCCTAAAGGACGGCTAAGAGCAGGCAGGGTGACATCGAGGGTTTCCGCCGCTAATTTCGCCTTAATTTGGGCATTCTGGAGACTTTCTCGCCGGGATTCCAGCAGCGATTGTACTAATTCTTTGACCTCATTAGCGATCGCACCTAATCGCGGTCTCTCTTCGGGGGTTAATTTGCCCATTTCCCGTAAAATCTGCGATAATTCTCCTTTCTTACCCAGATAATTCACCCTTAGCTGTTCTAAGTCTTCTAGGGTTGTTGTTTGTTCGATGGAATTTTCCGCTTTCCCTGCCAGGGTTTTTAGGGCAGTTTCGATCGGATGGGGGGATAAACTCATAATTAGGGCATTTTATAGGGCAGCATTCTAGTCTAGTTTATCTGCTCGGGTGGCGAGAGCGGCAGCATCGATCAAAGCTAATAGCTATATGCTAGGATGGAAGTTGAGAATAAAAGTCGGCACTGCGGCTCGTTGTCAGTATTAATGGTCAAAGCGTTTCTGTTTAGTATTGGTTCAGCTAGTTCCCGAAATCTTGGTTCTCTAAAAATCTGTTGTTTTTATCTGTGCAAGGATAGCTTTTATGTCAATTTATGTTGGTAATCTCCCCTTCGAGGTTAACCAAGAAGACGTAGTGGAGGTTTTTACCGAATATGGTAAAATTAAGCGCGTTCACCTTCCTATCGACCGGGAAACGAAAAAAAAACGCGGGTTTGCTTTCGTAGAAATGGAAACCCCAGCGCAAGAATCGGCCGCTATTGCCGCTCTTAACGGTGCCGAATGGATGGGACGAGAATTAAAAGTCAATCAAGCTCGTGAAAAAGAACCCAGACCTTCCTTCGCTGGCGGCGATCGTGGTCGAGATCGTCGCTACTAATCCCCGATCGTAACCATTCTAGGTTATCGGAGGTTTGGTTTTAAAACCCCCTCCTCAAAGGACGGCTTTGTGGTAGAATGTTTGCAGGTGGTTCCGACCGTGAGAACGTGAGCAAACAGGTTAAACGTCCTACTCCGTCATCTCAAAATTTCTGACAGTCAATGGTGTTCAATTAAGTCCAAACTGTCAGAACGCCAAACAATTAAATACTGTGGGACACACAGAAATTTACGCTTGGGGAGTAGTCCATAAGAGTGCTGGCCTTATAGGTGTAGTCGGACTAGACATGAAACTGTAAGACCAAAATTAGCGTTGCTAGTAGAGGCAGGATTCAGCCCAAGAATCTCCGCCCGAAAAGTGCGGAGAGTGTCAATGTCAATAGGGGAAGCGAGCGCTCGTTTCCCCGCTTGTCTATCTATTATCCCAAGGAGATTCTTGTGGCTAAACGTCGTAATTTGAAAAAAGAAAAAGCTGAACGCAACCGCGCCTACGCTCGTCAATTCCGGGCCGCGTCTAATCGTACCACCACCAGAGGAGGTAGAGGCGGTTATTCCAGCGATCAAAGACAATCTTCGGAAAATGAAGGGGCAGCCGATACCTAATCTGCTGACTTAGTTAATCTAGCAATAAAAGCCCTAGCCTCGCTTTTATTGCTGACTATTCCATCTAAAGTCGCCCCCAAGACTGCCGCAAGTAACGATTTAAACCCGGGACCCGGTTGATAACCCAAAGCTTTTAGGTCATTGCCGTCGATAGGAGCCTCAATCTGCGACCATTTAGTTAAATATTGCCAGATTAAAGCCCGCATCCTAGTCTGACTCCTAACCGCCACCAGTAACAAACTAGGAACCTGATAACCCTTGAAAAAGCTGACGATTTGACTAATGGGTCGATCATAAGCAAAATTATTGCTAATCTCCTTTTCCATAACTTCTAGTTTTTGTAAACGCCCCAGACTATCTTTGGGCAATTGTAAATTATTAGCGATCGCTATTCTCTCCCCCACAGCCAGAGAAGCGATTAATAATTCCAAGCGCATTAACCAGGCATTCACCGGCAATTCCAGACTTAAACAATCTAACCAACGACTGAGACAGCGCAATTGTCGCCATAAAGCCCGATTTAAACTTAAATCCCCGTGTAAACAGTGCAAAGCCCCCAACTCAGCCAACTTTTCTAAGGCAATTTCCCAGTAATCCGCCTCTAAAATATAATTCAACTCCGCTTTTAAACGGGACTGTAAAGCAGGTGCATTCTGATTTTGTTGCCGTGAGCGCTCATAAACTCCACTTTCGATCGCATACCTAATATAGCTTTCTGTCAAGGGTTCAATAACAAATCCTAACCGAGTGGCAAAACGCACCGCTCGATAGATACGCGTCGGATCCTCGATAAAACTATTAGCGTGGAGAACCCGGATTTGTTGGGCGCGTAAATCCAACGTACCGCCAAAAAAGTCGAGTAATTCCCCCTCTTTCGGCGAAGTTAGGCGAATTGCCAGAGCATTAATCGTAAAATCCCTTCTATACAAATCCTGTCGAATCGAACTAGCCTCCACTTGGGGATTGCTGGCGGGATAGGGATAGAATTCCGTGCGTGCCGTGGCGATATCCACCCATAAAGAGCCAAAACGCTCATCTTTGTGCCATAACAAAGCCGCCGTCTGAAATTCCCCGTGAATCGATAACCGGGCCCCCGGATAAATTTCCTGTAAACAATTAGCCAATTCCACCCCCGCACCCACACTGGCGGCACGATGGCAGCCATCCACCACTAAATCGATATCCTGTAACAATAAAGTATCCCTTTCTGTGGCTAAAAGTAAATCACGCACCGCACCCCCAACCAGATAGAGATGCCAACCCCGTTGTTGAGCGGCAGTGGCGGCAGCTTGCAGGAATGACCATAAAATCGGCTCTAAACGCTCTTTAATCGCTGGTAAAAGACAGGAAACCAAAGCAACCCCTTCAAAGCGCACCCGCTCATTTTGATGGATCTGTCTTAATACATCTGTACGAGTGACGATACCGACTAACTGCCCGTTTTCTAGTACAGGTAAACGCCCTAAATCATACGTTACCATCAGTGACTCGATTTCCTGAAGGGAAGTGTCGGGGGTAATAGTTTTCGGATTACAAGTCATGTATCCCTTCACAGGAGCGTGAGAAAAGCCGTGATGGAGAGCTAAATCGAGGTCACGACGAGAAATCACCCCAACTAAGCGATCCTGTTCATCTACCACCGATAACCCCGAATGGCCGTAACGGAAAAGGATGCGCTCGGCTTGAGATATAGAAGTATCGGGACGAATTGTTCGCACTGGGGAAGACATTAAATCCCTCGCGGTGGGAGAAGGAGGAATTTGGGCAATTAAGTCCCCCAGCAGTTGGTTTAACTGTGGTGCCGGCTGAACATCGCGAAAACTCACCGAAGCGGCCTGAGCATGACCACCGCCGTTATAGGGGGAAAAAAGCTGATATAGATTCACTCCATCGATCCTAGAGCGACCAATCACAGTTAAACGCTGTCGGGAATTATCTTCCTCGTCTTTACTATAACTATGGCCAAAAAGTAACGCATCACTATCGGATAATTCCATTAGGCGCTCGGCTACACTAGACAAACCGGGGATAAAATCGGCAGTATGGAGGAGAACGTGGGCGATTTTACGGTCATGGATCGTTTTAATCTCTAGATTTTCCCAGGCAAGGCTAAATAACTCCTGTAAGCGCGGGGAAAAACTCGGTTGACAGTATTGGGCGATCGTTTTAATGTTAGCACCACAGGTCATTAACCAGGCCAAAGCATAGGCATCCCTGGGGGTACTACCGGCAAAAGTCAGGGAACCCGTGTCAACGTGAATACCGAGCGCCATTACCGTCGCTGCCATCGAGTTTGGTTTAATCTGGGCTTTTTGTAAAGCTTCGACAATTAAAGTCGTGGTGGCTCCCACCCCTTCTAAATGGACGCTAGAGGCATGAATATCACTTTCACTATCCAAATGATGATCATACAATTCGATCGCCTGTAAATGGTCTAAATCGAGCCACTGGGAAGCTTTTCCCAGACGCTCCCGCCACTGATTATCAACGATAATTAAAGAGCGAATACGGGCCGGATTGACACTCCGCATTTCAATTAAAGCGAACTCATCCCGATGCAGGGCTAAAAATTCCCTCACTGTTGGGTGCGCTCCCCCCGTTAACACAATGCGACTACCCGCTTTCAGCAACGATAAACCCACCGCTGCCCCCAAAGCGTCAAAATCCGCCGTTTGATGACATAAAATTAAATCCATATTTTTTAGTAAGGAGAAGTTATCGAGATTTTTTCTGTATCTATTGTTACTAAATGCTCGGAAATAACCGGGTCAAGAACTATAAGTTAGCAAATCATGACTGAGAGAAACCGATGTTGTTCAAAATTTTAGTAATTCTCCACACCCTAGGGGCGACCGTCTGGGCCGGTGGTCATTTATTGTTGGCAGTCACCGTTCTACCCCAGGCCCTCAAAAACCGAGAACCAGACCGAATTCGTCAATTTGAGCAATATTTTGAAGGTTTTGGGTTATCTGCGCTATTGTTGCAGGTGATAACAGGCCTAGGACTGACTTGGATTTATTTGCCCGGATTTCGTGATTTTTGGTCATTTGATAGTTTTTTGTCGGTTTATATAGGAATTAAGTTAGCTTTACTGCTCTTAACTCTCATCTTGGCCCTTCATTCCCGCTTTTTTCTCCTTCCTCAACTGAGCGAGGAAAACTTAAATTTCCTCGCCCTGCACATAGTCGCCGTCACCACTCTAGCAGTATTATTCGTCATTTTCGGTGCCGGCATCCGTTTGGGGGGCTTGACCATTAGCTTTTAGCAGTTCAGCAGTCTGGAGACCTTTATAGGCTAGGTTTGGCGAAAACGCCAAAATAGGCTAATCTGGGTAAGGGATCACAGAGAGTCCCTTTTCCCACCTAACCCTTGCCCTGCTGTTGTTGGCAAGGATAGACAATGGAAAAAAGTTTTCAGCCCCGCTGCGGTTAGATAGTCACTGGCAGTAAAATTAATATGCTCGTGGATTCGGTCTGACGGGGATATATCCTTTAAACCCTGATTCAGGCAGGAGTTAGAGGAAGGATCGTCCAGTTAAGGTTGAGTGGAAGCGAGGCTCTTCCATACAAGTATCAAATCTGGGAGAATTATCTAAATAAAGATCAACTGCTTTAGGAGAACCCAATCATGTCTATTGTTTTTCAATTTTTTCTCATTGCCCTAGTTTTATTTTCCTTGCTGATGGTAATTGGTGTCCCCGTTGCCTATGCTTCCCCCCAAAACTGGGACCAATCGAAACCCCTTCTCTATCTGGGTTCGGCAATTTGGGCAATTTTAGTGGTTGCCGTCGCTATTTTAAACTTTTTAGTGATTTAGCCTTGATCAGCAGTCAGGAGACAGGAGGAGATAGGGTGATAGGGTGATGAGACAGTTTCCCCACCTCCCCACTACCCCATCTCCCCACCTCCCCACACCCCACACCCCACACCCCACACCCCACACCTTATGACTGTTTTTGAGGGAAATTTTACCGAGGATATATCCTCTTTGCGCTTTGCGGTCGTGATTGGTCGTTTTAATGATCTCGTCACCGATAAACTGTTATCAGGCTGTCAAGACTGTCTCAAGCGTCACGGGGTTGATGTTAATCCCGATGGCACTCAAGTGGATTATATCTGGGTACCGGGTAGCTTTGAAGTGCCAATGGTAGCCCGTCAAGTCGCCCTTTCCCACCGTTACGATGCCGTTATTTGTCTAGGGGCAATTATTCGCGGCCAAACGCCCCATTTTGACTACGTTGCCGCCGAGGCCGCTAAAGGTATCGCTGCGGCCGCTTTTCAGACGGGTGTTCCCGTTGTCTTCGGTATTCTCACCACTGATACTCTACAACAGGCCCTCGAACGGGCCGGTATTAAAAGTAATTTGGGCTGGAATTATGGCCTATCTGCCCTAGAAATGGCTAGTCTCATGCGTCAATTGCGTCCCCGGGATGAAGATAAACCCCTAGAATTATTGCAAAATAATCCCCAACAGGCACTGATAGAAGGCTAGGAAAATTCCGCCAGCATTGAGGGTTTTAGCTGTCCCCACTCCCCCGGAGTTCCACTGATGAGCGAAGCTGAACAGAACAAATATATTAACCAACTCAGACGGCAATTAGTCAACGCTGTCGAGAGGATCAAGACTCTGGAATTAGACCTAGAACCAGAGGGGCGGATTACAGAAGCTTTTGAGGCTATGGAACGGCATATAGATGAAAAATTTGCCGCAGTGGATGAAAAATTCGCCGCCATTGACAAGCGTTTTGATCGCTTGGAACATCAGTTCAACCGACTACAGGCGAAGATAGAAGTGGTTCTCGAAGCTATTACGGGTTTGGGGGACTTGCCGGAAAATGAATCATTGTAAAAAAATACTCCAAACCACTTGACAAATGCGCTGAGATTTGGCAAGATTGGAAGAGTGCGAAAAAAAAGGCTTGCGGGCATAGCTCAGTGGTAGAGCGTCACCTTGCCAAGGTGAATGTCGCGCGTTCGAATCGCGTTGCCCGCTTAGAAAAATCAGGAAATAAATCTTAATATTGGGGTGAATAATTCAAAGGCATCCCTTAAGATGGGAATTACCCGTGAGCAATAGGGTTGAGGATTTGGGGCAACCGTTGAATCCCTTAGCTATTGACCGCAGGCGACTAAAAACAACCGTTTATAAACAAAAATTTAGCTTGTGCGACCGTATAAATATACCAAAATCGACCAACACCAAGACTATCCCTGTCCCTGTCGTCGGAAAGGGAGATTATGCCCAATTTTATTGACCGATGCCTTTGGTTGCGATCGCTGTCAACAGATATTTGTGCTCCAGGAAAACGGTCAAATTATCGAACAATTAGCCCCCCACTATCCCTATAAACGCACTTGGCGCTGGACGGGATTTCGTTGGGTGAGTACCAATCAGCGCCTTGGGCAAGAGGTATTACCCCTGATGATGGGGATAATTCTGTTATTATCGATCGTCTGGCTACCCTTAATTTTAAAATCACCGCCGGGGGTAAGCGTAATTTTTGGGGCAATTCTAGTTATGCTATTAGTTATTTTGCCTGCGTTCATCTTTTGGTTAGCCTATCGACGCTAGACAACAATCAATCTATCAATTTATGAGCGAAAGTTCCCCCAAAACCCCCCTGACGATCTTTAAGCAAGCATACAATGCTTTTCTGGCTCTAGGTCAATTTAATGGCAACGAAAGAAATCGCGGGGTAATTGCGATCGCTAAGGGCATTAAAACTGGCTTTGATCGCATTTTAGAAGCCAATACCCTCGATTTAGAAGTCAGTCGAGAGATGGCTGTCTCAGAACAAATGATTCGCTGGTTAAGGTTAACTCCCGAACGTTTAGAGACGACGGTGGAGGTATTACAACAACTAGCGGAAGCATCGGATCCGCTGCAACAGGTAATTAACGCGGCCTATCAACTTAATCCTTCCCAAACCTATTGCCAAAGGATGCCCTTAGGAGTGATTGCCTTAGTCTATGAAGGTTTTCCGGAATTAGCGATGGTAGCGGCGGGATTTTCCCTAAAAAGTGGCAATAGTTTGATTATTCGCGGTTCCAATGCTTCTAGTCATTCCGATGGGGTGATTACGGAAATTATCCAAGAAGCATTGCAAGATGTGGGTTTACCGCTGGATTGTCTGAGTGGTTTACCCTGTGATTGTAGTCCCTCCCTAGAGGAGTTAGTGACCCAGGAAAATTATGTTAATTTGATTATTCCCTACGGTCGCCCTAGTTTAATCGGTCAGGTGAGTCAATTGGCCACGGTTCCCGTTTTGCGTGCGGCCATGGGAAACTGTTATTTGTATTGGTCTCCCAGTGGCGATTTGGAGTTAGCCCGTCAGGTAATTATCGATAGTCATGGCAGCATACCCGATCCGGTTAATGCGATCGAAAAAGTTTTAATTAGTCCCCATCAGAATTCTTCGACTTTAAGTCGTTTGTTTAAAAGTTTGCAGGAAAAAGGCTTTAAATTGCGGGGGGATACCCGATTAGCGGCGGATTTTCCGGAACATTTAACCATGGCCACCGATAATGATTGGCAAAGACCCTATTTAGAAAAAACGGTGGCCTTTAGGTTAGTGGATACCCTTACTGATGCGATCGCTTGGATTAATAAGTATAGTAGCGGTCATGCCGATTGTATTGTCACCGAATCCTATCGAGAAAGTCGTCAATTCGCCATGGAGTCCGATAGTGCTTTAGTTTATATCAATTCTTCCCCCCGATTCGATCGCAATCCCAAACAGGGAGAATCGGTATTTTTGGGCATTTCCAACCAAAAAGGCCAGCGTCGGGGCTTAATCAACCTAGAAACCTTTACCACCCTTAAACAGGTGGTGCAGGGGTAGTTGTGGTCAACTGGATATTGTTAGGGTTGGCCGAATAAATCTAAAAACCTTATCCAACAAGGTTTTTAGACTTTTTTTCCCTCAAAAAGTGCCGACCCTTGGAGTGATACCAAATCCGTTTTTAATAGTGTGATTAACTCTCAAGTTATGAATTGTTTCTCCCCACACCCTGCCCCCACGAAAAACTTTTTGCCGCAAACCCTTGTTAAGTCGAGCGCGAGAGCAGAGAGGAAGAGGAATAACTTCGGACAGTGAGCAGCAAGGGCAAAATTTTGTTCTTAGCTGATCTGGGGGGGTTCTTCTTGACCCTCTTGGGAGGGCCGAGGGAGCGAACCGGGTTGAGGCTGAGAGGTCCAGTCGATTCGCTCCCCAGCGATCGCACCCAAGCTCCGACCGATCTCTGCCCCCGCCGCACCGGCCACGAGCTTACCGATCGCCCTACCGACCAAAGCACTTCCTGTTTCCCCGACAAAACTACTGCCCGTCTTGATCGTCCAATCCCTCACGTCTGTCTGCTCGGGGGAGGCTTCCTCAGAGGGCTTTCCTTGCCGCTCCACTTGTTGATTAAAGGCAACCGCCGTATTTTCCCCTAACTGTCCCCCGAAAACCTCTCCGGCCAGAGCGCCTACCATGCCGCCCGCGGGCCCGGCGATGACCGTCCCCAGAATTGCGCCGCCCGCCGTCCCCAGGGTTTCACCGAGCTTCTCGCCGCTTTTCTTGCTCAGGTGTTCTGCGATCTCGATGGGATTTGCTCCCGCCTGAGCCTTGCCGGGCTCGGGGTGGACAATTTCGTGGGTGACATCATAGCCTAACTTTGCTCCGGTGGTGCTGCCGGCAAAAGCACCCACTTGAGCGCCCAAAACCGCCCCCCCTGGTCCGAGTGCCGAACCAATCGCCCCGCCGATCACGCCGCCGGCCACTTGTCCTGCCGACATTCCCAGGAAAGCGCCGCCAACGGCCGCCGGATCCACTGCTTGGCTGATTTGGCTGGCGATTTGCCCGGTGGCCGAGACGACGGAGTCGGCGGTTGCCGTTGCCTTTTCCAGGGCGGTCTGCCCCACTTGACTGGCCTGTTCGGTCAGGGGTTTGACTGCTTCCACCGCCGTTTCCATGAGAACTTGGCCCGTGTCTTGGGTAGCTTTGAGGAGGGGGTTAGCGGCTTCGAGAACGGAGTCGCTTGCTGCCTGCCATTGCTGGGCGGCCGCTTCGCCCGCGGTTTTTGCCGCCCGAGCGATCTGGTTTGCCACTTGCCCGGCAGCGGCCAAGAAACTGGCGGGATTGTGAGTAAATTTTTCCCCCGTTGAGGCGGATGAATCTGAATTGGCCATTACCTCTATCCTCCTGAGATTACCCCCGGAGCTACCGGGTTGGATCATTATTTGGCAAAAATTAGAACTGCCAAGAGTTTCAGCTATTTTAGCCTATTTCCTTGGCTTTGGATGGACTCAAAGACTTGTAGAATGGACATTATAGCAATTTATGTCTTAGGATATAAATCAAAACAATCGGCTATTTTGCCCTTAATTTATACCTATAAACTGAAATTACTGGGCTTATTTTTCTGCTCTTAATTCCTTCTATTATCATTATGTCAGATCATCAAGCTAGTTATGCTGTCAATGCAATGTTAGGTCGATTGTATTTGAAAAATAAGGCGTTTCAGTCCCTAAGTTTTGAGGAACAACAGTCGATAGTTTTGGACATAATTAAAGAATCATACCTTTGCGATGTCAATATCGGCGAAATTCTCACTAATGAGTGTTTTTCTGATTTTGACGATGTTGACGAACAGAGAACGATAGCAACGATATTTCAAATTTGTTCCTACTGTGGTCAAGCATCAGCTAACGTACAAGACTATGGAGATTATTTTAGCAAAGCAGGAATTTGTTCCGATTGTCTTGCCAAACATTTCCCCGATAGTTAAGTAGGTAGGCACAATTATTTGTAGGATGGGTTAGCGGTAGCGTAACCCATGCGGGCGTTGGGTTTCATGCTTCAACCCAACCTACGTTTATTTTATATTTAATTCCACCCACCTACTTATAGGAGATAATTTAATCTCAACCTAGGGATAATCAATATTCAACAATTGTTGAGGAAGGAAGACAAGAAGAAGCCATCAATTTGCTTCTAAGTCAATTAAATCGGCCTATAGGTGGCATTGCTGCCGAATTATCTGCCCATATCCCCAGTCTTTCCCGATAAAATTTATAAAACTGAGGATAAGCTTGATTAGATTTTCGGTCAGTAGAGAATTGAGAACAATGGCGAGAAAATGAGCGTTTTTAACTGAAATTACTGTCCAAATAAAACCGAACTATTGCCGGCTCCTTGGAACAAGATCCAAGTCATCAGCAGATTAGATACAAAAATCGCTAAGAGCATAGTGACTACGGCTGCGGTAGTAGCTTGGCCGACTCCTTTAGCACCGCCATCGGTCGTTAAACCCCAATTACAGCCGATAATCGCGATTAAAGCCCCAAAAACCAACCCTTTAACCGGTCCACTCAGCACATCTCCCACACGCAGGAAACCGCGAACCGAGTCGAGAAAAACTGAATTGGCAATGCCGTATAAACTTTGGCCGACCAGCAAACCGCTACCCAAACCGATCAGCAACGCCATAACACTCAAAGCGGGAACCATCAGACAACAGGCAATTAAACGAGGCAGCACCAGATACTCCACGGGATCGGTTTTGAGCATATAGAGTGCGTCGATCTGCTCTGTCACCTTCATGGTACCGATTTCCGCCGCAAAAGCCGATCCTACCCGACCGGCTACCACGATCGCCATCATAATCGGACAGAGTTCCCGACCGAGAGCAAGGGCCAAAATTCCCCCCACCATACTGCCGGCGCCCAAGGCTTGGAACTCCCGGGCCACTTGGATGGTAAAGATCATGCCGATCACCGCAGCCGTGATCATAGCGATAATCAGTGAGGCGGGCCCAGCTGCCACCATTTGTTCTTGAGTGACGCGCCAATCGGGTTTGCGCGTGAATAGGAAGTAAAAAACCCTGCCGGTTAATAGTAGCGCTAACCAACAGCGCCGAAACCAAGAGCTTAATTCCTTGCTAAAAATTGCCAATAAATCCTTCATGGCCCTCAAAATCGATCGGACTAGAGAAAAGTCTATCCTGTTTTGTCTTCTAACTCCCATTTTCTGCCACGCTATGGATAGCGCAGAATTTTTATCTCAAATGTCGGGGTGGAGACCCTCGCGCTTAGTGGGACGGGATAAAACCCCGACCAATATAAAACAGCACTTCGACACATTTCGACACATTTCGATATGCTCAATAGACCTCTTGTAAAAATCAAAAATTGTTGTTAGGGTTAGGAGTCAGGAGTCAGGAGTCAGGAGAATTAGGAATGAACAATAATCAATTAAATGGTCTATTAAATGGTCTATTTAAGGATTTTATGCAATTTAATCCTTATTCTTAAGTAGGTAGGCACAATTATTTGTAGGATGGGTTAGCGGTAGCGTAACCCATGCGGGCGTTGGGTTTCATGCTTCAACCCAACCTACGTTCATTTTATATTTAATTCCACCCACCTACTTACCGTTTTTGAACCCTCAAAAATTAATTATGCAAGAGGTTTAATGTAAAAAGGCTCAATGTAAAAGCTCAGGGACACGAAGCACGACACTTCGACAAGCTCAGTGTCCACTAAAATCTTGACAATCTGTACTGTAAAGTTAGCACAAAATAAATTGTTTGAGGTGAATCAACAATGATGATCTTAGAAATGAAAGCAGTGATCAAACCAAGTCAGTTTTCTGCCATAGATGAAGCTATTCGTACAGTACAATTCATCGACCATCGTTAATATTTTGGTGAAGTTGTTGAGATGAGATTATCGCCTATTATTTCATTTTAGCTAACTTTGGTATCCTTGAGGAGAGGGATAAAGCAGGGTACATCTTATTTTTGTAAATCTAGCAAGTTGGGATTTTTACGCAAAAACTCTCTGATAAAATTGGGCATTACTTCCGATTTTATTACTCAATCCCAGCTTTTGGGGGGTAGAACCCCCCAAACCCGGCAGCGCATTAGCTTTTCGGTGGGATGCTTACAGGCAGCTGCTGATATATCTGTGATAATTCAAGAATCACTGATAATTGCTGATTGTCGGTATTTCTGCAAATGTCAGATGCAGCCATAAAGTAGGATGAGGGCATCTCAGTGGACATTGGGGCTAAATGAGGTTATATTTTATCTAGAGAAGAACGTTTGTATGTCGCAACGATAATGAGTAATTCACTGCCAAAATATCTAGAGGAAATCACAGGCATTTATCAACAGGGTAACGCCACAGAACACAGTTATCGTCCTGCTTTAAAAAAATTAATTGAATCCCTAAATAATAACCTACAAGCTCTCAATGAACCCAAAAGGATTGCTTGTGGCGCTCCGGATTTTGTGATTAATCAGGGTATAGTAGAAATTGGCCATCTGGAAGCAAAAGATATCGGAACTTCTCTCAAAAAGGTTGAAAATACTCCCCAAATAAAACGTTATTTACAGGCTTTAGGTAATTTAATTATCACCGATCATTTAGAATTTCGTTGGTATGTATCGGGAGAATTGCGTCTATCAGCTGCCGTGGCAAGTCTTAATCAAAAAAAGCAAATTAAACCTGATTCCCAGGGTATTTTACAAGTAGAACAATTGTTCTGTCAATTTTTCCTCTCAAAAGTTATTCAGATAACAACACCGCGAGAATTAGCCAAAAAAATGGCCGCTTTAGCGCAGTTAATTCGAGATGCAATCGGCCAAGCTTTAAAAGATCAAGATTGCGGGGGAATGTTGCGGCAACAATTGCAATCTTTTCAACGAGTTTTAATTAGTGATCTCAATGAAGCGCAGTTTGCGGATATGTATGCACAAACAATCTGTTATGGTTTATTCGCAGCACGCTGTAATACGGATCAAATAAGTTCTTTTTCCAGGGAAACGGCGGGATTTCGACTACCGAAAACTAACCCTTTTTTGCGGGGAATTTTTCATCAAATTGCTGGTACAGAATTAGATGAGCGGATTACTTGGGCCGTAGATACTCTAGCGACTATTTTACAACAAACGGACATGGATGGTATTCTTAGCAGCTTTGGAAAACGCACGCGCAAGCAGGATCCTGTGGTTCACTTTTATGAGACTTTTTTAGCAGAATACGATAGTAAAATGCGTGAGTCTAGGGGGGTTTATTATACCCCTGAACCCGTGGTTTCTTACATGGTTCGCAGTGTGGACTATATTCTAAAAAATAAGTTTCAGATTCCTAAAGGTTTGGCCGATGCTAAAAAAATTACGATTAAAAATCCTAATAATAGCCAAGAAAATCAGGAAGTTCACCAAGTTTTAATCCTCGATCCTGCTGTGGGAACTGGCACTTTTTTACACTCGGTTATCGACCATATCTATGACAGTTTTCGTCAACAGAAAGGGATGTGGTCTAGTTATGTTAGTAAACATTTATTACCCCGTCTCTTTGGGTTTGAGTTACTGATGGCTCCCTACACCGTAGCACACATGAAATTAGGTTTACAACTTCAGGAATTAGGCTATGATTTTAGTGCCGATGAACGCTTGGGAATCTATCTCACTAACACCCTACAGGAAGCTTTTCAAATTCCCCCTGCTGATGGGTTTTTAAATCGCATTCGCGATGAAGCAGCTGCGGCAAAAGATGTTAAGCAAGAAATGCCAGTTATGGTGATTTTAGGCAATCCACCCTATTCCTATCAGTCGATGAATACTGACCCTTGGATTGTGAATTTGGTTAAGGATTATTATCAATTAGATGGAAAACCATTGGGAGAGAGAAACCCTAAAGGTTTATTAGATGATTATGTGAAGTTTATTCGCTTTGCTCAGTATCGGGTAGCGGAAACTGGTTATGGAGTTGTGGCGTTAATTACAAATCATGGTTATTTGGATAATCCCACTTTTCGGGGAATGCGTCAAAATTTGATGCAGACTTTTGATGAGATTTATGTTTTAGATTTGCATGGGAATAGTAAGAAAAAAGAAGTTTGTCCCGATGGTTCAACCGATCAAAATGTGTTTGATATTCAGCAAGGTGTAGCGATTGCATTTTTTATTAAGTATCAAGATAGTCAGCAAGATTTAGCCAAGGTTTATCATGCTGATTTGTGGGGTGTTAGAGAGGTTAAAGAGAATAAGGAGTTAGTTGGTGGTAAGTATCATTGGTTAGATGAAAATGATATTAGTTCAACTGAATGGTTAGATATAGAGCCTAAAAAGCCATTTTATTTGTTAAGAAGTCAATCAGAAGAATTGTTGGGTGAATATAATAAATATCATAGAATTGATGAAATATATATTACTCATATCTATGGTTTCAAGAGTCATCGTGATCACTTTGCTATAGATTTCGATAAAGAGCAGATAGTTAAACGAATTACTGAATTAGTTAATCAAGATAAATTAGACAATTCTTTTTCTGATAAATATGATTTAGGAAAGTGGAATTGGAAGAAAGCATCTACAGCTTTGAAACAAGAGATAGACTTGTGGAGATTCCTTGACTTATGCGCTTATAGACCCTTCGACAATAGGTTTATGTTTTATTCTGATTATGTTATGGATAGAACAAGACCTGATTTAAGAAACCATATATTTAACAAAGAAAATTTGTGTTTAGTTTGTTCTCGTCAAATAGCAAATAATGAATATAGACATTTTTGGATAACTGACTTAGTTCCTAATGATTGTTTGATTTCAAATATCACGAAAGAATCTAACCATAACTTCCCCCTTTATCTTTATCCAACCAATACCCCAACCCTATTTGAAACAGAACCAACCAACTCGCCAAATGGTCGCCGTCCCAATCTAGCGCCTGAATTTATTAAGGAACTTTCGGCAAAACTTGAATTAGAATTTATCAGTGATGGCAAAGGAGACAAAAAGAAAACCTTTGGACCAGAAGACATTTTTAACTATATCTATGCTGTCTTTCACTCTCCCCAATATCGCCAACGTTACGCCGAATTTTTAAAAATAGACTTTCCTCGTGTTCCTCTCACCAGTAATCAAGAATTATTCTGGGAATTAGTCAAAAAAGGTGACAGATTAGTGCAGTTACACCTGATGAAAGCAACGGGAAAAGAAATTAGTAGCTATCCCGTGGCAGGTTCCAATATAGTCGAACAGGTGAAATATGACGAAAATAAACAACAAATTTCGATTAATTCTGACCAGTATTTTGCGGGGATTCCGCCCCAAATTTGGAACTTTTATATCGGCGGTTATCAAGTGTGTCAGAAGTGGCTAAAAGACCGCAAAGGTCGCCACCTTAGCTACGATGACCTAGAACATTATCAACAAATTATCTCCATTTTGGGCGAATTGATCGCAATTATGGAAACTATAGATATAATTATCAATAAATATGGTGGTTTCCCCTTTAGTTAAGCCACCGGTGAGAGAAGATTAACTTAATTTTTGCCCACTGGCAAGAGTCCCTTTTCACCGATAAGTGGGTGGGTGGAATTAAATATAAGATGAACGTAGGTTGGGTTGAAGCATGAAACCCAACGCCTGCATGGGTTACGCTACCGCTAACCCATCCTACAAATAATTGTGCCTCCCTACTTAAATGATTCTCCACTCCCAAGGATGCTCTCTTATTCTTCGTGTCCTCTGTGTCTGGAGTGGTTCCTTCCACTCGCTTGCTGACAGGACTGTATCAACGAAAATAAACAACAAATTTTGCTATCCTGGAGGGTAGGGATAAAGTAAGTTTCCCGTTTCTTTTCTTAATTCCCTAATTTCAGTTTTTAACAATTCTCTGACTTCCTGCTCTGCTGATTCTCTGCTATAACCGAATATAAATTTAAGATTAGTGTCACAATCTCGAACGGGATAAATTTTCTCTTGAATACACTTAAATCCATAAATTTCAATATCTTTTAAAATTAATTGTTCTAAACACCATATTTTACCTTGAAGGTAGTCAGTAATCTGATTAGTTTCAGGAACATTTAAATTTTTCAAGCAGCGTTTATCTCCCGTGAGTAAATAGCTTAAATTATTTTGTTTATTCAAGTAGCTAACATAACTGATGAGAATAGCCTCACCTATATCTATTCCTTCGATTTTCTGTAATTGAATAAAATCCTCTTGATTGATATTATTGATTGATATTTTATCGCAGGTTTCAACCACAGATAAAGCGTATTCTAGGTTATATTTAACAGGGTTTTTCTTCCTTTTTTGTTGCGCTTGCCTTTTAAATTTATATTGAAATGTCTGAAGAATTTTAACTTGATTAATCTCAACTCCAAAGGTATTGAGGGTTTTCTCAAATAAGCCATAGGTGGACAATTTTAGGATAATGTCATTATCCAAACAATAAAGAGAATCAGTCAAGGTTAAACTCCTAACACCTTTTCTAGATATTCGTAGGTTTCGTCATCAAATTTATCCCAGTCTAACTTATTAGCCAAATATTCATTAATAATCTTATTGCCATTTGGGTTGGGTTCTAATAATTTTAAAGTAGCCATGGCTAAAGCAAAGTAGCGCCTGTTATGCCATCCATAGTTCAGAATAATTGCACCTATATCAATATCCGGATGATGAGAGATAAAATGCTCTTGAACATATTTACTGAATCTTTCAACATTTTGGAATTTCCTATCCCCAAGGCAGTTATCACAATCACCTAAGAGTAATTCAGTGGCAAATTGATTAGCTTCTTTTTCTTCTCTATCATTATCAAATGTAATCTCTTCATCAACTAATACCCCATCTTTTAGATGTGCTAATGCTAAATGTCCTAATTCGTGCGCTAAGTCAAAAGCGAGTCTTGCCGACTGTTGATATTTTGAACTAAGAATAATTACAGGACAAGTGGAATACCATTGAATTAATCCAGCAAATTTCTTAGTTTTGTCAGGAAAATGATCAAAGTATCCCACCGCTATTCCCCGAGACCAACAATAATCTAAAAGAGAGGTCAAGTCAACCTTTGGCTGTTGACTTAAGATGTCTTCTCTGATGGTTTTAGCATCCTTAGGTAAAGGGGTATAATTAACTTCAACCCCCAAGGAAATTAACTCAGCAAAACGACTCGCTAAAGCTTGTGCTAGATGGGGATGTTGGTTATTTTGGCTATTGTGCTGTTTAAATTTAGTATGAGGAGGTCGATTAAATTTGACCTTTTCTTGAGGGGTTAATAAGGATGAGAGGTCAAGATTGAGCTTTTTGGCGATATAACCTGCCCCTTCTAGGACTGCAACGGGTTTATCATTGAGTTCATCATCCCACCAACTGGGCAAGCCATTTTCTCGGACATAATCTTTTTTTAGTCCGATTTTTGAGAGTTTCCCGTAGAGGGCTGCCATGGTAAGGCTTTCTGTCATGGTTTCACCCTCCTTTGTCGGCAATACTAAGTTTTTTAAGGTTTTAGGGAATCAAAGTAGATCAGTATATTCTTATCTCTAAGATACCATCTCTAACTTAATTTTTGCCCACTGGCAAGAGTCCCTTTTCAGCGATAAATGACTCTCTACTCCCAACGAGAGTGATACAATTGTTAACACCACAGATCAAGAGCCAATCGAAGCGAGAGAATAAAAACTGCTATGTTAAAAGCCCTACTCGGAGATCCCAACGCCCGCAAAATTAAAAAATTTCAGCCCCTCGTCACCGAAATCAACCTGCTGGAAGAAGACATTAAAAACCTGTCCGATGAGGAATTAAGGAGCAAAACCAGCGAATTTAAGGAAAGATTGGACAAAGCGAGAAATTATGAGCAAAGAGAGGATATTCTCGAGGAAATCCTCCCCGAAGCTTTCGCCATTGTCCGGGAAGCGGGAATCCGAGTCTTAGGGATGCGTCACTTTGACGTGCAGTTATTGGGGGGAATGGTACTGCACAAAGGACAAATCGCCGAGATGAAAACCGGGGAAGGAAAAACCCTAGTTGCCACACTCCCCGCTTATTTGAATGGATTGACCGGAAAAGGGGTTCACGTCGTCACCGTCAACGATTATCTCGCCCGTCGTGACGCGGAGTGGATGGGGCAGGTACACCGCTTTTTAGGGTTAAGTGTGGGACTAATTCAAGCCGGCATGAGTCCGGAAGAAAGAAAGAAAAATTATGCCTGTGACATCACCTACACCACTAACAGCGAACTCGGCTTTGATTATCTGCGCGATAACATGGCTACAGTGATGGGGGAAGTTGTCCAAAGACCCTTTAACTACTGCGTTATCGACGAGGTGGACTCAATTCTTATTGATGAGGCCAGAACTCCATTAATTATATCAGGACAGATCGATCGACCCACAGAAAAATATATTCTCGCCGCCGAAATCGCCAAGCAATTAGTGCGCCAAAAAGTAGAAGACGGACCGGGAGACTACGAAGTTAACGAAAAAGACCGTAACGTTTTAATGACCGATGAAGGCTTTAAAAGAGCGGAAGAACTATTAGGAGTTACCGATTTATACGACCAAGAAAATCCCTGGGCGCACTATATTTCTAACGCTATTCGTGCCAAAGAACTCCAGAAAAAAGACGTTAACTATATCGTCCGCAGTGGTGAAATTGTTATTGTTGATGAGTTCACGGGACGGGTATTACCGGGGCGACGTTGGGGCGATGGTTTACATCAGGCAGTGGAGGCTAAGGAAGGGGTAGAAATTCAACAGGAAACCCAAACCTTAGCCACGATTACCTATCAAAACTTTTTCCTACTCTATCCGAAATTATCTGGCATGACCGGGACGGCTAAAACCGAAGAAACGGAACTAGAAAAAGTCTATAACCTGCAAGTAACAATTATTCCCACTAACCGCGTTTCTCGCCGGCAAGATTTAGCCGATGTGGTCTATAAAAATGAACAGGCAAAATGGAACGCCGTCGCCGAAGAATGTCAACAAATGCACGAACAGGGTCGCCCGGTTTTAGTCGGTACCACCAGTGTGGAAAA
Organism: Microcystis sp. T1-4; assembly: GCF_000297435.1. GTDB lineage: Bacteria > Cyanobacteriota > Cyanobacteriia > Cyanobacteriales > Microcystaceae > Microcystis. The sequence continues at coordinate 14,817 of NZ_CAIP01000155.1, read as the reverse complement.
ATCGGAAGTGCTTTCGCTGTTATTACAGGAAAGAAAGATTCCCCATAACTTACTTAATGCCCGTCCAGAAAACGTGGAAAGGGAATCGGAAATCGTCGCCCAAGCAGGCCGGGCCGGGGCCGTAACTATTGCTACGAATATGGCGGGACGGGGAACCGATATCATCCTCGGTGGTAACTCCGACTATATGGCCCGATTGAAAATTCGCGAGTATTTAATGCCCAAATTAGTTATGCCCGAGGATGACAATCTGGCCTTTAGTTTACCCAGTTTAGGAGAACGCAATCGCCCGCAGGGATTCGCCCCGGGTAAGAAGAAGAAAAACTGGCGCGCCTCGGCGGAAATTTTTCCCACCGAGTTACCGAAAGAGGTAGAAAATGCCCTGAAAGAAGCGGTTAAATTTGCCGTTGATACCCACGGAACTCAAAGTTTACCGGAATTAGAAGTAGAAGAAAAAATCGCTATCGCAGCCGAAAAAGCCCCCACGGATGACCCAGTTATTCAAAAGTTACGCGAAGTCTATAAATTAATTCGCAAAAGTTATGAAGATTACACGGGTAAAGAACACGATGAGGTAGTAGAAAGAGGCGGACTGCACGTTATCGGGACGGAACGCCACGAATCCCGCCGCATTGACAACCAATTGCGAGGCCGGGCGGGCAGACAGGGCGACCCCGGTTCCACACGCTTCTTTTTAAGCCTAGAAGACAATTTATTGCGGATTTTTGGGGGCGACCGCGTGGCCGGTTTAATGGATGCCTTCCGGGTGGAAGAAGATATGCCTATTGAGTCGGGAATGTTAACTCGTTCCCTGGAAGGCGCGCAAAGAAAAGTGGAAACCTTCTATTATGATGCCCGGAAACAGGTGTTTGAATACGACGAGGTGATGAATAATCAACGGCGCGCTATTTATGCCGAACGTCGTCGGGTTTTGGAGGGGATGGACCTAAAAGAACAGGTGCTGCAATACGCCGAAAAAACCATGGATGAAATCGTCATGGCTTATGTTAATCCCGAACTGCCGGCGGAAGAATGGGATTTGGAAAAACTGATTAGTAAATCTCAGGAATTCGTCTATCTATTGGCAGATATTACCGCTAAAGATGTCGAGGAGATGAGTGTCAATGATATCAAGATGTTCCTACACGAAGAAGTTCGCAAAGCCTACGAAATTAAGGAACGTCAAGTGGATAATATTCGCGCCGGTTTAATGCGCGATGCCGAACGTTATTTTATCCTGCAACAAATCGATATGTTATGGCGCGAACACCTGCAAGCTATGGAAGCTTTACGGGAGTCGATTGGTTTACGCGGTTACGGTCAAAAAGACCCCCTAATTGAGTATAAACAGGAAGGCTACGAGATGTTTTTAGAAATGATGATTGATATCCGTCGCAATGTGGTTTATTCCCTGTTCCAATTCCAACCGCAAGGACAACCCCAAGCAGTGGCTAGTGAACAGTAAAAATTAAAAGTTGGCTTAAATTGGGGAGAATTGGCTAAGGCTGATTCTCTCATTTTTTTCTACCGAGAAATCAGTCACCCACAATCCAGACTAGGACAAAAATTATCAGTCCGATTACTCCATAGGACAACAACGACCCCAAAAAATTGATGATTTGTATGGGAAAATGAATCAAAACTTGGTAAGTAAAATCCGTAACTGCCAGCAAGGCAGTGAAAAATATAGTCACAAGTGTTATCATACTTAATCAATTTGATAGAATAAATGGCTATCCTTTGCAGTAATCGGCAGTGGATAGTCAGAAGTTAGCAGATTATCCCCAAGAAAAAACTCGGAGTGCGGTAGAATCGGGAGAGCGTTGGGTTTCATGCTTCAACCGTTCGGCAAAAGCTCACGGCCGAAGCCCAACCTACGTTCTTGTTAAATAAGATTTAGTATAACTCGATCGCTGTTAAAATTGCGGTAGAATCAGGAGAGCTAATTTGCTATAACCAGTCCAGAAGAGCGAGATTACTAAAAATTGACCAGTTTTTTGCGGGAACTGGGAAAATTAACAGCTAATCTGGGACAAGACGAGCTAAAAGCAGCAGAGAGCAACAATCAATGTCTAAAAACTCTATACCTCGAATCGAAAATCTGCGCGTGCAAAATTACCGAGCTTTACAGGACTTAGAATTAAAAAGCATTGCTCCTTTAACCGTTTTTCTCGGTCCTAATGGGAGCGGAAAATCTACCATATTTGATGTCTTTGCTTTCCTCTCTGAATGTTTTACTGTTGGTTTAAAAAAAGCTTGGGACAAACGGGGAAGATTTAAAGAATTAAGAACCAGAGGACAAGAAGGTTACATCATTATCGAATTAAAATATCGAGAAAAATTTGCATCACCTTTAATTACCTATCATTTGGCTATTAATGAAGCTAACAATCGCCCTTATGTTGCCGAAGAATGGTTACAGTGGAGACAAGGAGCGAGGGGCAAACCTTATCGCTTTTTAAACTTTAAAGAAGGGGAAGGAATAGTGATTAGTGGAGAAAATCCCCAAGAAGAAGATGAACGAATTTATGAACGATTAGACTCCCCAGAATTTTTAGCTGTTAGTACCCTCGGACAATTGGCCAAACATCCCCGGGTTAGTGCTTTGCGTCGTTTTATCACAAGTTGGTATCTTTCCTACTTAACCGCAGATAATACTCGCACTCAACCAGAAGCAGGAGCGCAAGAAAGATTATCGCCAACTGGTGACAATTTACCTAATGTTATTCAATATTTAAAAGAAGATCATCCTCAACGATTAGAATCTATTTTACAAACCCTTTCTCGTCGAATTCCTAGATTAGAAAAAGTCGAAGCATCTATTATGCCGAATGGACAGCTTTTACTTCAAATTAAAGACGCACCTTTTCAAGAGCCAATTCTTTCCAAATTTGCCTCCGATGGCACTTTAAAAATGTTGGCTTATTTAACTATATTATATGATCCAAGCCCTCCGCAAGTACTGGGAATAGAAGAACCAGAAAATCATCTTCATCCCCGTTTATTACCTGAATTAGCAGAAGAATGTCGGGCAGCGACCGCAAGTACACAATTAATGGTAACAACTCATTCTCCCTTTTTTGTAGATGGTTTGAAACCAGAGGAGGTTTGGGTACTTTATCGAGATGAAAATGGTTTTACTCAAGCTAAACGTACTTCAGCAATGCAAGGAGTTAAGGAATTTATTCAAAATGGTGCTTTGTTGGGTCAATTATGGATGGAGGACTATTTTGATGTGGGTAATCCTAGCATTTAAATTTAATAGCAAAGGATGGAAAAAGTGCATATTGAATTTTTAGTTGAAGAATTTTCTACCCAAGAATGTTTAAATCAAATTTTACCTAAAATATTATTTGAGAATGTCACCTATAAAATTCATGCCTTTCGAGGTAAATCCGATTTAATCAAAAAACTACCGGAGCGATTAAAAGGCTATCAATGCTGGATACCCGATGATTATCGAATCATTATTCTTGTAGATAGAGATAATGAAGATTGTCAAATGCTCAAAGAAAAGTTAGAAAATATTGCCCAACAAACAGGACTGATCACCAAAACGATTAGTGAAGATAAAAAAACATTTCAGGTGTTAAATAGAATTGCTATAGAAGAACTAGAAGCTTGGTTTTTTGGTGATATTCAGGCTATAGTCTCAGCCTATCCCAAAGTTTCTACTAATGTGGGACAGCAAGCAAAATACAGAAAACCCGATGAAATTACGGGCGGAACTTGGGAAAACTTAGAAAAGATACTTCAAAAAGCTGGGTATCATCGAGGAGGTTTAGAAAAAGTGAAAGCAGCCCGAGAAATTTCTCAATTTATGACTCCTGCTCATAATTGTTCTCCTAGTTTTCAGATTTTTTATCAAGGTTTATTGGCGATGATTAGCTAAGGATATTTAGGAAAGTAAATGATGAAACTGCTAGATTACTGTCAAGGATAAATCGATTTTTAACTGTTGAATAAATTGTTGCATAATTGTTCAAAATTCGGTGTTTAACTATAGCGTTTCCTAAGCTAGTAAGGTACACCTATTTTTCTTCCCTTTTGCATGAGTGCCTAAAACCCATAACTTTTGTACCTCAGCAGACTGAAAAACGCTATAAATCTTATTTAACAAGAACGTAGGTTGGTTTGAAGCATGAAACCCAACGCTCTCCTGATTCTACCGCAATTTTAACAGCGATCGAGTTATACTAAATCTTATTTAACAAGTATAGAGTGGGAAGTGGCAAGTGGCAAGTGGGTTTTTAAAGTTGGATTGGCAGTTAATGATACTATCAAAAATCAATTTAGTATAAGCTTTCATTGTATTGGGAAAAACTTCAGCAGAATAGTTCATCCTTCCTAGCTAATTAACTAATAAGGACAAGTTAGGGAAAAGATTTCCCTAACTTGTTCCCTTTTGCGATAAGATAATTAATATAACTTCAAGGAGACTGCTCTATGAATATTCGTATTGGTAACGGCTACGATATCCACCGATTGGTAACAGGAAGACCTTTAATTTTAGGAGGATTAGAGATTGCCCATACTGTGGGTTTATTGGGTCACAGTGATGCCGATGTCTTAACCCACGCTATTATGGATGCCATGCTGGGTGCGCTTAGTTTAGGCGATATCGGTCATTATTTTCCCCCCACAGACCCACAATGGCAAGGGGCGAATAGTTTAAAATTATTAGAGCAAGTTAATCAGTTAATTATCGATAAAGGTTGGCAGATTAATAATATTGATTCGGTAATTGTTGCCGAAAAACCGAAAATGAAACCCCACCTCAGTGCGATGCGAGCCAAATTAGCAGAAACTCTCAAGATTAATCCTGACCAGGTGGGAATTAAAGCCACTACTAACGAACAATTGGGACCGGTGGGACGAGAAGAAGGTATCGCAGTTTATGCCGTGGTTTTATTGGTTAAGGAATAAGTAATTAGTAAAAATTTGCTGAGATTAAGTATCCCAAACCTATGAATATAGACACAAAAATCTTAGAAACTGTCGAAGCAATGCCAGAGTTATTAAAAATAGAACTGCTTCACTATGCTGAATATTTGATGGCCAATTATCAATCAGATGTTATTATAGAGAAACCTTCTCCTAGAAAACGTCGTTCAGGAATTTTACAAGGTACATTTACCTTACCTTTGTCCGATGATTTTGATGAGTCTTTGGAAGATTTTCAGGAATATATGTGATGACATCTTTTCTTCTGGATACTCATACTTTCATCTGGTTAACTGAAAACGATTCTAACTTGCCTAATAATCTTCGGGAGGAAATAGATTTTGCTCCTGAAGTTTATGTCAGTATTGTTAGTCTCTGGGAAATTGCGATTAAGTTAAATTTAGGTAAGTTAGACCTACAAAAAAGTTATGAAACCATTGAAACTAAACTAGAAGCATCAGATATAACCTTACTGTCTATATCATTTTCTGATACTCTAAAAATTTGTACTTTACCCTTGCATCACCGTGATCCATTTGATAGAATGCTAATTGCTCAGTCTCTAAACAGATCACTAATTCTAATTAGTAAAGATACTAAATTTGATGCTTATAATGTACCAAGAAAATGGACATAATACCCCGTCCGGCTCAATTCTATTCAAGATGAGAGCAAGATAAATTTCCTCATTACCCATAGATTTCTAACATTCATTCCTAAATTCTCTCTATGACTGCCATTATCCAACAAATAAAAGAACGTTTTTCCCAATCCCTAGTTAAATCCTTTGGGGAAAACTTCGCCGCTACCGATCCCCTAATTGTGGCCGCTAGTAACCCCCGTTTTGGCGATTATCAATGTAATATTTCCCTCTCTTTAGCCAAAGAATTAAAACAAAAACCCCGGGAAGTGGCGACAACTTTACTAAAAAATCTAGAGATAGATGATCTCTGTCAACCCCCCGAAATTGCCGGACCCGGTTTTATCAATCTTACCCTTAAACCCAGTTATCTAGAAACCCAATTAAAAGACCTAATTACTGACAACCGTTTAGGAGTTGCCGCTGCTAACCCCAGTCAAAAAATTATTGTCGATTTTTCCAGTCCCAATATTGCCAAAGAAATGCACGTTGGCCACTTGCGATCGACTATAATCGGTGATTGTATTGCTCGGATTTTGGAATTTCGTCATCATCAAGTAATTCGTCTTAATCACGTCGGGGATTGGGGGACTCAATTCGGGATGTTAATCACCTATCTACAAGAAGCTTATCCTAGTGCTTTAACCCAAGCAGATGCTCTGGATTTAGGGGATTTAGTTAGCTTTTATAAAAAGGCCAAAATTCGTTTTGATGAAGACGAAAACTTTAAAGAAACTGCCCGCCAAGCCGTAGTAAAATTACAGTCGGGTGATCCTCAAAGTCGTCAAGCATGGCAGTTACTTTGTCAACAATCACGACGGGAATTTCAGAAAATCTATGATATTCTCGATATAAAACTAACTGAAAGGGGTGAATCTTTTTATAATCCCTACCTTGAGACAGTAATCAGAGAATTAGAGCAACAGGGATTGCTAACAGAAGACAACGGCGCTTTATGCGTCTTTCTCGATGGTTTTACCAACAAAGAGGGGTATCCTCTGCCCCTAATTGTCAAGAAATCCGACGGCGGTTATAATTACGCTACTACCGATTTAGCGGCAATTTGTTATCGAGTGCGTCAAGATAAAGCCGAAAGAATAATTTATGTCACCGATGCTGGACAAGCTAACCATTTTGCCCAAGTATTTCAGGTGGCTAAAAAAGCGGGATTTTTACCCGATAATGTGGCAGTGGTTCACGTCGCTTTTGGATTAGTTTTAGGGGAAGATGGTAAAAAATTAAAAACTCGTTCCGGGGAGACAGTAAAATTACAAGAATTACTCGATCAAGCGATCGCCTGTTCCCTAGCTGACTTAGAAAAAAGACTGACAAGCGAGGAAAGAGAAGAAACCAGCGATTTTATGGCTAAGACTGCCGAAACTGTCGGATTAAGTGCCGTTAAATACGCCGATCTCAGCCAAAATCGCAATAGTAACTACGTTTTCAGTTACGACAAAATGCTCAATCTGCAAGGCAACACCGCCCCCTATATGCTGTACGCTTACGCTAGGGTTCAGAGTATCAGTCGCGAAGGTGGTATTAATTTTCAGGATTTAAGTGCCAATTCACCGCTAATTCTCAAGGATGAAAGCGAATTAATTCTGGCTAAACAATTACTGCAACTGCCGGAAGTAATTAGTGCCGTGGAAGAAGATTTATTACCCAATCGTTTATGTGATTATCTTTATGAACTCAGTAAAAAGTATAATCGTTTTTATGAGAATTGTCCCGTTCTGAAAGCAGCAGAACCGATTAAAACCTCTCGTTTACTTTTGTGTGATTTAACGGCAAGAACCCTAAAATTAGGCTTATATCTCCTGGGAATTCCCGTTTTGGAAAGAATGTAAATCAGTTATCAGTTATCAGTTATCAGTTATCAGTTATCAGTTATCAGTTCACAGCAAAAAACTCCTGGCTCTTCTAGGTTCTGTGTGATAAGTTTAACTTACACTATGATCGATCAATCTTTGTGTCCTTTGTGTCTTTGTGGTTCCTTCCACTCGGTCTCGCGTAGCGAGCGCGTTGCGACCGCCAGCAGGACTGTATCTTAGAATACATTTTGCCCACCAAACCTAAGAGAGCCAACTACCCAATTCATAATTGATAATTCATAATTGATAATTCCCACACCCCACCCCTTGCATTGCGTATCTTTGACAAAACTGGGTGCCATTTTATACCCAGAAAAAGTGTACTATGCTGACGTGAAAAAACCTGACTTTTTGCTAACCTAGAAATAGCTCTAATCAGAGCCAATATCTTTGGGGGAAGCTTAGAGATTAATCTAGTTAAACTCACTGGTGACGTTATCTTATTGTCGTCTGTTGCCTATTAGCTTTCAGGTGATAACTCGGAGATGGAAAGTTAGTACAAATGTTCAAGTTTCCTCGCCGCAGCCCCAGCGTTCCCGTGCAGTCTTAACGGGTAATTTTATCCCAGAGATGTTATCGTTAAAGCGGTCAAATGTCCGAAAGTCCTAGAGGATTTTAGGCAAAGAGCATTTGCCCTCCCGTAGTCTCAGATAGAACCTTATGAGTCAATCAATTGAAGATAAAGCTATGGCCGATGCTGATGTATCAGATTATACCACAAATAAAATAATTGTGTCTAATTGGATCGCCCCTTGGTCGAAAGGCAATCGGAAAAATCCGTCACCGCAACCAAAATGGGATTTATGGCAACCCCTGCGGCAACGAATCGATCGCCTAGAGATTAATACACCCGCACTAGCTCATCGAATTTGTCGTCTAATTCCGGCTCAATGTCCCTTTGCGCGGAAAATTACCCTATTTAGCTGGAAAATTCTAGAGATTCCGCCCCTTTGCAAGCTAAATCCCCTCTACGAAAACCTGATGATGTTAAGATTTCGCGCTCTTTCTTACCTTGCCGATGAATGTGGAGAGGATATCGGTGCTTACTGCTAAAATGGGTGAGTGTCTTTAATCGCCACACCTATGGCCATCATTGCCCTGAAAGCTTGGTATCTGGACCAATACGAACCTATCCGCGAGGTTGTCAAACGTCCCCACGACTTGCGCTTAAGTCGCAATAGTCTCTTAAAATCGGGTTTAAGAGCCGATTTTCTCGATGATAGTCTGACAATACAGGGTTCTGTCTGGTTCCAACGCTATCTAGAAGGGGAAAGGGTGGAATTTTACCTCGAAGGTAGTGGCGGTTACGTCATCTCGAATATTGACCTGATTTCCCAAGAAATTTATTTTACTAAACAGGACCTCAGCGCTTGGTTGGATCCCGTCATTTATTTTAGCTCCCAAAGCCAATTTAAGGACTCTAGCACCGCTTTAAAAACAGTTTTGACCGAAACCGTCGAAAATCTCAATAAACGCTCCCGTTTGCCCTTAAAAATCGAAGAAACGCCCCGAACTGAGGGCAATGTCACCAGATTGAGTGATAGTCAATTACGCCAAATTCGCAAAAGTTTATTATTTATTGCCGATGCTACGGCGATTAGCCAAAAGGAAACGGAATTACTGCCTAGTCCCCTAGTGGGTGTAGAATTAGGTTATGCGATCGCTTGTAAACAGGGCGGACAAATTCTGCTAACCTATCAAAATCGGGCGGAATTAAAGGGTAAACTAGCTTTTGACCTGCCAAGCTACCAAAAATTAATTTTCTCGGATCTGAGCGAATTGCGTCTCACTTTTCCGCCTTTAATGGCAACTTTATTACAAAAATTCCATCTGATTAGTTAAAAAAATGAGTAGAAAGGCTGACGAATACGCCGTACATTTGTTCTTAAGCAGCGGACATCGCGAGGAAGTCCGTTTTTTGACTATCCAAGAATTTCAAAAGTGGTACAGTAACGAATTAATTCCGAAAGCCGATTCCCTCGATTTTATCAATGTTCCGATCAGAAATATCCAAGGGGAATATATGGTTTTACGTCCGGCTAGTATCGTTGCTATTCGTGTGGAACCCGTCTTTTTTGGCAGTGTGGAAAGAATCTAATTTGTCGTTATCGCTAAAAAAGATAGTTAGATAGGGAGAATTTTAGAGATTATTGATAATTCTCTCAATGTCAGCTTGGATTTGATTGCTGACTTTGCCTTGCCAGCGTTCTTTTAATTCCCTTAATCCCACTTCTGCGTATTGACAGATCTTATCTAAAACTTCTTTACCGTCGCTGGGTTGAGGATAGGAATTCTTTTTACAGATAATATAAATTCCCGCGGTTAAAGCTAAAATAACTTCTGGCTCGATTTGGCTAATAGTAATTAAATCCTGTCGATTGCTCAAAGTGGTTCCGTAGATACTGAAGTCTTGTTTAATGGCAAAAGCAGCGGCGAATAAATAAGCATCTACCATGCGCTCAAAGGTTTTATTATCTTTTAGTACCTGTAGATAATTTCTGGAAGTTTCTGAGGCATAAATCTTCAAACTGGGATCGATTCTCTGCATTAGTAACTCTCCATCACTTCAATCACGGAAGCATCTTCATCGGCAGCCAAACGGTGTATTTTGAACATATCAGTAGTATAGGGGAGCAGCAGATTTAAAAGTCGATCGGGAAGATCGCGATCGGTGGCTAAAATAATTACTTGGGAGTTTAAATTAGGGAGGGAATTAATAATATTTTTTTGATGTTCTTTGTCTAAATGGCCGAAAGGTGTATCCATAATTAGGGGTACACAAGTATCGGTTATTTGATTTAAACCAGTGATAAAAGCAAAGGCTAAAGCTTCCTTTTCTCCGGCACTTAAGACATCGGGATTTAATAATTTTCCCGTGATGGTACGGATTCCTAAAGTGTATTCGGGAGTGATTTCTACTCCTCTATATTCCTCTGGTTTATTGGTTACTTGTAAATAGCGATCGCTGGTTACTTGATTAATCATTTTTTGGGAATTATCGATATGCCATTCGATTAATTCGTTAGTGGCATTTTTTAAACCTCTGGCCATTTTAACCTGATTAGATAACATCGAGGTGGTTTGATTTTCACTAGCTAAAATTTCCACTTCTTTGCGTAAATTTTCTAATTGCTTTTCTTTGATTTCGATTTCCTTTTGCAAGCGTTCGATCTTTTCTTCAATCTCCTTAACTTTTCCTTCCGATTCGATAACTTTTCGCCAAATCTCCCTCACCGAGTCTTGATTTATTCCTGTGCTTTCCCGTTTTAGCTGTCTAATATGTTGATTAATTTCTTCAATTTCTTCTTCTAAACGATCTCTTTGTAAAAACCATTGACTATAATTACTAAATTTGGCATTATCTCGGATAATTCCCTGTAAATCAATTCTAATTTGCTCTTTTTCTATTCTGGTGACGTTGTCCACTTCTAAGGACTCTAGTTCGGCAATTTTTTCAAGGATAAAATCACGAGAATTTTTATCTAAACAACGACCACATAGACAGCTTTTATCCTCAAGTATTGCTTTTAAAACTGCTGTAGAATTAGTTTTAGAAGTGCTTTTTAAGCTAGTAACTTGTAAATCGTCAGCCATTTCCTGCACAAAGTTAATCAGCAAAGGTATCGCAGCTTTTTTTAACCAAGAATCGATAGACTTTTGTAGGTTATTTAACTGAGATTGCCAATCAATACGCTTGTTCTCTAAATCATGAATTTCCTCCAATTTTTCTTGTAAACTTTCAATCTGAGCAGCTTTTTCTTGAGCATCCTGATGAATAACTACAGCATTTTTTTCGTTATCTTTGGCATTTTTAAGCTGACCTTTTTTAAGGTCAATATCTTCTTCTAATTCTCCCAATTGTTGCAGCTTATCTCTAAAATCATGACTGGTTCCCTCTGCTTTATTTAAACGTTTTTCTAATTCTTGTAAGGCTTTTTCTGTATCATCGCGCAGGTTTCTTAATTCAGGGATACCCAAAACTTTTTCAATTGCTTCTTTTGCTTCTTTAGTTTGAGTTATCTGGGTATATTGTTCGATTTTTGAGCCATCAAAACAGAAAAAATCTCGAATAGATTTAGGAAGCAATGCTTCGATATATTCCCTAGAGTTACTTCTCATGGTTCCATCTTCATAAAATAATGCTTCCTCTACGCTAGGATAGGAACTGCTACCATTAAATTTTAGTTTCGCTGTGCGACTGATAAAGTAATTTTTCTCGTTTTTAGTAAAATTTAATTCTACCCGCATTTCTTTTTCTTCTGCTGATGAAGAATCATCCTTACCTCGATAAAAATAGGTTTTCAGAGTCTCTTTAGATACAATATCTACCCCATAGAGACACCATAAAATCCCTGTCATCAGAGAAGTTTTACCGTGGCCATTATTACCGAAGATAATCTGAATTTTTCTGTCGGGATGCAGGTTAAAAGTAATATTTTGACTAGGATAACATTTCCAATTAGTTAAGCGAATTTGTTTCAGTCTCAAAGTCATAATAACTCTTGTAAAAATCAAAAATTTTGTGGTTGGGTAGGATTCAGTAACCAGTAGTCAGTAATCAGGAGAATTAAGAATGAATAATAATCCAATTAAATGGTTTATTTAGAGATTTTATGCAACTTGATATTTATTTTTGTCGTTTTTAAACTAAGTGGGTGGGTGGCATTAAATATAAGATGAACGTAGGTTGGTTTGAAGCATGAAAACCAACGCCTGATCATCTTACGCTACCGCTAACCCATCCTACAAATAATTGTGCCTCCCTACTTACCAAAAATAAATTATGCAAGAGAGCTATAAAATTTATGATTGTGGGGAGTCGGTATATTTTTCGATAAGTTCGATAATTTTAGGTGATAGCCGCCGATTTTTTAGAGCAAATTTTTCCACTTCTAAAGCCATGGCTTCTTTGAGCAGTTGAGGAGGTATATCATATTTTTGTGCCAGATCTTTAATTTTAGCAGTGATGTCCATGGATTTTCTGGGGGTTAGGGGTTGGGGAGTGGAGACTGTCAAGTCTTAATTCTTATTTGCCAAGAGATACCTTGATGAGGATAAATTTTATAACAGATATGAGTAGGTGAGGCCATAGTAAGTTATAGCCTTTGTCATCAACAGGAAGTATAACCTAATTTGGTATTGACGACTGACTACCCAAAAGGAAAACTACGTACTTCATCATTAAGATAACTGCTATAAGCTAATCTACTCTCAACCCTATACAAAAACACCATAAAAGCTAAAATAGATAGCTGACAGTGATCCTAATCACAATATCAATATAGACTAAACCGCCTTGTATTACCGTCTTCTTCTTGATTTTAACAACCTAGAAAACGGGTTAATTACCTTAACACCCGAACAAAGTCATTATCTTAAAAAAGTTGTTCGTTTAAAATCCCATGAACGTTTTATTGCCCTCAATGGACAAGGACAAGCGTGGTTAGCAGAAATAATTGATAATTCGGCCCATCTTTTAGAAGCGATAAACGAAACTAGCGAACTACCAGTACAAGTGAATTTAATGGTAGCAATTCCCAAAAATGGCTTTGATGATATCGTCCGCGCTGCCACCGAATTAGGAGTTTATCGGATTATCCCGCTGCTGACAGAACGGGGTTTAGTCAATCCTAGTCCTCAAAAAATCGACCGTTGGCGAAAAATTGCCCGGGAAGCTGTAGAACAATCAGAAAGACAGATTATTCCCATTATCGAAGAACCACAATCATTTTTAGCCATCCTTAAGCGGGGAGCTAACCCACAGACAACTTGTTATATTGGTGTTACCCGTAGAACAGTGGCCCCGCTACTTTCTCAATTGCAAACATCAACCGAGATAACCATGGCCATCGGACCGGAAGGGGGATGGACGGAGGCAGAAATAGAACAAGCGCTCGCCGCTGATTTTCTACCTGTATCATTGGGAAAACGCATTTTGAGAACAATTACCGCTCCCTTAGTGGCTCTTGCTATCATTAACGCCTATTTAGACAGCTAATTGACTAGAGTTTCTATGACCAAGACCAGCAATCCAGATAACTGGAATCATTTCGCTTCTTACCTAAAGCAAGAACTAGCAGCGGTTTCCCTGTGGCCAGATTTTCCACCTTTTGCCGAAACCACCCTGGTCAATCCCCATTAAAGACACCTACTGGGACACCGCCTTGCAACCCTATAGCACCCTCGTCCTCCTCGAAAAAACGCCCCCTACCACAACTTTATGACCCCTAGTAGCCCTTCTAACCTCTCTTTTGACTGGTTAAACCCCTCCCCCCGGCAAGACAGCGATTTACTGGCACAAATCGGCTTTATCCCCGGTTTGAAAGAATTTCTCACCCTGCGACAGGTTCACGCCTTGGAACACGCCACCGTCTGGGTATTAAGCGAAATGGCTGCCCGTCGTCAATCACCCTTTGACCATTCCCCTGCGGATAACGAGGCCCTGGGGGGACTGTCCACCGATAGGGGTTTTTATCTCTACGGACAGGTTAATACAAATGAACTGCAAATGGCGGCCAAACAGGCTCTTCATCGTCTCAAAAATGGCGAGGGGCAATTGGCACTACATCCGCGTTGTGGCACCAATTTATCGGTAACTTTAGCCTTAACCGCCGGCTTAGTCTTAGGAACTCATCTTATCTTCCCCAGAGGTCCGATTTCTCAGTTATTAGGCTTAGGTTTAGCCACTGCAGCCGCTTTTCAAATCGGGCCAGATGTGGGAATGTCGGCCCAAAAATACCTGACTACGGCCATTCCCTTTAACTTAACAATCGTTAATATTGCCCCAAAGGCAGACCTATGGGGACGTTCGGGGCATTTCGTCCAAACAGAGTGGCAAGATTTGCAATAAAACTTAAAGTAAAAACCCTTTCGGCAAATTCGCTCTGATTGTAACCTGTTAACTAAACCCTTAAAAAAAAACAACAGCTATGCCTGGAATCGAACGCGGAGCCGAAGTTAGAGTCAAACGGAAAGAGTCTTACTGGTACAACGATGTAGGAACCGTAGCCAGTGTTGATAAAAGTGGTATCCTCTATCCCGTTATCGTCCGTTTTAACACTGTTAACTACCACGGTTTTAGTGGTAGCGCCGGTGGACTGAATACCAATAACTTCGCTGAAAGTGAATTGGAACTCGTTAAGGCTGCCCCCGCTAAGAAATAAAGCTGACTAAAATTCAGCCTATCATCACCGACTGACTGACAGGAATTCTCTCTTGTTGGTCGGTTTTTTTATAGCTGTCAGTTATCAGTTATCAGTTATCAGTTATCAGTTATCAGTAATCAGTAATCAGTTATCAGTTATCAGTTATGGTTCTTCGGTTTGTCCTATGCAATGGAGGGGGTTATAAGTAATGAAACCC